>JBBSTN010000059.1:0-12934 GCA_038235845.1 Gemmatimonadales bacterium | reverse complement strand
GTCACCGCGGGAGCTTTTACCGGGAGCACCAGAATACTCCAGGTTCGCAACAGCTCCCTATCACCCAGTTCAACCGCGGTGGCCAGATTGGACGATGGCGTTGGCACACGCGCGGACGAAAACGGCGACAAGCGGATGTTGGCGGTTGAAATTGCCGTCGCGCTCGGCGTCCCCTTCCCAGCGGACTCCTCGCTGGGCGGAGCAACGGCGGGCGATGCCACGGCCAGATCCCGACATAGCCATCGTGCAAGCGTCAAAAGCTCTCCGGGCGCTGCCGAATCCCTGATGAAAATGGAAGCCGCGCCCCTCTCCAACATCTTTTGTCGTAAATCGGCCATCGCATCGCTGACGTGCGCCGTCTCGACTCTCAACTCCGACTCACGGGAGCGGGCACTCATCTTCCGCAGCGCCGCCCTAACCCCGGCCATCGCGGGCGACTCCCAGGTCTCTACGGAAACGTCCGCAAGATCGAGTTGTCTGACGAGGTCGGCAAGCTCCGTCGGCGTCCGGCCATCGCTGAGCGTTTCACGCTCTATTGGCCTGCCGAGCAGGGCTGCAGTTTTTGCCACTGCCGGTCGCGGCCCGAGCGTTCCCCTGGAAAATGTCCCAAACTGTGCCATTAACTCCCCCGCTCGAGACGTGGTCGAACGCCGACGGACCTGCCGCGACACCATTGGAGCGTGCCGTCAGCATGCTGACAACAACCTATTAACTATCACCGATGCTGGCACTCTGGTCATCGGCGAAATACACATTTCCATTACCCGACGGTCACCGTTTCCCGGTGGCAAAGTACGGGATGATCCGCGATCAGTTGCTTGGTTCCGGCCTGGTGAGCACCTCCCAAATTGGGGACGCCTCAGCCGCAACCGACGAAATGCTGCTGCGCGTTCATGACCGCGAATATATAGAATCGTTCCGTAACGGCGCGATTACCAGCGCCGCCATCAGACGAATGGGATTTCCCTGGAGCACCGACCTTGTCGAACGTTCACTGCGAGCGCTCGGCGGCACCGTCGCTGCCGCCCGACATGCGCTCGAACAGGGCGTGGCAATGAACCTTGCCGGTGGTACTCACCACTCCTTTCCCTCCCACGGCGAAGGTTTCTGCGTGTTCAACGACGTAGCGGTCGCTACGCGGGCATTGCAGGCGGAAGGCCTCGTCAAGCGGGTGGCAATTGTCGATCTCGACGTCCATCAGGGCAACGGCACACACGCCATTTTCTCGAATGACAGCAGCGCATACACGTTCAGCATGCACGGTGGTCGGAATTATCCCTTCCGAAAGGTGCCAGGTTCGCTCGACATCGACCTCGACGACGCCACGGGTGACGCCGAGTATCTCTCGATTTTGAGCGCCGCATTGCCGCGTGTAATCCGGGAGGCACGAGCCGACTTAGTGTTTTACCTCGCAGGCGCAGATCCACATGAAAACGACAAACTCGGACGACTCTCGATGACATTTGACGGTCTTCGCCGCCGCGACATGATGGTGATGGAAGCATGCAGAGACGTCGGGTTACCCGTCGCGGTGACCATCGCAGGCGGGTACGGTCGCGATATCGTCGACACCGTGCGTGTGCATGTTGGCACAGCCGAGGTAGTGAACGAGTTTGCATGATGAATATCGACAGGAAATCCGAAATCGCTTCGTCTCATGATGGGCTGCCCGCGTCGTCATACTCCCCGCCGCCAATTCCAGAACCAGAGTCGAGTGGCTACACGACGTCTACGCCTGTGCCGCTTTTCTGGCGGGAAGACGGACCGTATGCCTCAGCGTCGGGTTCCGCGTCGGTTTCAGCGTCGGTTTCGGCGCGCAATCTCTTGCTCCTTCACGGCGGTCCCGGCGCGCACCACGATTACCTCTATCCCTACTTTCTCGAACTCGCGAAACATCACCGGCTCGTTACTTACGATCAGCGTGGAGGTGGGCTCTCGCGCACCGACGACCGAGAGCCGATAACCTGGCGGACGCAGGTCGACGACATGGCGCTCGTCATTCGCGAACTCGCTTTACAGCCGCTGACAATTATCGGGTACTCCTGGGGTGGTCTGCTGGCAATGCTTTACGCCATCGAGGCTGCGAGAAATGCAGATCTTCCCCAACCCGATCGTCTGGTGCTCGTTTCACCGGCTCCGGTCACACGCGAGTGGCGCAAGGAATTCGAGAGCGAGCTTCTTTCGAGACAGCGCGGTGCAGATATTCAATCATTGCGCGCCAGGCTTTCCGAATCCGGACTTCGTGAACGTGACATCGACGCGTATCGTCAACGAAGTTTTGAACTGAGCGTAGCAGCATATTTCTCAAATCCGGAACTTGCTGGAGCACTTACACCGTTTCGGGTAACGGGACGTGTGCAGCAATCGATTTGGGAAAGTCTGGGAGATTTCGACCTTCGTGAATCGCTACGCTCCGTTCATATGCCAGTGCTGGTTGTTCATGGGCGCAACGATCCCATTCCTCTGTCGTCATCGGAGGCAGTAGCGGAGTCGTTAGACGCCACGCTGCTGGTTCTCGAAACGTCCGGACACGTGCCGTACGTGGAGCAACCGGACGAACTATTCGAAGCCATCGCAGCCTTTCTGCAACAGAAATAAAGCATACCAACTTCATGCTCCATCTCGGCGAAGTAATCCATACTCCGATCACGACAATTGATGTTGATGATCGCCGCTTTCGTGTTACGGTTCATACCGCGCATGATGGTGTCGAATTCATTGGACGTCTGTGGTTTGCAGACTTGGAGTGGGACAACAGCGGCATCCCCGATCGCGGGGTGCTTCCCGGACGCACTGAAGCCGAGGTGCTTGTGCTAGCGAGAAGATTTCGTCCGGATGAGTTGCTGCAACGCTATCGTCGCGCGAACGCGGAAAAGCGTCGCTTTCTTGGACTTCGTCATCTCACGCTCGAGATTCTGGCCAAAATCCGTTATCTCAACCAGGTGGCGGTAAGCATGCGCACCGGTCTCCTCGATGGTGAGGCCGCTGCACAGGAAATGGAGCTCACAGAACGACAGCTCGTTGAACTGGTGAGGCAGGCAAAGATGCTCGCTGGAGTTGAAAGCTAGGGCACCTGCGTGTCTGGAAACGACCGGCGGGATATTGCGGTATATTGAGAGTATGAACTGCCGCGGCGCCGCTAATGCCTTTTCCCAGATCGCCACGCTCCTGGAGCTGCACAATGAAGATCCAGAAGGAGCACGCGCCATGCACGCCGCCGCGCGCACCCTGGCCGCATTTGGCGACGCCCCGCTGGGAGACAGCATTGGAACTCATCCGCTGGTATCCAGCACTTTCCTCGAGCTGAGCGAGACCAACGGGTCGCTATATCTGGAGTCATTGCAGGAGCGGACACCCGAGGGACTGCTGGAGATGTTGCGAGTGCCAGGCTTGGGGCCGGCTCGAATCCGGGCACTTCACGAGGGGCTGCATGTGGAGACGCTTCAAGAGCTGGAAACCGCCGCTCGCGACGGAAGAGTGGCGGGATTGCCGAAATTCGGTGCGCGAACTGCCGCCCGGATTCTCAAGGGCATCGCTGACCTCCGCTCTTCGGGTGCCTACGTTCTCTGGCAACATGCGCACGCTGAGGCGTTGCGCATTCGCGAGGTTATCGCGGCGCAGGATGGCGTACTGGAGGCCGAGATTGCCGGGTCGATCCGGAGGAGAAATGAAGTCGTAGGCGACATCGACATAGTCGCTTCGGTAAGCGGCTCCCCGTCGATGGTGGCGATGGCTTTGTCACAGATTCGTGGTGTGGAAGCGGTGCTGGGAGGCGGCGGGCGCAGTCTCCGCCTCCGGTTTACCGACGGAGTCATCGTCGATTTGTCTTGCGTGCGCGCGCATCAGTTCACCTTGGCTCTCTGGCGTGCAACCGGAAGCAGTGCACATGTCAACGCAGTCGCCGGGAGAGCGTCCGAACTGGGCTTGACCCTGGCCAACGATGAACTGCGCGATGCCGCTGGTGAGATAATCGCGATCAATAACGAACGCGATCTCTACGCATTGTGCGGAATGTCCTACGTGGAGCCGGAAAGGCGTGAGGCAAATGGTGAAATCGAAGCCGCATTAAACGGCGAGATTCCAGGTTTGATCGTGGAGTCGGAGCTGGCCGGTGCCCTGCACTGTCATTCGCACTATAGCGACGGTGGCTCGCCCATCTCGGAAATGGCCGCCGCTGCACAGCAACGAGGCCTTGGATATCTCGGCGTTTCCGACCATTCGCAGTCGAACACATACGCCGGCGGCCTGTCGCGCGAGGCAATTCTCCGTCAGCACGAGGAGATCGACGCACTCAACGAAAGCTACGAAGCCGCGGGGGTAGAGTTCAGAATACTCAAAGGTATCGAAGCTGACATTCTGCCCTGCGGAAGAGTCGATTATGACGCGTCTGTGCTCGATCGATTCGATTTCGTCATTGGCTCGATTCACACGCGCTACGGCATGAACGAGCGTCAGATGACCGACCGGGTGCTCAAGGCGCTGGACGACCCGCATATCACCATCCTCGGTCATCCTACCGGGCGTCTGCTGCTTACCCGCGAGGCGTACGCCATCGACATGGAAGCGGTGATCGAGAAGGCTGGACGCGTGGGAGTAGCCGTGGAGCTAAACGCCGACCCGCACAGACTGGACATCGACTGGCGCGCATGCCGGATTGCGCGCAAATATGGCACGATGGTCTCGATTGGCCCTGACGCACATTCTCCCCAGGGCTTCTCGCATCTCGAACTCGGCGTTGCGATTGCGCGGAAGGGTTGGCTAAGCGCGCAAAATGTGCTGAACACGCGATCGCTGGCGGACGTGCTCACGTTTGCGCGGGCGAGAAAAATACCGGGCTCGTTGGGCTGGCCTGAAAATGACCCTGCGCTTGTTTCAACTCATCACGGCACACGTGGCAGCTCGCAAGTCGCGCAGCATCGGTGAAAAGCCGTCACAGAAGGCGCCTCCACTAAAGGTCGCGCCCCGCAGCAAGGCAGCGCGACGGGAGGTGGCGGACATCGTGCTCGAAAGGTTGCTCATGGAGTACCCGGATGCGCACTGCGAGCTGGATCATGCAAACGCATTTCAGCTGCTCTGTGCCACGATTTTAAGTGCTCAGTGCACCGACGCGCGCGTCAATATGGTCACCCCGTCGCTTTTTTCCCGATACCCAGATTCAGAGGCGCTAGCGGAGGCCGAACCGTCGGAGGTCGAGGAAATTATTCGGAGCACCGGATTCTTCCGGGCGAAGACGAAAAGTCTCATCGGCATGGCGAAGTCGCTGGAGAGCGAATTTGACGGCGCGGTTCCAGGGAGCCTGCAAGAGCTTACGACTCTGAGCGGCGTTGGCCGGAAAACGGCAAATGTGATTCTCGGAAATGCCTTCGACCGTAACGAGGGCATCGTCGTCGATACGCACGTACAGCGTCTCAGTCGCAGATTGGGACTCACGAGACTGGCGGACGCGGTGGGAATCGAGCGTGAGTTGATGGGGCTATTCCCGCAGCGGCGATGGGCGATTCTCAGCCATCTCCTGATCTGGCACGGACGACGAGTCTGTTTTGCGCGCAAGCCCGCGTGCGAGCTTTGCGCGTTGAATGACGTGTGCCCGAGCGCGGGTTTAGTGTAGCTGCGGGCGCTGAGATTGCGTCGGGACTGTTTCCCGAAAAGCTCTTTCGCACTAGTTTGCGGTTTGCAGCATCCAACTCGCAATTCGATTCATGTCTGTCATATCTGATTGATATCAGACCCACAATCTGAAGTTAGAAGAGGTTACGCAGTGTCAAAAGTTGCCACGATCAAGACAAATAAGGGGACGATGAAGGCCGAGCTTTACGAGGCCGAGGCGCCCAAGACCGTCGAGAACTTCGAGAAGCTCGCCAATTCCGAGTTTTATGATGGAGTGAAATTCCATCGTGTCATCGAGGATTTTGTTGTTCAGGGCGGCGATCCGCTTTCTCGCGACCTTCCGGTGGGCAATTCGAAGATTGGCACTGGCGGCCCCGGCTGGAAGATTGATTGCGAGACCTCTGGCAACCCTCACAAGCACGAAGTGGGCGCGCTGTCCATGGCCCATGCGGGGAAGAACACGGGCGGAAGTCAGTTCTTTATCGTTTTGAGCGAGGCGAATACGCGCCATCTCAACGGCGTTCATACCGTGTTCGGCAAGGTCACCGAGGGCGTCGATGTCATTCCAAAGATTTCGCCAAACGATGTCATGGAATCGGTTCGTGTCGAAGATGTTGGCGAGTAAGGCGATCAACGTCAATTCACCATTCAAAGTCGGGTCATTACGATGAGCACGGGGACAAAACATGGTTCGGACGCTGGCGCAGCCTTCATGGGTCTGATACTGGGCGGGATTTTTATCGGCGGGATACTGTGGGGAATAGTGGTGATGACCAACCGTCACTTTGAAGGGAAGGCGGAGGGTACTCCGGCGGCATCGACGCATTAACAGGCTTTAGGGCCAGGGGGATCCGTGCCTGCCTGATCGCGTGTTGGGCCGATTTGCGGCAGGACTGGAGAAAGTGGAATCGCGGTGGCCAGCGGTTCCACTTTTTGCTTTTAGAGATGCGGCATGGGAGGCCCCTTGCACGGCTCGCCCGCTACCGACTAGGATTGTGGAGACTGACCAGTCAGTCAGTAACGAAAGACAGCAGTCCAGTCATGCTAATCGAATCCACCGAACCTCCTGAGCAGAAACGCCGGCGTGCGCCGGAAGAACGCCCGCAACAGATCCTCGAAGCCGCCTTTCGTGAGTTCGGTGAACGAGGGCTTGGCGGCGCCAGACTCGACGATATCGCCCGAGGTGCAGGCGTCGCCAAGGGCACGATCTATCTCTACTTCCCCAACAAGGAAGCGCTCTTTCAGGAGATGGTGAGGAGTTCTATCATCGCCGCCCTCGAGAGCGCCGAACAGTGGGTCGCGCAAAGCGAACATGAGACGGCGGCCCGACAGCTCCAACGATTCTTCGTCGACTGGTGGGCCTTCCTGCGCTCGGATCGCTTTCAGGTCGTACATAGGCTCGTGATGGCCGAATTGCACAACTTCCCGGAGCTGCTCCAGTTCTATGCCGACGAGGTGATCGCTCGCGGAAGACGGTTAATCGGCTCACTTGTGGAACGCGGAACGCGTCGCGGAGAGTTCAGAGACATCGACCCCGCTGTGGCCGCGCGAATGCTTCAATCGCTTGCCGTGACGCACACCGTCTGGTGTTCACGCGATCAATTCTCCGGTTCGCTCGGCAGCTACAGCGATGACGACGTACGCGATCAACTAATCGATTTCTACCTTCACGCGCTCAGACCGCTGACGGCAACACAGAAAACATGAACCTTCGTTTATTCGTGGCGGGCACTTGTGCTTCGCTGCTATTTGTTTCTCTCAATAGTTCGCGAGCGCACGCGCAGACGCCGGTTGACTTCACCTCCCTGTCACTCGGCGACGCGGCACGTATTGCAGCAAAACGGAACACGCAGGTTGAAGTGGCCGACGCGCGTGTCGCGCAGGCCAGATCGCGGGTCGTACAGCGTCGTGGCGCCTTCTTGCCCGAGGTGAACGCAGGCATTCAGCAGGCCTCACGCACGATCAACACTGCCACATTCGGTTTCTCATTTCGCGGTGCTAATGGGCAGCCATTGCTTCGCCCCGACGGTGAGATCATCGGCCCGGTGCCAACACTTGATCTTCGCTATCGTGTGAGCCAGCCCATTGTCGACCTTGCGGCAGTAGCGCGCTGGAGGTCGGCGCAATCGTCTACCCGCGCTTTTGAAGCCGAAGCCGTTGCCCAGGCAGAGGGAGTGGCGGCGATTGCGGCGGTTGCGTATGTGCGTGCTGAACGTGCACAGGCGCAGGTATCTGCACGCATCGCCGATTCGACGTTGGCTGCAGAACTGGTGCAGATCGCACGCGACCAGCTTGACGCGGGTGTCGGTGTGGCGCTCGACGTAACGCGTGCGCGGTCGCAACTGGCGGCTGCGCGTGCAAGTCTTATTGGCGCCCGCAATGAGCGTGACCGCTCACTGCTCGAGCTCAAGCGCGCGATGGGAGTGCCGTTCGATACTCCTGTCGCACTGGATGATTCACTCGCGCTGCTTCGCGTCGACATCGACGCGCAAGGTGAAACGGTCGCATTAAAACAAGCATTTTTAGATCGTGCAGATGTGCGGGCCCTTCTGGCACAGGAGGATGCGCAACGTCGCGCAGTCTCCGCCGTCAAGTGGGAGCGAACACCGCAACTCGGCCTCGTGGTAGATCATGGCGTAATCGGAAAGAATGCAGACCGACTTCTGCCCACGTACTCGTGGGGCGTTCAGCTCTCGGTTGGATTGTTCGACGGTTTCAGGAGAGCGGGAAGACTCGAGGAGCAGCAGGCACTTCTCAACGAAGTTGACGCTCGGCTTCGTGATCTGCGAGACCAGAGCGCACTCGAAGTACGGAGCGCGTTGCTCGATCTCTCATCGGCACGTGAACAGGTTGGCGCGGCCACCGAGCGTTTGCAATTCGCCGAGCAGGAGCTATCGCAGGCTCAGGAGCGGTTCCGCGCGGGAGTGTCGGGAAACGCCGACGTGATTGCTGCGTTGATGTCGCTCAATCAGGGTCGAACGTTGCGCAATGACGCATTGGCGGCTTTCGAGAACGCGCGTGTTTCGCTGGCCCGGGCGACTGGAACCGTAAGGAAGCTGCCGTGAGCCTGACAGCAGTCAAAAGCGATTGCGCGAACCCGACGCCAAATACAAACCACTCTCGAACAGCTACAGCTTTACATGTCAACAACAGTCACTAACCCGAAAGATCTCTCCGTTGCATCCAACGGAGCAGCACCCTCACCCGCCGACGATGTCGGCGAAGATGACGCCGGCCCTGCAGGGCCCGAGGCCACCATCTCCAATGAGGAGGAAGCACCACGAAAGCCACGTAACGTATTCAAGCTCATCGTTCCGCTAGTGCTGCTTGCAGGTGCAGGCTACTGGGGCGTTACGCGCTGGAGCTATGGGCGAACGCATGAAAGCACCGACAACGCTCAGGTCGACGGTCACATCGTTCCCGTAGTGGCGAAGGTCGGCGGCTACGTGACAGCGGTGAACTTCAACGAAAACAGTCATGTTTCTGGCGATTCTGAGCTGGTTACCATCGACAGCAGGGAATACGATGTACGTCTCGCCCAGGCGGAAGCGGATCTCGCAGCGGCACAAGCTGCCGTTGGAGGCAACGGTGTAGAAGGACAGGCACTGGCACAGGTGCGAACAGCTTCGAGTCAGCGCGCCGTTGGCGATGCGCAGGTAATTGCGGCGCGCGCAAGTTTGACGAAAGTAGAGAGCGATCTGGCACGCGCGAAGGAGCTCGCGGGCAAACAGATCATCAGCGCTGCGGCGCTGGATGCCGCACAGGCGGCGTTCGATGCAGCCCGTGCAACAGTTAGCGCAACAGAGCGACAGGTGAACGCTGCCAGCTCCGGCGTTGCAAACGCCCAGGCTGGCGTACGGCTCGCACATGCGCGACTGCAGTCTGCAGCCGCATCACGCCAGAACGCCGCACTTCAACTTTCGTTCACGTCCATTACCTCGCCGCTGGCGGGTGTTGTGTCACGATCAAATGTTGAAGTGGGACAGCTCGTGCAGCCTGGGCAGACTCTCATGTCCATCGTTTCGGATACCGGCGTTTTCATCACTGCGAATTTCAAGGAAACGCAGCTCGCGCGAATTCACGTCGGCGAGAAAGTCGACATCGAAATTGATGCGTACGCGCTGCACGTCGAAGGCGAAGTGCAGAGCATAGCGTCGGCAACAGGAGCCAAGTTCGCTCTTCTGCCACCGGACAATGCCACCGGCAACTTCACGAAGGTGGTGCAGCGTGTGCCGGTTCGCATCCGCGTAACAAAAGGTCTTGGAGCGGAGCGTCCGTTAAGGCCGGGAATGTCGGTGCTCGTGAATGTGATCGTGCCCAAGGCATAGGTATTTGTCGTGACGACGGCTACGCAACCGTTACCAGCTGTTTCGCGCCCACCGCGCGCGAACTTTACGCCATCAAAAGCGATCGTCGAGCCGGCAGACGATCCGTTTCGCAACAAGTATCTCATTGCCATCGCGGTGACGCTCGCTGCGGTGCTGGAACTCGTCGACACGTCGATCGTCAACGTCGCCATTCCTCACATGATGGGCACACTTGGCGCGACGCTCGATGAGATCGCGTGGGTGTCGACGTCTTACATCATCGCGAACGTGATCGTCATTCCGATGTCAACGTGGTTGTCATCTTATTTCGGACGCCAACGGTATCTGACCGGCTCCATAGCGATATTCGTCGCTGCGTCATTTTTCTGCGGCGCGGCGACCTCATTGTGGATGCTGGTGTTCTGGCGAATTATTCAGGGGTTGGGCGGCGGTGCACTGTTATCCACCGCACAAACAACGATCTTCGAATCGTTTCCACTTCACGAGCGCGGCACTGGTCAGGCCATTTTCGGTATCGGTGTCATGGTTGGCCCGACGATAGGGCCCACACTTGGCGGCTATATCGTAGACGCTTATACGTGGCCGTGGATTTTCTATATCAACGTGCCACTAGGTATTCTCGCGGGCTACATGGTGTGGACGTATGTCAAGGATGCTTCGCATCAGAAGCGCGCGACGAACATCGACGTAATGGGAATAGTGTTGCTTACGCTTGCGGTGGGTTCGCTTCAGTGGATGCTTGAGCGTGGCGAGCGATTTGACTGGTTCGAATCGAGGTTTGTTATCGGTCTCGCGGTAACGACTGTGGTTGCGGGCGTCGCGCTGGTCTGGCATGAACTCACCACGGCTCAACCGATCATCGACTTGAGAGTGCTGAAGTCGCGACAGCTTGCACCCGGTGTAATCTTCGCGGCCTTTCTGGGGCTCGCGCTCTACGGGTCGGTATTCGTACTTCCCGTTTTCCTCCAGGGCCTTCACGGCTACTCCGCGCGGCAGACGGGAAACGTGATTCTGCCGGGTGCTCTGGCCTCTGCGCTAACGATGGCAGTTGTGGGTCGCCTGGCGTCCAAGGTGGACGCGCGACCGCTGATAACAGCGGGTTCGTTTTTGTTTCTGCTTTCGATGTATCAGCTGTCGCTCATCACGCTCGATGCGGGGCAGGGCGATTTCTTCTGGCCGTTGATTTTCCGCGGCGTGGGGCTTGGACTGATCTTCGTGCCTCTTACGGCGGCAACTGTTGCGGGCCTTCCGGTGAGTCGGATCAGTCAGGGCACCGGAATGTTCAATCTCATGCGCCAACTTGGCGGATCGATGGGAATTGCGATAATGGCAACTTTATTGTCGCGACTCACCAAGGTTGAAAAGGCCACGATGACGGAGCATGTGATAAACGGAGATCCGTTGGCGATGGAGCGGATGGCCGCGCTAACCCGGGGAATGCTGTCGAGGGGCTCTGACGTGCTGATGGCCAAGCAGCAAGCATTGATGATGCTCGATCATCAGATCTCGGCCCAGGCGAGCGTACTGGCATTTTCGCGGCTTTACCTGCTTAGCGGAATCTTATTGGTGTGCGCGCTGCCCGTGCTGTTGGTGTGGAAGACCGGAAAGACGGGGAATGTGAAGGTGGATGCGCACTGACCTGGGAGCGGTCAGCCAACTGCCGTCACACGTGGATCAGTAACCGTTGACGGTGACAGTCGGCCACACGGTCACCTGTTCCCTGTCACGTATCCACGTGTGACGGCTTTTCCCTTTACTGTCCCCTGTCCCCTGTCACGTATCCACGTGTGACGGCTTTTCCCTTCACTGTCACCTGACCCCTGTCACGTATCCACGTGTGACGGCAGTTGACTGACAGCTCCCCCCCACGGGCCAAGGACGGTGCCCTGCCCGGCGGAGCCCGTCGCAGGGTACATTTGCTGTCGCTCGCGCGTGGTGCGCCTGCAAATGCCCCGTAAACATGCCATTACCCTCCCGTTCGGAAGCCCTGACTCTGATGGAGTCGTGGACAGCTAGCGATTCACTCAGAAAGCACATGAAGGCGGTCGAAGCCGCAATGCGAGAGTACGCGAGACGCTTTGGAGAAGACGAAGAGCGCTGGGGTATAACAGGGCTGATACACGACTTCGACTCTGAGCGCTATCCCAACGCAGCTCGGTCGCCCCATGCGGAACATCCGGCCGAGGGTGTGCGTTTTCTCCGCGCCAACGGTTGGCCGGATGATGTCTGTGACGCGATTCTCGGCCACGCGGAGTACGCCGGTGTAGCTCGGGACACACTTATAGCGAAAACGCTCTTTGCCTGTGACGAGCTTACCGGACTCCTCACGGCGTCAGCGCTGGTGAAGCCGTCGAAAGCGATAGCCGATGTAGAGGTGAAAAGTGTACGGAAAAAGATGAAGGACAAGGCTTTTGCCCGTGGCGTGAACCGCGATGATATCGTGCAGGGAGCGGAGTCGATTGGTGTCCCGCTGGACGAGCATATCGCGGTCGTCCTTACAGCGATGCAGGGGATTGCGGAGTCGCTCGGCCTGGTGGGCGATTCTTCAACGTCGAACGCGGGGGGCGCGTATTCCAGGTGACACCAACTCAACCTGCGATGACCTCTCCTGCACCCTCATTCTCTCTCCCGTTGTCCAGTTCGGACAGCTCGTTCGGGTATGCGGAAAGGTGGGAGCGCATGGCCAGCACGTCGGGGGCGGTGGTCGACGTTGATCGTCATGGTATCGAAGCAACGTCAGTTCCCAATCGACATCCGAACGCTTTTCGCCGAGAGCGCGTTTTGCAGTTGGTGCCGGTTGTGAACGACAGACCATCGCCCTCTGCCGATGCTCTTGAAGAGCGGGAGCTCGTGCTGGCCGCCCAGCGCGGAGACAATGCAGCATTTGCGGGTCTTGTGCGAAAGCATCAACGTCGAGCGTATGCGGTGGCGCGTTCAATCGTGCTTTCGCACGACGACGCGGAGGATGCTGTTCAGGAAGGTTTTCTCCATGCGTTTCG
>JBBSTN010000058.1:0-13004 GCA_038235845.1 Gemmatimonadales bacterium | reverse complement strand
TGGAATGTTTGTCGATCTCATGCACGATCTCGCAAACACTTTCACCGAGCGGTATCTTAAGGCCCAACTGGTTTTCGAACCTGCACCGCAACCTACATTCACAACGTTCCGTCCAGCGGGCGAAGTGACAACGGAGAATGGCGACGGCGGCCAGCCCGGTAATGGACGGCCTACAAGGCGCTATAACGCGCTCGGCATTCTCGAGGACATCCCGTCGGAAGATGCGATCGCGGATGTAGAAAACGACGGCGCTTCGATGGCCGCTGTGGAGGCTGAGCAGCAGAAGACCGTTGCGCGCGGGATGCCGCAGGTTGTGGGAGCAGGCAGCGTGAAGACGCTCGAAGCAGGGGGAGGAGTGCTACCGGCGGGTTGGGAGAGCACGCCCCGTAATAATGCCTGTCCCTGTGGCTCGGGAAGGAAGTTCAAGAAGTGTCACGGAGCGAATCTCTAGCTTCGGTATCGCGGCTGATACTGTCAGCTGATCACGTCAGCAGTAGATAGCCATCACCAAGCGTGCGCGCCTTATTTGACAATCGAGCGGACAGGCGCGCACGTACCGCTACGCGGGCGAGTCCGAGCAACATCAATGCGTACAAGTCGATTCCCCTCAGCATTGCGCTGTTGTAGACGCGCGGACTCGCTTATTTAGTCTCGGAGCGAAGCGCAACTCGGTTGCATTAGCTCCTGTTCTCAAGAACTATCTCCCGACCGATATCCACTACGCTCTCGACCAGCGAATCGAAGTCAGCTGTCTTCGAACGATGATTCACGTTGGCCACGCGGATGGCGAATTGACCGTTGATGAGTGTGCTCGATGGAACGGCGATTCCTCGCTCTTGGAGTCGTTGAAGCAGTTCCGCATTCAGGGCGTCGAGGGAGTGGCATGCTTTATTGTGGCGCGGGATTACTTCGGAATGGTTGCCGTTTGCTGCCGAGTTCGTGCGAGGGCAGTATCTGAAGCACACAATGTTGAGCGGAACCGGAGCCATCAGTTCGAGTTCGTCGTGCTGCTTTATCAAACCGGCGAGATAGGTGCTCTGAGCAACGTTCTGCTCCACCAGGCTGGCGATCCTGTGGATCCCCTCTGCCTTCAACGTCATCCAGACTTTGAGTGCCTTGAATCCGCGGGTAAGGTCCAGCCCGCGATTGGAGAAATAGCTTGCCTCACCTGACGAGTTCGCATCGCCGCTATCACGAACTCCCGCGCTGACGCCGCGCGAAGCCGTTGCCAGATAGCTCGCGTTCGTTGCGAAAGCCTTTCGATGCAACTCGGCGTCGCGAATGAGAACGCAGGCACATTCAAAGGGAAGCGATCCCCACTTGTGGAGATCGAAGGCAACAGAGTCGGCCATTTCCAGACCCGATACACGGGGACGTAGTGAGTGGCTGAGGTATGCGAGTGCGCCAAAAGCGCCATCGACGTGGAACCATAGCTTTTCGGCACGCGCGAGCTTTGCAAGAGCGCGCAGGTCGTCCGTAGCGCCGGTGTTTACTGTTCCGGCAGTGCCGATCACGCAAAACGGCCGAAGCCCATCGGTTCTGTCCTGAGCAATCATCACCGCCAGTGCCTCCATGTCGATCTCAAACGCGGCGTTGACCGGCACGCGCCGAAAGGCGCGGTTTCCCATGCCGAGCCACTCGGTGGCCTTATGCGCCCAACTGTGAGTCTCGCTCGAGCCGTAAAACACCATCGGCGCGGGCGTGGGTTCGCCCGGCCACGTCTGAAGCCCGAATTCGCGCACATCGCGACCTCTTGCCTGCGAGTCTGAAAAACGCGCGACCGCGAGCCCCAATGTATTCGCCATGGTGCCGCCGGTTACGAGCAAACCTCCAGCCCCCCGCATTCCGAACAGCTCCCCAAACCAGTCGATTACCTGTCGCTCGACGACTGCCGGTGCATGGTTGAAGCCTCCTAGGTGGGCGTTCATTCCGGCAGCGAGCATGTCGGAAAGCATGCCGAGTATGGTGCCGTTGCCTTGCACCCAGCCAAAAAATCGCGGGTGGAGATTGCCGTTGGGGTAGGGAAGAATCAGCTCGCTGAACTGACGGTAGGCAGACTCCGCGCCTTCGCCGTTTATCGGTACGCTTTCGCGCAGCGCCGCCCGCACCTCGTCCGGCATTTCTCGCCACGCCGGTTTAGATGGCAGGGTACGAATGTACTCGAGAATATCGTCGAGCATTCGATGTCCGAGGGAACAAAGTGCACCCCACTCCTCCGGCGTTGTGGGGTCGAAGGTGTATTCGGTCGGCGTCTGGCGCGCGGTTGCGGACGCTTCGTGTGTGATGGGGGATGGATCGTCGATCATGATGTGGCTGCCGTGGAGGGGGAGGTTGCACATTCGGGAAGCTAAGCACCTTTCCAGAATTGCCGTCGCTATCTCGACCGCGCATTCGGATCGTTGTTCCTGCGTTCGCGTGGTGACGATGGCTTGCGTACTCGGTGCGATTGTTCTGCCGCAGACAACGTCCGTCGGCGCAGCGGTTTGTCCCCAGCGGTCGCGTAATTATCGCGTATTTTCGCGACTTATCGCGATCTGTCGCATTTATCGCGTACGTCTCGACTGCTTCCTGGAGTCAAACGACGATTTCAACAACCCGAGTGTGCAAGTGACTTCGACATCTATCTTTTCGCCGGTACTCGCAACTAGTATCCGAGAGCTGCCTTGCACCGAACGTCCGCGTGAGAGAATGAGGGCACTTGGGGCAGGTGCGCTGAGTACAATTGAGTTGGTGGCGGTTATTCTGGGCACCGGGGGCGCTGGGAATTCCTCACTCGATTGTGCGCGAATCGTTCTCGATGCTTCACATGGCTCGCTTGGCCGGCTGGCCGGCACGCCATTGGCAACTTTGAAAAGGGTTCGCGGGGTGGGTGAAGCCCGGGCGGCTGCGGTTCACGCGGCGTTGGAACTGGGACGTCGAATGGCGGTGGAGGCGCGGGATGCCGGTGCACCACTTCGCGGTCCAAAGGATGTTCTGGCCACGTTTGGACCACGTTTGCAGGATTTGCCTGTGGAGGAGTTTCACGTCGCTATTCTGGACGCACAGCATCGGCTCGAACGCGACTTGCTGATAACACGGGGTCTTCTCAATTCCTCTCTGGTGCATCCGCGGGAGGTGTTCCGGGAAGCGATCGCTGAGCGTGCGGCGGCGGTAATCCTCGTGCACAATCACCCCAGTGGAGACCCTACTCCTTCTGCGGAGGACAGGGTGGTGACGGAACAGCTGGTTGCCGCAGGACGCTTATTGGATATACCCGTGCACGACCACATCATCGTGGGCCGCGGGAAGTATGTCAGCTTTGCGGAGGCAGGTTTGCTTTGACGACAGTAGCGTTACACGAAGGAATCCCGGGTTTCGGGACAGACACCGAAGGACTGCACGATCGGCTCGACAACGAGCTGCTTGTGCGCGCCTACAAATTCTCAGAGGCAGCGCATGCCGGTCAGGTGCGTCGGTCGGGCGAGCCGTTTGTGTCGCATTGCGTGGAGGTGGCACGAATTCTCGCCGACCTGCAGCTCGACAGCACTACCGTCGCTGGCGGCCTCCTTCACGATGTCGTCGAAGACACGTCGGTTACGGTCGAAGATGTCGAGCGTGAGTTTGGACCGGAAGTCGCGCAGATTGTAAACGGCCTGACAAAGATTGCCAGTCTGCCGCTGTCCTCCCGGGAAGAACGCCAGGTAGAGAATTACCGGAAGCTGCTGCTCTCGATCGCCAAGGACGCTCGCGTCATTTTGATCAAGCTTGCCGACCGTCTGCACAACATGCGCACTCTCGATTGGCTCGCGCCCGACAAGATCCGACGCATCGCACAGGAAACGAGGGATCTGTACGCACCGCTCGCGCATCGATTCGGCATGGCCAAGATTCGATGGGAGCTCGAGGATCTGGCGTTCAAACATCTGGAACCGGAAGCCTACAAAACACTTGCGAAGCTCGTGGCGGCCAAGCGTACACAACGGGAATCGCTGATTGCACAGATGAAGGAGCCGCTGGAGAAGCGGCTTACGGATGCCGGTATTGCCAACGTAGAGGTGACCGGTCGACCCAAGCATCTGTGGTCGATCTACAAGAAGATGCAGCAGCGTGATCGCCCGTATGAAGACATCTACGATCTCATGGCAATCCGCGTGATAGTGCCAAACGTGCTCGAATGTTATCACGCGATGGGCGTCATTCATGATGGATTCACACCCATTCAGGAGCGCATCAAGGACTACATCGCACAGCCAAAATCAAATGGCTACCAGTCCATTCACACCACAGTTTTTGGTCCGGGTCGGCAGCTGTTCGAGATTCAGATCCGAACGCGCGAGATGCACCGAACGGCTGATCATGGAATTGCCGCGCACTGGTTATACAAGGAGTCGAACAAAAGTGCCGACGAGCTCGATCGGCACCTCGCATGGTTCCGGCAGGTTCTCGAACTCCAACTTGATGCTGAAACGCCGGGTGAATTCCTGGAGTTTCTCAAGCTCGATCTCTATCAGGACGAGATTTTCGTATTCACGCCAACGGGCGATGTAATACGGCTGCCAAAGGGCGCCACACCAATCGATTTTGCGTTTGCCGTGCACACGCAGGTTGGAGCGCACTGCGCCGGCGCGAAGATAAATGGACGCATTGCGCCACTGTCACGCGAGCTCAAGAACTCGGAAACAGTTGAAATTCTTACCAATCCAAATTCGAAGCCGAGTAAGGATTGGCTGGCTCATGTGCGCACTGGCCGCGCGCGACACAAGATTCGTCAGCATCTGCGCCTCGAAGAGCGAAGTTCGGCGGTGCGGCTCGGTCGCGATATTCTCGACCGGGAGCTTCGCCGTCGCCGTCTGCCCAAAGTGGATGATGACGCGCTCAACCCGGTCGCACGAACACTAAAGCTCCAGGACGCGAATCATCTTGTAGCGTCGATTGGGCAGGGTGACGTGCATGTCATGCAGGTTCTCAAGACACTGCATCCGGAGCTCGAAGGGGCGAGCGAAGCCATCGAGAAGCCCAGTACACTCGAAAGATTGGTCGACCGGGTACGGGGTGCCGGGAAAGGTGTCCGTATACATGGAGCTGACGGTCTGCTGGTGCGTTACGCCCAGTGTTGCCAGCCCGTGCCCGGCGACAAGGTGGTTGGCTACGTCACCAGGGGTCGCGGGGTGAGTATTCATCGTGGAGACTGTCCGAATCTGCTTTTCCTGGTGCACGAGCCAGAGCGTCGACTGGACATCGATTGGCACGAGATTGCGGGCGAGCGGTTCACCGTCCGACTTGCCATGGAAGGAATCGACCGCCGAGGGTTGTACGCAGATGTGGCGGCTGCGGTGAGCGCTACCGGAACCGATATCCGGAGCCTCGAGCTCAAGACCATCGACGGAAAAGTTACCGGAATCGCACTGGTGGAGGTTGAGAACCTGGCTCATCTCGAGCGCATCATGAAGGCGGCGCGAAAGGTAAAGGGCATCGGCGCGGTCACTCGACGCGAGCGAGTTACGTCGGACGAGTGACGGACATTACTGCTAACCGAAGAAAACCCGACACCCGCTCCACTTTCTGTCTATATTTGTAAATGGCTTCGTTCGAACTTCAATCGCCCTTCTCGCCTGCGGGAGACCAGCCGCGCGCCATCACCGAACTTGTGTCCGGTCTCAAGCGTGGAGACAAGTTCCAGACACTGCTGGGTGTAACAGGATCCGGAAAGACGATGACGATCGCAAATGTCATTGCGCAGCTGGGGAAGCCCACCCTGGTGCTCTCGCACAACAAGACGCTTGCCGCACAGCTTTATGGTGAGATCAAAAGCTTCTTTCCGCGCAACGCGGTCGAATACTTCATTTCGTATTACGACTATTATCAGCCGGAAGCGTACGTGCCGTCGAGTGATACGTATATCGAAAAAGATGCGTCTATCAACGAGGATATCGACCGGCTGAGATTGCGCGCTACTTCATCGTTGATGGAGCGCGACGACGTCGTCATTGTGTCGACCGTTTCCGCCATCTACGGTCTTGGCGATCCTGTGTCGTACCGCGAGCGCATGGTATCGCTGTCGCAAGGGGAGCGAATTGCGCGCGATGACATCATCCGTTCCCTTGTGGGAATTCAGTATCTTCGAAACGATGTTGCGTTCGAGCGCGGCACTTTTCGAGTACGTGGCGATACCGTCGAGATTTTTCCGGCGTACGAAGAGCAGGCCGTGCGCGTGGAAATGTGGGGTAACGAAATTGAGAGAATCTCAAAGATCGATCCCCTTACCGGCGAAACAATCGCATCCCTGCCTCGCACTGCGATTTATCCGGCAAAGCATTTCATAACCAATCGCCCCACGATCGAACGCGCGTCTGTGGCCATACGAGGTGAGTTGTCAGAGAGGCTAGAACAGCTTCGCGGCGAGAGCAAACTCCTCGAGGCACAGCGTCTGGAACAGCGCACACACTTCGATCTAGAGATGCTCGCCGAAATTGGAACATGTGCTGGAATTGAGAACTACTCGCGGCATATCAGTGGTCGTGTGGCTGGCGAACGTCCGGCGTGTCTTCTCGACTATTTCCCGGATGACTATCTGGTGGTGGTCGACGAATCACATGTTACGCTGCCGCAGGTTCGCGGCATGTACAACGGCGACCGCGCACGCAAGCTCACACTTGTCGACTATGGTTTCCGATTGCCTAGCGCGCTGGATAACCGTCCGCTGGTTTTCGAAGAATTTATGAGTCTCGCTCCGCAAATGATCAATGTGTCGGCAACGCCAGGAGAGCTAGAACTTGGCTTGTCGGAAGGGATTGTGGTGGAGCAGGTGATCAGACCGACCGGTTTGCTTGATCCCACCATTGAGGTGCGGTCGGTTAAGGGACAGGTCGACGATCTTCTGCACGAAATCCGGCTTCGTGAGCGAAAGGGTGAGCGGGTACTGGTCACAACTTTAACCAAACGAATGTCCGAAGACCTTACCGACTATCTGCAACAGATGGGAGTGAGGGTGCGCTACATGCACTCGGACATCGACGCAATTGAACGTGTCGAAATTGTGCGGGGTCTTCGGCTGGGCGAGTTCGATGTACTTGTGGGAATCAATCTGTTGCGGGAAGGGCTCGACATGCCCGAAGTATCTCTCGTCGCGATACTCGATGCAGATCAGGAAGGTTTCCTGCGTAGCGATCGTTCTCTCATACAGACAATCGGTCGAGCGGCGAGACACATGAACGGCACCGCTATTCTTTATGCCGACCGCGTCACGGGTTCGATGCAGCGTGCAATCGAGGAAACCGATCGCCGTCGCACCATTCAGCACGATCACAATATTGCCAACGGCATCATCCCGTACGGTGTCACGCGTAGTGTCGACGAAGTTCGGTTTACTACACGAGTTGCCGACGCGCGAATTGAGAAGGCCGTTGGCGCTGCACCTGCTCCCAGAAAGATTGCCGGCGAGGCTGTCCCGAGAAGTCGCGAGGAGCTCACGATCCTGGTAGGTGAACTCGAGACGGCGATGAGGGAAGCAGCGATTGCACTCGACTTCGAGGCTGCCGCGCGTTTGCGCGATCAGCTGTTCGAGGTACGCAGCGCGCTTGGTGACAAGCCGAAGCAGGCACGGGGCGCTCAGGTCGAAACGCGACGGCTGCCGGGAACGGTGTCCACCGAGGCTCCTTCTCGTCGTGCAGGCGGTCGTCGTGGGAGGTGAAATCCGGAACGACAATCATCATCCCGTCGGATCCGCAACATCGTTAGCCGAGCTGCTGGGCCGGGGAGCGCCCCGCGCGCCAGACATTCAGTCGCTTGAAGCATGGGGAAGGGCGCTCGGTGACGCCCTGCACCGTCCCTCCGCGATAGCGCTTCATGGAGATCTTGGCTCGGGAAAAACGACGCTTGCCCGAGCTATTTGTGCTGGCGCGGGCGTCGTCGACCTCTCCGTTGTAACCAGCCCGACGTTTTCACTCCTGCAACATTATCAAACCCGTCGGGGCGAAATTGTCCACGCTGATCTTTATCGTGTTCGCGATCAGCGCGAGCTGGAGGAGCTGGGGTGGGAAGAGGTAGTGTCGAACGCTTCTCTGCTGATAGTTGAGTGGCCCGACCGCGCCCTCTCTTCGCTGCCTGATGAAACGATCAACATCTGGCTCGACCACAGCGCTTCAGCCAATCTGGAACTTGCAGACCGGCGTCTCCTGCGTGTTCAGGCGGGTATGCAACGGTGACCTTACCGCTTAACGCATCGTTGGCTGCACTCTCCGGCGACACCGGTGTTGATGCTTTCGTGTGGCCAGCCGGCTTCACACTGGCTATTGAAGCTTCCACCGCACATGGGTCTCTGGCGCTGTTCCGCTCCAAGGTTCTCGTCGACCATGAACAGGTGCAAACCGGTACAGCTGGCAACGACGTCCTGTTTTCTGCAATCGAAGCGATGCTGTTGCGTCATGACATTCGTGCGCGGTCGATTTCGGCCATCGTGTGCGGCAGCGGGCCAGGCAGTTTTACGTCGCTGAGAATTGCTGCAGCGACGGCCAAGGGATTATCGCACGGCGCGCAGATTCCGCTTTTCTCGGTTTCATCGTTGATACTCGCAACAGGAAAGCTGCGGTTAGGGAACTATCTCCTGCACGCTGATGCACTTCGCGATGAGCGTTACGCACTGCCTGTTCTTATCGATAACGACGGTTACGCGCACGAGGCTGGTTCGGCCGTCAGAGGCACGCTCGCGGATATTGCGAAGCTCCCTGGGCTGCCGGTAGACGCCACGCTCGTGAATCTATCCCGGGGGGAGCTGCACTCCGCGCATGAGGCCTCGGCGCATGAGGCCTCGGCGCATGAGGCCTCGGCACCAGAAGCTGCGGCGTTGCTTGGCGTGCATCCGTCTTTCATCGTGGGGCCGGTAAATCTCAGCACATGGGAGCCGGCATACGGTCGACTGGCTGAGGCACAGGTAAAGTGGGAGGCGGCGCACGGAACGTCGCTCGCGCAGGGTTAGTGCGATACCCCTCGTCGTCGGTCGCTCCGGCCGCCGTAGCGTTGCGTGACGCCCAGCTCGCCGACGCACCCCGGATTGCTGCGATCGAAGCGGGGGTGTTCAGCGATCCCTGGCCGGTAAATGCGTTCTCCGAACTGCTGCTGGCCTCTCACACCTCCATCAGGGTGGCAGTTGATCAGCGCGGACGGATTGTTGGCTACTGCATCTCCATCGCGGTAGTCGATCAGGGGGAGATTGCCAACATCGCTGTCAAGCCATCGTCGAGACGACGTGGGGTGGCAGGTCGGCTGCTGGACGACGCCGTAGAGACGTCGCGGAAACTGGGAGTGACGCAGATTTTTCTCGAGGTGCGGACGTCGAACGATGCGGCACGTGAGCTCTACCGTTCGAGGGGGTTTGCGATAGTGGGGCGACGTTCAGCTTACTATAGAAACCCGCTCGAGGACGCACTGCTGCTCAGGTGGGACTCGCCAGTTCCGAGCGGGGAGTGATGCCCATTGATGTGGATTGCAACCGTAAGCGATGCCGTGAGGCGTTGCGGATTAGTTCGGAGTTATAGGTAACTTATTGACAGTCATTCGGTGTTCTCGGCGTTTTCCGGTTGTGCTGACTGCGGTGGGCAATGGAACGCTACACCCTGCAAAAAACCGGTGAAGTACATTCGGCAACCGCCGATAGGTTTATTCCCATAGCATTTTTCCCCGCCCAAATAAGGAGGCACACGTGAGTCGTAGCTTGAACAAGGCCATTCTGATTGGCAATGTCGGAAGTGATCCAGAAGTCCGTTCCGTTGGTAGCGGTTCGCGCGTGGCGCAGTTTTCACTCGCCACTGGTCGCAGCTGGACCGACCCCAGCGGAGCCAAGCAGGAGAAAACGGAGTGGCACCGGTGCGTGGTGTGGAACAACCGCGCCAGCACGCTTGCCGACGTGGTGGAGAAGTACGTGCGAAAGGGAGAGCGAGTCTACGTCGAAGGTGAAATCGAGTACCGCCAGTGGCAGGACAAGGACGGCCAGACGCGCTACACCACCGAGATCAAAGTGCGTGAACTGATCCTGTTGGGCGGTCGTTCCGGCGGCGGTGGTGGGGACGACGAGTCGGATTCATCAGCTCGAAGGACTGCTCCCCGCAGCAGGGCAGGCGCAGGTGGTTCCGGGGGTGCGGGTGGTGCTGGCGGCGGAGGCGGCAAAGGCGGCGACAATGACGACGATTTCAGCGACTTCCCGGGCGCGCTCGAAGACGAAGACGACAACCTGCCGTTCTAGATCTGACGTTTCCAATCTGTCGTTTTGGTTGACGGACTAGAGCCGAAATTCGCGAGGTAAGCAGGCCGGGCGGCGACGATAGGCAGTTGCCGCTCGGTGGTAAGTTGATGCGCAAACCGAAACGCTACGAGCCAAGACTGTGATGTACATGAAGTTACGGAGAGCCTGCTCAACCGTCTCCTGACGAAGCTTTCCCGATAACGCGCTTTATTTTCATCCGTCAGAGGTCGCACATGAGCGCACACTACAGCACTAAATCTCGATCTCGTTCTACGACTGTGGGGCCGTCTCCACTACGGCCCGCCCACGCGGCCAAAGTTTTTGATACCGCCGAAGGCCATGCCGCCGTCTCGGACATAATAAGAGTCTCGTTGGTGGTTGGGGCGACAATAGCACTTCTTATCGTATGGCCGCTCAATTTCATTCGGGCGCAGAGTACCGCAGCCATACCTGATAGCACGTCTGCCGCACATAAGGTGGCCCGCACCTCACATGTCGTAGTCGCAGGAGAGACGTTATGGAGTATTGCGGCACGATATTATGGCGACGGTGGATCGTGGCAGGAGCTCGCACGGTCCAACGGAATTTCGGCCGGCAGCGCGAAACCACTGATTATCGGAATGAAGCTCGCGGTGCCTGCTCAACCGAAAACCGTCGGCAGCACTGGCGGCGCTGGTAGCACAAGCAATAGCGCGTCCCATTCTCCTGGTCCCGACGTCCCCAAGGTTGCATTGATGGCGGCCGTGCCGCGCCTGGTCCCGCCTGCGATGGCCGGTAAAAACGCGACTGCATCATCAACCGATCGCGCCCCAAAGTCAGCTTCGAAGGCAGTCGCCAAGGCTCCGTTAAACCCGCTACCTCACGGGACGTCGAGCGCACCGTCGTCGGCTTCGCTATCTGCTCAGACTGCGGGTAAGAGCGATGCCACAAGCGATGACAACCCAAGACGAGTGGCTCCATCAGGAAAAGTTCGCTCGGCTTCCGTCGCGGCAGGTGCAGTCTCAGCCGGCTCCTCTTCAGCGAAAACTGCGACCGAGGAGCGTATGGCCAGCGCATCAGCGCTCAGCCGACTAGTAAAGCAGGAATTCATGATTTCTCGCGGCGCGGTGAGGGTTGGATTTGTCGACCCCGCTAACAGCAGAAGCGCCCGCGGCAACGATCAACCCACGATCTTTGTCACACACATGCCCGTTGCAAGCGACGTCCAGCAGCCGTCGCGCGCCGCTTCCAACCCCGCCATTCACGCGCCGCTGCGCGGAGAACTAGACGCAGCTCCGTTCGAAATTGAAATGGGAAGACTCGCCGAAGCGGGTACGATAGTGAGGAGAGTAGGGTCGGCGGGGGCAAGCAGACGCGACTCGGGTCAGCGAATGATCATGACCGATCAAGTCGAGATATCGGTGAAGCCTTTGCATCCCGTGCAAGTCGGTGATCAGCTTATCTCGGTTCGCGCTAGTGGGGTGGTTGTCGGCGGTGTGCAGGTCGTGGTTCCCGGCGGTGTACTCGAAGTACTCCGGGCCGACGCAGGAATGCCGATCATCGCGCTGATAAAGTCGCAGTCGGGTCTGGTAGAGCAGGGCCAGCGTCTGCTTCCGCGCCCGGATTTCACGCCGACGGCAGCGGAGCCGGCGATGTCGTCCCACAAAGGCGCAAAGGTCGGCGGTCTTGCCGCGGGTGCCGCGGGTGCCGCGAACGCAACGGATGTCCATGTAACCTGGGTGGAGCAGGGAGCACTGTTGCCCACCCTTCAGAGCTATCTGCTTCTGGACTCCGGGGCTTCAAACGGCGTGCAAGCCGGGGACATGTTTTCACTCGTAAAGCAGCAGGGATCGGATACTGCTTCTCACGAGGCGAGCATTGCGGTTGTTAGAGTCGTGAGAAGTGACGCTAATTCCAGCACTGCGATCGTGGTGAGGCAGCAGGATGGCGGCATTGCGCCCGGGGTCGTGGCACGCCGCTCTCAGACAATGCGATAGCGATGTGGGTTCGCCATGGAGCATCCAGGATGAGGAGATAGCGTATATCGTTGTCGGCTGTCAGCGTGGGCGCCAGCTGTGCAGATAGCTGTCAGCTTGTAAGGGGGTTATTTGTCCTCCTCCAGCCATCAGCGCTCTCAGTGCTCGGCGTCTCCCCTCAGCTGGGAGCCTCCGGCGACGCTGGCGCTCAGGCTGATAGCCGACGCTGGCAGCACAACCGCTCGCAATTTTCGGGGCCAATCGCCCAAGGCCCTGAAGCCGATGCGGACAGAGACAGATCTTGGCTCCTTGCACCCAGCGGTGGCGGGTCAGTCGGTTCTGTCGTTTTGGGGATGCACGCTCATCATTCCTTGTAATTCAGTTTTCTTGCGCGCGTCGGCGACATCTGTTGCCGGCGCGCTGCTACATTTGGCCGGGCATCGGTAACGACGGTTATCTCAGTTCTACCACAGTGCACGACGTGATAATCGCACACTGCGGCCCCAAAGATTTCTCTTTTTTTTGAGGTTAATGCAGGATGGCAAAGTCGGTTCTTGTAACAGGTGGCGCAGGATTTATTGGTTCGCACGTGGCGGATCGATTTCTGGCGAATGGCTGGAAGGTTTCCGTGCTCGACGATCTTTCCTCCGGGCGCGAGGAAAATATTGGGTCCGATGTGGAGTTCTTCCGCGCTGACGTCACTTCGCCAGAGGCTGCATCTCTGATATCGCGGGGCAAGTTCGACGTGATTTGTCATCTTGCAGCACAAATCGACGTGCGCAAAAGTGTCCTCGATCCGATGCTCGACGCCACGAAGAATATTCTGGGAACCC
>JBBSTN010000057.1:0-13212 GCA_038235845.1 Gemmatimonadales bacterium | reverse complement strand
GGCGAGTTGCTCTTCCGAGAGTGTCAGGTAGCTCGCATTCTCCCGGCCCTTGCGACGAGCGCCGAAGAACCGTGAATGCTCATCGCCCTCCCCGCCCGTGCCCTTCGCGTAGTAATGCTCAGTGAGGGTGCGATCGTTTTCGGCGGTGAGACGCGCACTTCCGAACCGGGGAATGCCGCGCAGTCCGGTGGACGGGAGCCGATTCACCGTCACCACGTCGTCGTCGTCGTCCAGGATCGCGTTGCCGATGGGAATGAGCACGTGCTCGTCGGTTTTGGTGCCGAGCAAATCATGCTTGGCTTTTACCTCCAGGTAGCGCACCTTCATAGCGACCGGGTCGGCGACGAGGTTGTCCACCTCTCCAATCTCGCGCCCATCGGCGGTCTTGACAGTCCAGCCGCGAATGTCCGGCTCGCCGTCGGCGATCTCGAAGTCGTCGAGCTCGTCGAGGCGCGCCAATCCACCGGCGGTGCGAATGTCGCGATTAGTATCGTTTTTCATGAAAATATATCCTTAGAATGATGTGATGGTGTGAGTGCGATGTGCGGGGCGCCCCATTACGGAACGATTCGCACCGAATCTGCCATGATGTAGAGCGGCCGCGTTGCCAGCGCCTGCTGATCAGTCGACCCGAGATTCCACGCGGTCGCCTGCTGCGTAAGGTCCGACGGCATCGCCTGCGCGGTGCCCCAGATCATGACGCGTTTGCCCGCGTCTACCGCTCCATCGGGAGCTGTGTATGATGCGGTCTCATTGCCGCGCACGACGAGGATGTTATCGCTCATCGCGCTGCCGGTGCCGGCCCAGAATGCCTTATCGCTCACCGCGTTCACAACAGGTACGCCCGAGAGCATCACTTGACGCCCGGCTAGCTCGCCCGCCGTCGTCGCGGTGGTAAGGGTAGAGAGATCGGTAATCACACCGGCGGGTGTCGTTGCTGCCACGACCGCTGGTGTCGCGACGTCGACTCCCTCGCCGACCGTATCGTTGTCGTTAGCTTCCCAAAGCCACCAAGCGAGTAGCGCAGCAATGACGAGCGCGATAACCCACCAAAGCCATTTGGAGCTCTGCTTTTCCTGAATATCGATTTGAGCCACAGTTACCTCATTGAGTGAGTGAAGGCCGGTCGCTTCAGCGACCTACGTGAGATCCGCAGGCGAACTCCTCAGGAGTCGGCGAATCTCCCATTGAACGGGTGAATGCCGGTCGCTTCAGCGATCTACGTGAGATCCGTCAGGCGAAGTCCTCAGGAGTCGGCGAATCTTCGCTAACAGTACATTCAAATACATTCAAATTCGGTGCCGTCATGGCGAGCGAAGCTGCAGAGATCGCTTACATTTCGTGCCCCTCAGCACGGACGCAGTCACCTCGTGTGGAGTTCGGACGGCCGTTTCATTCCGTCTTAGCTCTCCGCAAGGCGCCTGGGGGCACGAGGGTGACAAACAGCTGGACTCGTCTTACTGCTCGGGGGGCGCGGGAGAGTTATATAGCTATCGACGCAAGGGCTGAAAAAACGTTCAGGCGCACCATCTCGCTCTGATGGCATATGCCAACCCGATGACTTTGGTATGAGAAGCGGTCAACAGTACGCTGTTCGCCACCGGCCCTGCTGTAAGCGCCTAACTGGAGGCGTTCGCGCTAGCGAAAAGTGGCAAACCGCGTTGTGCATGAGGTAGCAAGTCGCCGGCTGCGCAATCGAAGATCGGTGTATATACGCAGGAGCAGGTTTAGCGGAGGTATGCCATTTACCGGAGCGGTGACCGGCATACCTGAACCGAAGAACGAAGTATTTGCGAATGTCTCTAATATTGCTATTGCCGACGTTTTCTGCATTCGGACTGTTGGGCGCTAGTGATTGCATTCAACCTATTTTTCCTGCCATAGAAGTCGTGCTGCTGGATTCGCTCACTGGAGCGCAACCTGACAGTGTACCAGTTGTAATTAACGGTGACGGGTCCTGCGCCGACACCGCGCGCGTAGACGAGGCCTCCAGTAATTCTGGACAGGTTCTGCGAGCGGGCAATAGTCGACCGGGCACGTACACGGTAACTGTTGATCTGGCTGGCTATCACCAGTGGCGTCGAGATGGAGTCAGGGTTGAACGCGGCGACTGCGGCGTAAAAACCGTTCGACTAACGGCGCGCCTTCAACGCTCTCCGTCACCCTCTGCGAATCCGCTCGATTATCCTCAAATCGCTTTGACTTTTCTCACTTCGTCCACATCACGATACTGCCGCATCCGTTAAGTGCAGGCTGGAATTGCGCCGGAACTGAAGTCGGCGAGTAGACCTCAACTCCCATCAACTCGCCCGGCAACACAGACGCATCAATTTCGCCAACACCGATTCCGCTGAGATAGTGTCCGTTGATGTAGATGGCAGGTGCACAACGACCCGCAAACACACCGCTCATCAGAATCGGTGAGTCGAAACTGTATCCATCCAGATGCACGCCGGCGATATTTCGGAACAGTTCGGAAGTGGTTATGGCATGACGTCGACTGATGTCGTCGCGTGTGAGAAAGCGTCCGGGTTGGGAGCGCCGTCGCTCGGTGAAGCCAACAAGATTACTGGTACGAAGTCGGGCCGCTGTAACCTTGACGGTATCCAGCACCGACTTGAGCGTGGCCATCGCAATGGTGATTGTGGCTGCGCTGTCAATGACGTCGACAGCCCGATGCTCCGGATAAAGTCCCACGGCTCTGACTTCAAGCATTCGTGAACCACCAGGAGCGTTTGCTATCGTCCATTCGCCCTTCTCGTTCGTCGTCGTCCGGGGTCCATCGGCGATGCGGACCACAGCGCCGAAAAGTGGCTTACCGCCTATGGACGCCACCACCTTTCCGCTCAGCTTCATATCGCCCACGTGAATCGAGCGCGAATTTGAAGACAAATTTGACGACGAATCTTGCGCGGCGTGCCTTTCCCCCGTTGCCGCCGCTGCTTCGGCTAACACAGCGTCTCCATTTACAACCGACACCCTGCGAGAAGCGCCAAGATAGAGCGTGCGAATGAATATTGCGCCGGGCGGAACCTGAATCTCGATTGCGTCGGTGCTGTCAGCGCCACGGTTTGCCCTCAGAGTCATCGTACCCGGAGCGGGTGCATTGCACAGCGCGAACCATCCGCCTTCCTGCGACCGCACCACTCGGCGCGGAAATTGACGAGTTATGCCACCGATACCGATCGACAGCTCCGTCCACTGTCCAGCGACCGTAGCATCGGAAATTGGAGCGTTGTTGCGGGCATCGATTACGGTTCCCATTACGACCGCTCCCGAATTTTCTGACACCGACTTACCGCAGATTGCAGTTCGGATCGTGGTGGGCGAAGGTGTTGAGAGGTTGGCGTACACGCGGCGCTGCCTGTCGATTACCAGAGCACGCAACGCGGGTTGAACGCCAAGCGAGTCGAGAATAGTGTGAAAAAATCCCAGCAGATAGCGACCGTCTGGCACACTGTCAAACTCGAAACGACCAATCGAATCCGACTTGACCGTACGGCCGAAACTGGCGTCCCCCTGGTCGTTAACGAGTTGAACAATTGCGCCGGCAAGGGGGCGTCCGTTGACGCTATCCCGGACAGAACCGGTCACGATCAATGACACCAGGGGCTGCTGGACCGATCTTCCCGGGTAGGTCGAGTGGGTCAACGAGAAAGGGGAGATAGCGAATGACGGTGTGCCAGCCAACAACGCAGGCATCCACAGAACGATGTTCGCTAGAGCGGTAGCGAGACGCAACATGTTGATAGTTAACTGGTTCGATCCGATCTCAACTAGCGGTCTCCGTCGAGAATACCACCCAGAGCACTCAGCACCGATCCTTCTTCCCGCCTGTTGCCACCAGCGCGCGGAGAGGCTGCTATGATCCGGTCAGCGAGACGAGAAGATGGCAAGGTTTGCAATATCACTCGTCCGGGGCCGGTGAGCGCCACAAAGAATAATCCCTCTCCACCAAAAAGCGCCGTCTTTATTCCCGGCACTCTCTGATGTCGTAGCTCACCGACGGTTGAAAGGCCACCCCAATCGGCAAGCTTAAGTAGAACGATCTTGCCCGGAAAGATCATCACCGATGATTTGATAATCGATTTCGTCAGAGTTCATGTTTCGTTACTTCCCGTTGGGATTGACTCCTCGATTTCCCTCGCCAGCACCACGTGGCGCGGTGGACGGAGTGGCTGCACGAATCTGATCGCGGCTCTTGTCAAGAAACGGTATTCCGCGGGTCATCCAGAATGCTGGTGCTTCACCCTTGAGTTTCGTTCCAAAGAACTGCTGCATCTTCTCATCGATATCCTTCTGGTTGGCGCGCTTGGTTGGATTGTGTTCGTCTCCGTTGTACACAACCATGTACGCTTCTTTCTGGAGACGGCGCATCGCAACGTAGAACTCTATTCCCTGATACCAGGGCACCGATCCGTCGTTGTCGTTCGCCATGAAAAGTACCGGCGTGGTTACACGATCGAGATGAAAAAGCGGTGAATTTTCGATGAAACGCTCAGGATATTCCCAGAGCGAACCGCCAATTCGACTCTGCGTGTGTTCATACTGGAAGGAGCGGGCAAGACCGCTTTGCCAGCGAATTCCACCGTACGCGCTGGTCATGTTTACCACTGTCGCGTTGGGCACCGCAGCAGCAAACATATTAGTAACGGTTATCAGGAAATTAGTCTGGTAACCGCCCCACGACTGTCCGGTGATTCCCAGTCGCGCGGGGTCAACAAAACCACGTGCAACAATCGACTGTACGCCGGGAATAATCGCCTTTGCCGCACTCGGGCCGGGCTGTCCATCGGTATATACGATGTCCGGCATGAACACGAGATATCCAAGACTGTTGTAGACGAGCGGATTGACGACATTCCGGCCGGTTGGTGCGACATAGTTGTACAATCCGTTTGACAGCTTCTCGTAATAGTACGTCACCATCGGATATTTTACAGATGGATCAAAACCCTCCGGTTTGAACAGCAACCCGTGCAGCGGTATGCCGTCGCTGTTGAGCCACGATACCAGCTCCACGGTTCCGCGCGGATATTCCGCGTCCTGCGGATTTGCATTACTGATCTTTGTGACATTCGCAATCGATGGCCCCGCATAAAGGTCAGGAAATTCGCGATAGGTTTGCTGAGTCATCAGAAATTCTTCAGCCTTTCGCGCTTTCTGCAGGCCACCGAAGTTGCGCGGTGCCATTACGATCTTTTCCGGCTTCGTATCCGCACCAATCCGATCGCGATAAAAGCCGCTGTTCTTGGTCGCGTCCTCTACTGCGCGCAACAGCAATGGCTCGGCCGGATCAACAAATGGATCTTCGCGGTCAAGATCGATAAGACGGAACGTTGTAGCAGTTGCGCGTCCCTGACCATCCGTCAGGTTGCGTGGCGCTGCGGCTCCGGTCGGGTCAATCTCCCAGATGTCATAGCGATCGTAGATAAGCACTCGCTTTTCGCCAGAGGTCCAGCCGCCAATTCCGTAGGGCGGAGGAATGTCAGGGGAGTCGAATTCTTCGTCCTGGAACTTGACGGAAGAAATGGCTTTTGTGAGCTCGACGCGCTTGCCGGTTGCAGTGTTGTACGCCATCCAGACTCCATCTTCGAAGTACGTGACGTAACCACCACCCGGTGAAAGTTGCGCACTGAAACGCAGCTTCTTTGCGATTGGTGTTCGTGCACCGGTGATCGCGTCGATGAGGTAAGCGTCACTTCCACCCTCGCCCCACATCTGCTGCACTGCGTATTCGAGCGAGTTGGATGCAAGTGCTTTCCTGCCGTCGTCCGAAATGGAGATCTGTTGCAGGGAGTCGCTGCCCAGGCGTAACCACTTGTTGGTCGACAGCTGATACAGTGCGAGCTGAGACCGATTTCGATCGCGTGCAGCATCCACTTTCTGCTGCGGCTGGATCTTGGAATCCTGCCAGTGCCAGAGATCGTAAATCGCCTTGTCGACGAGCGAGTCGGCTGGAATCGAATCTCGTGGCGTCATGGCCAGCGAGAACATTACAGCGGTGCCGTTACGCGTGAAATCGACCCGACCACGCTCAGCCAGCAGCATCCCGGTCGGGACGTCGGCTGCGGCAACGATGCGGCGCGCCGCACCCGGCTTTCCGCGAGAGCCGTTGAGAGAAGCGTGATAAAGCGCGAATAATGGCTTGGCGGTGGAATCTCCGGCGTCAGCCATGAAGGCAACCTGCTCGCCTTTGCGATCAAAGGTGAAGGCGCGGTAAGTGCCATGTGCTGCGAGCAACGGTGTTACTCCGCCAGAGCCAAGGCTACGCACAAAGGCTCCGTCTTTAGCGCCGTCGCGCGTCGTGACGGTGTAGCCGAGCCAGCGCTCGTCGTCATCAAATGAATAGGAGGTAACGCCTTCGATGCGATTCTCCGTGCCTGTGGCGAGTTCCCGCAGCACCAGCGTGCTTCCGTACTCGCGACGCGGGCCAGCTACCCGCGCGCTGTCGCGCGGAGCGCCCGGCACCAGACCGGCGATTGCCCCCGGCGATTGCGCCGCCGCACCAGCACCAGCACCTCCTGCCGGCGTTCTCAGCGCGACCGAATCCTCAAGCAGATATGCGAGGTACTTACCACTATTGCGCGCCAGTTTGAATGACCGAACGCGCGGAACGCGCGAAACCTTTCCGTCGCTGACGTCCAGCAGGTTCATCGACGTCGCCGGCTGCGGTGCACCACGACGTCCGCGAATGCGTTCGTAGTCGGCGCGAGGCGCGTACTGGGTAAATACCACAAACCGGCCATCCGCACTGAACTGCACCGGCTGCGGGTTAAACTGCGCCGCCGAATCGGCGGCCGGTTGAAGCTGCGGACGGCCCGTGAACCCACGCGGCGAGCGATATTCAGTGGGGCCGGTGGTAGAGCGAACCACCACTTCACCTTCTCCCACAACCGGCGTGAGAGTGTACGCAACCCACTTTCCGTCCTGCGAAATATTCGGACCCTGTATAACTCGCCACTCATCATACGTATCCTGAGTGATAGCTTTCTTGCCGCTCGACGGGGGCGTCCACAACGACACCTTCGTGTAAGGGTTTGCGGGTTTTGCGGAAGCCGAAGCGGCGGCGGCGGCGGCGGCGGCGGGCGTTACCGGTGCCTGTGCTCCGGCGCCGCCGGATGAAGCCGCGAGGCAGATTATGCTCAGCGTTGCAGAAGCAACGGCGCATGTTGGACGATAAGTCAGGAAGCGCATCTTAGGGCGGATGACGAGGGGGACAGATTGGCCTGGCCGAGCTGGCAGGTCCGTGCGGGGACCAGGAGTCCGACAAGAGAACACAAAAAGACTAACGTCGCGGCATCCGCCGCGTGAGGGAGATCATGGGACGTTTGCTGGGATATTTCCTGCGGGGAGTGGTGCTGCTGGCTCCGATCGGCGTAACTATCTGGGTATGCTGGATAGTGTTCACGGGAGTGGATGGGTGGCTAGGACTGCCTATTCCTGGTGCCGGTTTCCTTGTTACGATACTACTGATAGTTGTGGTTGGATTCCTCGGGTCCAACCTGATTACGCGTTCGGCCCTTGGGGCGCTGGAAAAGCTGCTCGCAAAACTGCCATTCGTAAGATTGCTTTACGGTTCGACACGTGATCTGCTAAACGCATTTGTAGGAGAAAAGCGGCGTTTCGACGCACCCGTACTCATGCAATTCGATGCTGGAAGTACACTCAGACTGATGGGCTTTGTAACTCAGGATTCTCTTAGCCATCTCGGATTGCCCGGTCACGTGGCGGTGTATTGTCCGCACTCCTACAACTTTTCCGGCCAGTTGTACATCGTCCCCGCAGCACAGGTTTCCGCGCTCGGCGTTGCCAGTCCCGACGCCATGGCGTTCGTTGTTTCGGGCGGGGTGTCTGGTATCGACCCCGACAAGATACGATCAACTCCTTCAGCCAACAAATCGATCATATGATTTTCATTTTCGCACGAGTGTCGACGCTGTGCCTGCTAATACTCGCATCGTTCGCGCAAACCGTCGCTTCGCAGTCTCCAACATCGGTCGGGGGCGACACACGGGCAACGCTCCTTTTGCCCGACGGAGTCTTTGACGGAACAGGTGCGACTGTGCATTCGGGCTGGGGCGTACTGGTGAAAGGAAATCGCATAGTTGAGGCAGGTCCGGTGGCGCAAATCAGCGTTCCGGCCGACGTGGAGAGGATCACCCTAGCCGGCACCACGCTCATCCCAGGCCTCAGCGACCTGCACAGTCATATTCTGCTGCATCCGTATGACGAGACTGCATGGAACGACCAGGTTCTGCATGAATCGCTGGCGCTTCGAACCGCGCGAGCTGTTAATCACCTGCGTTCCACTCTCATGGCCGGCTTCACGGTACTGCGGGACCTGGGTACCGAAGGCGCAGGTTACGCCGATGTCGGTCTAAAACAGGCGGTAGATCAGGGAATCATTCCCGGTCCGCGGCTGTTCGTCACCACTAAAGCCATCGTGGCAACCGGCTCTTACGGCCCAAGCGGTTTCGCGAGCGAGTTCGATGTTCCCCAAGGTGCGGAGGAGGCCGACGGTGTTGAAGATTTAACTCGCGTGGTGCGTGACCAGATAGGACACGGTGCCGACTGGATCAAGATCTACGCAGACTACCGATGGGGGCCACGCGGCGAAGCTCGTCCCACGTTCAACGCCTCGGAGTGGAAGGCAATAGTAGACGCCGCTTCATTGAGCGGGCGCCCTGTGGTGGCACACTCGAGTACCGTCGAAGGCATGCGGCTGGCAACAATGGCTGGGGTCGAAACTATCGAGCATGGCGACGCCGCGACGAACGAGATTTTCGCGTTGATGAAATCGCACAACGTGGCATTCTGCCCAACCCTTGCGGCCACCGAAAGTACAACTCGCTATCGCGGCTGGAAGAAGGGCGTCGACCCGGAGCCTGCAGGAATCACCGCAAAGAAAGCGATGTTTAAACGCGCACTGGATTCTGGCGTTACGATCTGCAACGGCAGCGATGTCGGAGTGTTTTCGCATGGCACAAACGCTCTCGAACTCGAACTCATGGTGGAGTATGGAATGACGCCCGTTGCTGCGCTTCGCGCTGCTACGAGCGTCAATGCAAAAATACTTCACCGCGAAAATGACTTCGGAAAAATCGCGCCTGGTCTGCTCGCCGATCTCGTTGCAGTGCGCGGAGATCCAACAAGGGATATTTCCAGAGTTCGCGATGTCCAGTTCGTGATGAAAAACGGAGTGGTAGTGCGAAGGTAGCAGTGTTGAATCAGAGCGCGGGCAGAAGTTTTCCAAATGGAGCTTCGGCTCCGCTCCGGAGCGCTTCGATGCGCGCCTCAGCGAACTCCACCAGCTCGCCCATCGTCTCTGCATCGAACACCAGACGTGCACCGGCGGCGGCGTATAGCTCCGGCAGCGGACGCGTTCCGCCCAACGCAAGGAAACGCTTGTATGCCGATACTGCGCCGGAAGGATCGCTCACAGCGTTTCGGAAAATCTGGAGTGCCCCAAGCTGTGCGAGGCCGTATTCGATATAGTAAAATGGCAGCTCGAAAATATGAAGCTGCCTGTACCAGCGTGACACTCGTTCCCGTTCAAGACCGCTCCAGTCGACCGCTCCTTCGAACTCCGACCGGATCTCGAGCCACCTGGCGTCACGAGCATCGCGATTTGCGCCGGCGTCATTCGTATAGATCCATGCCTGAAACGCGTCCACGCTGGCGATGTGCACGAGACTCGACAAAACGTCTTCCAGATGTTCGATCCACGCGACTCTTGCGTCTTCGAGCTGATAGTACCCGCGCGGTTCAACCAGCTGTGGCATGGCCAATAGCTCCATGCTCATTGACGCGAGTTCGGCTGCCTCGTGGCCTGTGCGCCGCTGCCATTCGTATGGTAGCGCACATGTTGCGAAGTCGTGAAAGCAATGACCAGCCTCGTGCACGAGCGTGTTGACGTCGTCAGGAACACCAACTGCATTCATGAAAATGAATGGCCGTCCGCGAAACGCGAGGTCGGTGCAGTAGCCGCCAGGCGCCTTTCCGGGGCGACTTTCCAAATCCAGCAGCTTTTCGCTCGCCATGAGCGAAAACTGCTGTCCCAGTACTTGATCAACACCGGCGAATACCTGCTCTGCTTTCGAGACGAAATCGTGAACGCTGGAGAAAGGGTTGAGGGGACTTTTTGCCTCGAGCGCCACGGTCACGTCCCAGGGCCGGAGGGAGTCGACACCCATCGCACGTTTTCGATGCATCATCAATCGGGAAACGGCTGGCGATACTTTTTCGCGTACCGCCGCGTGAAATCCTGCGCAGTCGTCGGGTGTGTAGTCGAAGCGATGCTTCGCAGCGAAAATGTACTGCTGAAAGTCTTCGAACCCGGCCTCCTTCGCTACACAGACGCGCAGCTCACGCATCCGATCGAAGATGTCGGCCATTGCGTCGCGCTTATCGATGTAGGCATCCGCTCCGGCCCTGAAAGCCCGCTCCCGTTCAGCGCGATCGAACGACTTGAGGTGAGGCTGCAACTGCGGAACCGTTTTGCGCTCGCCGTCCCAATCGACAGCGAGTCCACCTGCAATCTTCTGATAGGCGGCAGATAGCTCCTCGATCTGCGAGAAACGATCGACGTTAGCTTCGCGAAATATCTCGATATCCGTCTTGAATCTGCGAACCGTCGTCTCAAAATCGGGGCGAGACCATCCGGAGTCGACCAAGCGTCCGGCAAGCTTTACCTGCTGTTCCTCCAGTTTGGGGAAGATCTCCATCGAAAACCGCAGATACGCTTTCTCGGACTCGACGTCCGCCGTGTTTCCCGTGTAGGAAATCATTGCCAGTGCGCCTGCTTCGCCTACCAGGCTATCGAGAAGCGACCAGCGGGCGAGCCAACGCTCAATATCGCCAAGTTTACCCGCTCCGAAATTCGAAGCCGCAAACTCGTCGAGCTGCTTGTAAAATGGAAGAATATCCTCCCACTCCGAATCCCTGAAAGCATCGGGCGAAGCGGGCAGCTGTTGCAAGGAATCGAAATCGACAGCCACTGTATTGTTTGGTGACAAGGTAAGGGCAGACGCGCCGGTCATTCGCCGTATGGAATCCAGACGTTCTTCACCTGAACACTTTGACGAAGGAATTCCCTTCCCTCGCCAACTCGGGGATCAAGCCATTCGCGCGTTTCCCATTCGGCAAACGTGCGTTTCAGGTTACCGGCCGAGGCAGCTTCCACCATCGCGGCACCTTCGTGTGTTCCAAAATACCAGAGCGCGTCAACATCATCGTGCTCGGCGAGCGTGCGCGCCAGTGCATCGCGCGGCCCTGTGACAAGATTGATTGTGCCGGCGGGAACATCCGAGGTTTCGATTACACTGTAAAAGTCCAGTGCGGAAAGAGGCATTGCCGGAGACGGTATCACCACTACGCGATTGCCCATGGAAACCAGCGGTGCAATGAGCGAAATGAGTCCAAGCAGTGGAAACACATCGGGACATGCGACCCCGACTACTCCGATTGGTTCATGCATTGCTAATGCAACGCCACGAAGTGGTACCCCGTGAACCTGACCATCGTATTTGTCGGCCCACGCGGCGTAGGAAAACAGTCTGGAGATTGAAGCGGTGACCTCGGAATTCGCAGCGTCACGCGACACCGTCTGCATAGAACGGATACGGTTCGCAAACTCTTCCTGACGAACCGACAGATTCTCCGCCAGATAATAAAGAATCTGAGCGCGCTGATGGCCGTTGAGTTTTTCCCACCCGCTTCCTGCATGAGCAGCTTCGACTGCGTTGCGAATGTCCTTTCTGTTTCCCTCGCCCACCTCCCCGATTGTACGTCCGGATGCATCGTTTACCGCGATACTGTAGCCTGAGTCAGCGCGAACCTGCTTCCCACCAATAAACAGTTTCGGCGTCCGATCAATGCGTGGCATCCCTGATGGCACCCCGTAGTTCACTGAGTCGTCTGAACCCGCTGCTGTTACCGCGTGAGTCGGGCTGGTAGCACTCATATCCGGTTCGTCGACGCGACGTCGCACAGGTTTTACATACTCCCACATCCCTTCGCGCCCACCTTCGCGTCCGAATCCCGACTCCCGATACCCACCAAAGCCGGCTGCCGCGTCAAACAGATTCGTGCTGTTGATCCAAACGACCCCCGCCTTTATTTTCGGCGCGATATCCAGAGCCAGATTGATATTCTCGGTCCACACGCTGGATGCCAGCCCGAACGCGGTATTGTTAGCCAGCGCAACCGCCTCTGCAGGGGTACGGAACGTCATCGACACCAACACCGGCCCGAATATCTCCACCTGCGCAATTGTTGCTGAAGGTGTCACATTCGTGAATAGCGTTGGAGGATGGAACCAACCGTCGGTGGGTGTCGCCCACGAAGGCTGCCAGCAAGTGGCGCCTTCTGTCACGCCCTGCGCGACGAGACTCCTGATGCGCTCAAGCTGCACTGGTGCGACGATGGCGCCCATGTCCACAGCCTTGTCCAGCGGTGCACCGACTCTCAATCCCTCCATCCGTAGTCTCAGCTTTGCAAAAAGTCGCTCGGCGATTCCTTCCTGCACGAGCAACCTCGAACCCGCGCAGCACACCTGACCCTGATTGAACCAGATCGCGTCTACCACGCCTTCGACAACGCCATCGAGATCGGCATCTTCAAAGACAATGAACGGACTCTTGCCACCCAACTCCAACGACAGACCTTTTCCCGTCCCGGCAGTGGCCACGCGAATCGCACGGCCGACGTCTGTGCTACCAGTGAACGCGATCTTGTCTACGCCAATGTGATCGACAAGCGCTGCTCCGGTGCTTCCATCGCCGAGCAGAAGATTGAACACGCCCGGTGGGAGGCCGATCTCATGCATGAGCTCTGCGAATCGAATTGCAGTAAGCGGAGTAAACTCTGCCGGTTTGAGCACCACCGTGTTTCCTGCGGCAAGAGCGGGCGCAACCTTCCACGACAGCATCAACAGCGGAAAATTCCAGGGAATGATCTGTCCGACCACACCGTATGGGTGGTGGCCGCTGAACTCACTATCGAACAGCTGCGCCCAGCCGGCATGGTGATAGAAGTGGCGGGCAGCAAGTGGAATGTCCAGATCACGGGTTTCGCGAATTGGCTTTCCGTTGTCGAGCGACTCGAGCACGGCAAAATCACGGGAGTGTTTCTGAATGCCACGCGCAATCGCGTAGAGCCAGCGAGCCCTTCCATGACTGCCAATCGCCTGCCACTCGCTGGACGCTGCTC
>JBBSTN010000056.1:0-13333 GCA_038235845.1 Gemmatimonadales bacterium | reverse complement strand
GTGCATCAATCGAGAAAGAGCGAACCGAGTTGGTGCACAAGAATGCCACCGCCTCGATCTCGAGAAAATGGATCGACGGTCTTATTTCTTCCGCGCAGAACTGATCCGTGGCGATCTCCGCTCTGAGTTCGAAACTCGGTTCTCCCTCACGAACCAGTGATGGTTTTGATCACTACGCCTCTGGTAAAGCCGAGCGCATGCTGGAGGTTGCAGTTGATCGCGGAATCAATCTCGTCATGAGAAACTCGCAGACAGAACAAGGCAAGGTGGTTGCCGAAGCCGCGTATAAGTGGACGGAAGTCACTCCCGACATGTACATACGCTGGAAAACAGTGGCGTCGCGAACTTCTGCGGGTTCGGGCGGCACATCACATTCAGTCTTGACGTTGTCGAATATTATCATCGACGGAAAGGAGATTCGACCATGAAGCGAGCATCATCGATACCGCTTTTCTGTGGGCTGGTCTGACGCGTTGCAGCGGCATTAACGGGCCGGACGGATGGGAGCTTCCCGCACCGCTGGCGCTGATGCTGGCAGCAGACGCTGGTCGCTAAATCACGGGCGACGTTTAGAACACGAGTTTGGACTTCGACGAGTCAAAGCCCCGCTCACCCCGATGTCGACCCCCCCCGCCCCTTGCACGGTCCGGCTAACAACGCTAGAATGAATGGCTTGCCCATTTTTGGGCCAGGTATCGAGGCCGGCCCGTCGGCCAATTTTGCCTAGCGTGTGCGCGGGATCCCCTTCAGGTCGCAAAAATGGCCATGCGGGATGCATCACACGCGATGAACTATATGAAGTCCAGCCGGTCGACTCGTTCGACGCGGGAGGCTTCAACGGCGCGAGAGCGTCGGGGTAGGGTAAACAGTGAAAGTTCGCAGCAGCGTCAAGCCGATCTGTGAGCACTGCAAAGTCGTCAAACGACAAGGCGTGACTCGCATCATCTGCAAGCGCAATCCCAAGCACAAACAGCGTCAAGGCTCAGGGAGCGCTCACAGAATATGGCACGTATATCAGGCGTCGATCTCCCGCGCGACAAAAAGGTTGAGATCGGCCTCACTTACATTTTTGGAATCGGCCGCGCCATGGCGCTGCGGATTCTTGCTGCTGCCGGGGTAGACCCGGCGCAGCGCATTCGCGATCTCAACGACGCGGATGTCAACAAGCTCCGACAGGAAATCGAGCGCAATCATCGCGTCGAGGGTGCACTCCGCACCGAGACGGCGATGAACATCAAGCGTTTGATGGATATCGGTTCTTATCGCGGCACGCGGCACCGTCGCGGTCTTCCTGTGCGCGGTCAGCGTACTCATACCAATGCCCGCACCAAGAAGGGCCCTCGTCGCGCTATTGCCGGCAAGAAGAAGGTGACCAAGTAGATGGCTACCACAAAGAAGTCGAAGCGCGTCATCGATGCCGAAGGCATCGCACACGTCAGCGCGACGTTCAACAACACGACTATCACGATCACCGACTTGCACGGCAATACGGTATCGTGGGGATCTTCGGGCAAGGCCGGTTTCAAGGGCTCGAAAAAGTCCACCCCATTCGCCGCCACCGTTGCGTCTGAGCAGTGCGCGCGCGAAGCGCTCACGCTCGGCGTTCGCCGTGTGCATGTAAGGGTACAGGGTCCTGGCAGTGGTCGCGAGTCGGCCATTCAGGCTCTCGCTTCGGCGGGTTTGCAGGTCAAGTCGATTCGTGACGTGACTCCAATTCCGCATAACGGTTGCCGTCCCCCCAAGCGTCGGAGGGTCTGACCATGGGTCGTTATACAGGTCCAAGCTGCCGTCTTTGCCGCCGCGAAGGCGCCAAGCTCTTTCTCAAGGGCACCAAGTGCTTTACCGAGAAGTGCCCGGTTGAACGTCGTCCTTATGCGCCAGGTCAGCACGGCCAGGCAACGGCACGACGCAAGAAGATGTCGGAATATTCGAAGCAGCTTCGCGAGAAGCAGAAGATCAAGCGCATCTACGGTGTCAGTGAAAAGCAGTTCCGCAACACGTTCGAACGTGTTGCCACGATTCCGGGAGTTACCGGCCACAATCTTCTTGCCGCGCTAGAAACCCGGCTCGACAACGTCGTCTATCGCATGGGTTTCGCGCCCAGTCGCAAGGCTGCGCGTCAGCTCATTCGTCATCGCCACATCGAAGTGAAGGGTGGGTTGGTTGACATTCCTTCGTTCCAGGTGCGCCCGGGCCAGGAAGTCCGCGTAAAGCAGTCTTCGCGTGAACTTCTTCTGGTGCAGGCAGCTCTCGAGCAGAGCTCGAGGGGCGGAAGCCTTTCATGGATTGCGGTTGATCGTGAGTCGTTCAGCGGTCGTGTGCTGGAGAAGCCGGTTCGAACCTCGATTCCGCTCGCAGCTCAGGAACAGCTCGTAGTCGAACTGTATTCCAAGTAGTGAGCAGTACCGATAACACAGCGCGGTTATCGCGCTGTGTTATTGGTGTAGCGTTGGATAACTGTTGGTTTAGAGTTGGTTTAGAGTTGACTCTGAAGCAACGCATTACATGCAATACATCACGAAGCAGGTCGGGACCCGAACTCCCATACGGATCTGCCGCGCGTTCGGGGCGGGGCAGAGCGTCGCCGGAATCGCATTTTCCGGTGTGACCATCACAGGATCTCATACAGAATGGCAACTATCGATCTGAGCGGGCTGGTCCGCCCGCAGCTCGTTGAAGCAACGAAGCGCGAGGACTCGCCAAATCTGGCAGAATTCAGGCTGCAGCCGCTCGAGCGCGGCTTCGGTCATACGCTTGGCAACGCCATGCGCCGACTTCTTCTGTCGTCGCTCCGCGGCTCAGCGGTGTGGGCGTTTCGCATTGAAGGAGTAGTACACGAACATCAGACAATACCTGGTGTTGTCGAAGACGTTCACCAGATAATCGGTAATCTCAAGACGCTTACGCTTGCTCTGGCCGAAGAAGTCGAGCAGCAGGTACTCCGCATCAAGAAGGCGGGCCCGGGCATCGTCACGGCAGCCGACATCCAGGTCACGAATGGTGTTCGCGTGCTCGATCCCGACCATCACCTATTCACGATCACCGACGAGCGCGAGTTCAACATAGAACTCTACGTCAACAAGGGTCGTGGATACATAGAAAGCGATCAGCATCCGGTCGACAAAAATCTTTCGGTCGACGTAGTGCGCATCGACGCCATCTACAACCCGGTTCGCCGCTGTAATTTCACGGTAGCGGAAACCCGCGTTGGCCAGCGCACCGACTACGATCGCCTGACGCTGACAGTTGAAACCAACGGCACGGTGTCGCCGGAAGAAGCAGTGAGCTACGCGGCAGCGCTCGCACAGACTCACTTCCAGTACTTTGTTGGCTTCGGCACATCTGCGTCGGCTCAGCCGGGTGCCGGTGGTGACGGTGCAAATAGCGACGCACTGCGTCTCGCCGAGTCGTTCCACACACCGATCGACGATCTCGAACTTTCCGTTCGCTCGGTCAACTCGCTAAAGAATTCCAATATCAGATCGCTGGGCGATCTGGTGCGTCAAACCGAAGCGCAAATTCTTCAGGTCAAGAACTTCGGCAAGAAGTCGCTGCAGGAAATCGCCGCGTTGCTGGAAAAGGAAGGACTCAACTTCGGCATGCGCTACGAAGAAAATGCCGACGGTGTACGCATACTTGATATGGGTACACCAGCAAGTCGTGCCGCTGAAAATGCACCGGACGACGAAGACGAAGAACAAGAAGAGGGAATAGTCTGATGCGCCACCGCAAAGCAAATCGTCGACTTAGACGAACTAGCGAACAGCGTCTTGCGCTGCTTCGTAATCTCGCCACATCGCTCATCGAGCAGGGCGCCATCGAGACCACCGAGGCGAAGGCCAAAGAGCTTCGCCCGTTTGTCGAGAAGCTCATAACAAAGGGGCGAAGCGGAACCCTTCATGCTCGCCGGCTCGCCGGCAAGCACATTCACAAGCGCGAAGCGGCCGACAAGCTCTTTCAGGAACTCGGTCCCAAGTTTGCCACCCGACCCGGTGGATACACACGTATCCTCAAGACCGGACACCGTAAGGGTGATGGTGCGGAAATGGCGCGTATCGAACTCATTCTGAGCTGAGAGTATAGATCATGGCCATTCAAAGACATCGCTGTTATCATTGCGACAAAGGTGTTGCCTTCGGCAACAGTGTCTCACATGCTAACAACAAGACCCGCAGAACGTGGAAGCCGAACCTTCAGGTGGTGCGCACGCTCTCTGAGGGTAAGGTCATCAAGGTGAAAGTTTGCACGCGCTGCATCGCAGCCAACAAGGTTCCGCGCGCGCCACGTGGCCAGGGCATTGTAGCATAAACCTGGCATCACAAGCGCTTTCGGGGAGCTCGGGTTACTCGGGCTCCCCGCTTTCGTACCCGTCCAGAAAAGATGGAAAACATTGTGAGGGTGCAATAGTTCCGAGCATCCCGGTTCCTTCATTCATCAGCGACTAATGCCCACAGCGCTAATCAGCGGAATCACTGGACAGGACGGTTCCTACCTTGCCGAGCATCTCCTGGCCAAGGGGTATCGTGTTGTCGGCATTGTTCGCCGCTCATCAACCACCGCCTTCGAGCGCATCGAGCACATTGTTGATCGTATCGAGCTCGTATCGGCCGATCTGCTCGATCAGACATCGCTTACAGACGCTGTGAGCGACGCTGAACCCGACGAGATATACAATCTCGCGGCGCAAAGTTTTGTTCAGACATCCTGGTCACAGCCGGTGCTCACCGGCGAGTTCACCGCGCTGGGCGTTACACGAATGCTGGAAGCAATGCGCAAGGCGGCTCCGCGCGCACGATTCTACCAGGCAAGTTCGAGCGAGCAGTTCGGGAAAGTTGTTGAAACGCCGCAGCGCGAGTCGACACCATTTTATCCACGATCACCCTACGGTGTCGCCAAAGCTTACGGTCACTGGATCACGGTGAATTATCGTGAAAGCTTCGGTTTGTTTGCTGTGTCTGGGATTCTGTTCAATCATGAATCGCCCCGGCGTGGCCTGGAATTCGTGACCCGCAAGATTTCGGACGCGGTCGCGAGAATTAAACTCGGCTCGCAGAAGGATCTTCGTCTGGGCAACCTCGAAGCCCGGCGTGACTGGGGTTTCGCCGGTGACTATGTCGACGCGATGTGGCGTATGCTGCAGCAGGAAGAGGCAACAGACTATGTGATTGGCACCGGCGAAACGTTCTCGGTGAAACAGTTCTGCGAGGCCGCGTTTGGCGCCGTCGATCTCGACTATCGGGATTTCGTCGTCCAGGATGCGCGCTTCTTTCGACCGGCAGAAGTCGACCTGCTGGTGGCCGATTCGAGTCGTGCGCGTGACGAACTTGGATGGGTACCGGAGGTCAATTTTCAGCAACTCGTCAGAATGATGGTTGACGCAGACCTGGCCAGACTGGCCAACGCTCGCTGACCGTGGTGGCGGAAGAGGCGCACGTATTATCCGGCAATCAACCCGTTCGTGCGCTCATAACGGGCGCGGCGGGTTTCGTCGGCGGGTGGTTAATCCAGGCGATGAAGCAGGAAAAAATGCGAGTGTTCGCGATGGCGACGAATGAGCAGAGTGGACAAAGCGAAGATATCGCGGAGTGGCTGTATGGCGACATTCGCGACGAGAAGTATGTCGCAACTGCCGTGAAACATGCACAAGCTGACGTAATCGTACATCTGGCCGCGATCTCCCATCTTCCGACGGCGGCTGCCGACCCCGCGAGTGCATGGGATGTTAACGTCACCTCTGCCGCGAGACTACTCACCAGCGTGGTTCGCGCGCGAGAGGGTGGTGCCGCCGATCCAGTGGTTCTCGTTATCGGGAGCGCAGAGCAGTACGGTCGGCATGGCGTCGAAAAAACTGATAATTCTGAAGCTCCCATCCGGGAGACTGCGCCCCAGGAGCCGAGGACTATTTACGCAGCCACGAAGTGCGCGCAGGAGTTGCTTGCGATGCAATACTGGCGCTCCGATGGTCTCAAGGTTGTCGCCGTTCGAAGCTTCAATCACTCCGGACGCGGCCAGGAACCACGATTCCTTCTTCCGGCACTCGTGTCGCGAGCACTCGCCCTCCGGGAGGCGCCGGACCCATCGCCGATGATGGTTGGCAACACCACGCCTGTACGTGATTTTCTGCATGTCAGCGATGTGGTCGCAGCCTATATTTCACTTTGCAAAGAAGGGAATCCCGGTGAGGTCTATAACGTCTCGAGCGGGCGCGGCTATTCTGTCGAGCAGGTACTGCACAAGGTGCTCGAGCGTGTAGGAATAGATGCTCCGATCGTCGAGGATCCCCGGCTCGTTCGAGTAGTCGACGTTCCTTATCTCGTGGGTAACTCGGACAAACTTCAACATGCCACTGGATGGCGTGTTACACAGTCAATGGATGACATCATCGACGATTTGATCAATGCCGCGACGCACTGACATTCACAGAATTCTGGTAATCGGATCGGGTCCGATAGTAATCGGCCAGGGTGCCGAGTTTGACTACAGTGGAACCCAGGCGACGAAGGCGCTGCGCGAGGAAGGTTTCGAGGTAATTCTCGTCAACTCGAATCCTGCCACCATCATGACGGACCCCGAATTTTCCGATCGCACCTACATCGAACCAGTCACGCCGGAGTTCGTTGAAAAGGTCATCGAACGTGAACGGCCGGACGCACTGTTGCCGACGATGGGTGGACAGACCGCCCTGAATGTCGCCCTGGCTCTTCACGAGAGCGGTGTGCTGGAGCGTTATGGCTGCGAGTTGATTGGAGCAAACGCGCGCGCAATCCGGGTTGCTGAAGATCGCAAGCTCTTCGCCGAGGCGATGGAAAAGATCGGGCAAACCTGTGCCGCTGGTCGTACTGTCACATCAGTAGACGAAGCGCTCAGTGCCGTCGAAGAGACCGGCTTCCCGTCCATAATCCGACCGTCGTTTACACTTGGCGGAAGTGGTGGTGGCATAGCCTATAACTACGAAGAGTTCGAGACGATTGTAAGACGCGGCCTCGATCTGTCGCCGGTTACGTCCGTGCTTATCGAGAGATCGCTGCTCGGATGGAAGGAGTTCGAACTCGAGGTGATGCGCGATCAGGCGGACAATGTCGTAATCGTGTGCTCGATCGAGAACATCGACCCGATGGGCGTGCACACCGGCGACTCGATTACTGTTGCACCGGCGATGACTCTTACTGATCGGGAGTATCAGAAGATGCGGGACGCTGCGGTGGCAATCATTCGCGAGATCGGAGTCGACGCGGGCGGCTGCAACATCCAGTTTGCTGTCAACCCCGCAAATGGCGACATGATCGTAATCGAGATGAACCCTCGCGTGTCGCGATCGTCCGCTCTCGCATCCAAGGCCACTGGCTTCCCGATTGCGCGTATTGGCGCCAAGCTCGCGGTGGGATTTCATCTCGATGAAATTCCGAACGACATTACGAAAACGACACCTGCGAGCTTTGAACCGGTTCTCGACTATGTCGTGGTGAAGTGCCCCCGTTTTGCATTCGAGAAGTTCGTTACCGCCGATCCCGTGCTGACCACTCAGATGAAGTCGGTAGGTGAGTCGATGGCGATCGGACGAACGTTCAAGGAAGCGTTTCAGAAGGCGCTTCGTGCGCTCGAAATCGATCGCGCGGGGTGGGTGGTGGGCGAGCGACTTCAAGATGACCGGCTCACCGAGCTCACGCCGGAAGCGTTGAGAGGCGCGCTGCGAACTCCAACGCCTGAACGCATCTTCCAGCTCAAGCGCGCGATGATGCTGGGAATGTCAACGCAAGAGCTGCACGAACTTACGTCGATAGATCCATGGTTTCTCGATCAGCTGCAGGAGCTGATTGAGGCAGAGACCTGGTATGTGACGCGCTCCACCGTGAACGCGAGCACGATGCGTCGAATGAAGCGATTCGGTTTTTCGGATCGGCAGCTCGGGGCACTTCGCAATGCGTCCGAAAAGGATAGCCGCGCGTTGCGGTGGACACTCGGCGTACGGCCGTCGTACAAGATGGTGGACACATGTGCAGGCGAGTTCCCATCAACGACACCGTATCTGTACAGCTGCTACGACGATGAGACCGAAGCACTGACGTCGGGAAAACCAAAGGTGGTCATCCTCGGCTCAGGCCCAAATAGAATCGGACAGGGCGTCGAGTTCGACTACTGCTGCGTACGTGCTGCGCTGGCGCTGCGTGAGCAGGGATACGAAACCATTATGGTAAATTCGAATCCCGAAACCGTGTCCACCGATTTTGACATTTCGGACAAGCTTTTCTTTGAGCCACTTACCCTCGAAGATGTCCTTGAAATAGTCGATCGTGAGAAGCCCGTAGGTGTGATCGTTCAACTGGGTGGCCAGACGCCACTGAAACTTGCGCGTGCGCTGGAAGCGGCGGGCGTGCGCATTCTGGGCACGTCTCCCGATGCAATCGATATTGCGGAGGATCGTCGTCGTTTTGAAAAGGTCGCGCGTGAACTCGGTGTAAAGCAACCCGAAAATGGTACGGCAACGAGCGTCGACGAGGCAGTTGCTATCGCCAATGGCATCGGATACCCCGTACTGGTGCGTCCGTCGTACGTGCTGGGTGGCAGGGCGATGGAGATAGTGCATGACTCCACTTCATTGCGCGGGTATTTCGAGCGTGCAGCGCGCGTGAGCGAGCAACGTCCGGTGCTGGTCGACCGCTTCCTCGAAGATGCGTTCGAAGCCGACGTCGATGCGCTGTCCGATGGCACCGACGTGGTAATTGGAGCAGTGATGGAGCACATCGAGTCCGCTGGAATTCACTCCGGTGATTCGGCTTGTGTGCTGCCGCCTTATCTCATACCGCAAGAGGCGGTCGATGAGATGAAGGCGCACACCATAGCATTTGCAAAGAAGTTGGGCGTTGTTGGCTTGATCAATGCTCAGTATGCGTACAAGGACGGCGTGGTTTACGTCATCGAGGTCAATCCTCGTGCATCCCGGACCGTACCCTTTGTGTCGAAGGCCATCGGTATCCCCCTGGCGTCCATTGCTGCACGACTCATGCTTGGAGAGACGCTCGCCGATGTCGGTTTCACGGAGGAAATCATTCCTCCCTATGTGAGTGTAAAAGAAGCTGTATTTCCGTTTAACAAGTTCCGCGAGTTTGATCCCGTACTCGGCCCCGAGATGCGTTCGACGGGTGAGGTAATGGGAATCGATGACGAGTTTGGCGCGGCATTTCTCAAGTCGCAGCTTGCCGCCGACAACGCACTGCCAAGAGACGGTGCAGTGTTCATGACCGTCAACGACTCCGACAAGCCAATTGCCGGAAAGCTTGCGACACAGTTTCACGAACTGGGCTTTCGCGTGCTTGCCACAAGTGGCACTGCTGCATATCTGCGCTCGCTGGAAGTTCCAGTGGAAACTGTACTCAAGGTTCACGAAGGCCGGCCGAATGGCGTTGACCTGATCCTCAATGGCGATGTTCAATTGCTCATTAACACTCCGCTTGGAAAACATGCCCAGGTTGATGACGAGAAGCTGCGTCAGGCGGCCATCGCCAACCATGTTCCGTACACGACGACGCTTTCAGCGGCGAGTGCTGCCTGCGAAGCGCTTGTTGCCCGCAGGTTACGGGAGCCCGAGGTAGTCTCCCTGCAGGAGCGACACGAACGCCTTGCTACACGTAGCAAGTGAGTACAAAAAGCGGAGAGGATCGCGTGGATATTGGTGCGACTATCGGCGCAGGTGCGACGGTGCACGAATCTGCTTATGTAGACGACGGCGCCGTTATAGGTGCGGGTACAAGAGTCTGGCATTTCAGTCATATCCTCGGTGGCGCGACCGTTGGTGAAGGTTGTTCGCTGGGACAGAATGTGGTTGTTATGAACAACGTTCGAATCGGAAACAATGTGAAGATTCAGAACAACGTGTCGATCTATGAAGGAGTGGAACTGCAGGACGATGTGTTCTGTGGCCCCTCGATGGTGTTCACGAACGTTTACAATCCGCGCAGCGCTGTTTCTCGCAAGGACGAGTATCGCCAGACGCTGGTAAGTCGCGGCGCGAGTCTCGGCGCGCACTGTACGATTGTCTGTGGTATAACAATTGGCGAATATGCTTTTGTTGGTGCCGGCGCCGTTGTAAATCGCAATGTACCGGCGTATGCGATGGTGGCCGGCGTGCCTGCAAAACAGATTGGATGGATGTCCGAGGCGGGTCATCGTCTTGAGGTAGATTTTCCTTCGCGCGACTTCGAGGGTCGTGAGCTGTTGCGCTGTCCGGAAACCGGCATGCGCTATCTCCGCGACGGCGAGATTGTGAGAAGGCTGGACGCCGAATGACCGTGTCGAATATCCCCGCAGACCAGACCGTTCGACTGGCGTTGCTTGGCTGCGGTCGAATTAGCAGGAATCACATTGACGCCGTTGCACGCATTGACGGTCTGGAGTTCGTGGCAGTTTGCGATGTTGAACCATCTCGAGCTGAACAGGCTGGACGCGCGATCGACGCGCCTCACTTCACTTCGTTCGACGAAATGCTTGGCACGGTTCAAAGTGACGCAGTGGTGATTGCGACGCCCTCCGGGTTGCATCCACAGCAGGGCATACAGGCGGCGCGCGCAGGGCGACATGTGATTTCCGAAAAGCCGATGGGGATTTCTCTCGCCGCCGCCGATGCACTTGTGCAGGCCTGCGATGAAAACGGAGTTCAACTTTTCGTCGTAAAGCAGAACAGATTGAATCCGCCCGTACAGTTACTGAAGCGCGCTATCGATCGCGGACGTTTCGGACGGCTTTACATGGCGAATTGCACAGTGCGGTGGACGAGGCCGCAGGAATACTACGATCAGGCACCATGGCGTGGAACGTGGGAATTCGACGGAGGGGCTTTCATGAATCAGGCCTCTCACTACGTCGATCTCATGCAGTGGCTGGTTGGGCCGGTGGAGAGCGTGATGGCAAAAACCGCCACGCTCGCACGTCGCATCGAAGCAGAAGACACCGGCGTAGCTGTGATCAAATTCCGCTCTGGCGCGCTTGGCATCATCGAAGTGACGATGTTGACGTTTCCGAAGAATCTCGAGGGGTCGATCACGATTCTCGGGGAAAAAGGAAGTGTCAAAATTGGTGGTACCGCTGTGAATCGCGTTGAGCACTGGTCGTTCGCCGATTACGACGATGATGACAAGTTGGTGGAGCAGTCGAATACCAATCCAACTTCGGTTTACGGTTTCGGCCACGAGGCATATTATCGAAACGTTCTGGCTGTGTTGCACGGCGAGGCGCGTCCCGACACTGACGGTCGCGCAGGTCGAAAGTCGTTGGAGCTGATACTTGGCATCTATGAATCTGCCAAGACCGGGTGTGAAGTTCCGCTCCCCCTGCGAAGTACGCTGTAAGTCGGACTACTTATTCATCACCAGAGCAAGCCAATGGCTGTACCACTACTCGATCTCAAGGCACAGTACGAGACGATAAAATCAGATGTCGTTGCGGCAATGATGGATGTCGTCGAGGGTCAGGCGTTCATTCTTGGCGACCCTGTCGCAAAGCTGGAGTGCTCAATAGCGGGGGTATCCAACACGCGATATGCGGTGGGTTGCGCCAACGGCACCGACGCGCTGTTGCTCGCGCTCCGGGCACTCGACGTCGGGAGGGGCGACGAAGTACTGACTACCCCCTTCACTTTCTTTGCGACGGCTGGGGCGATTCACAATGTGGGAGCGCGTCCCGTGTTCGTGGACATCGACCCACGCACCTTCAACCTCTCGCCCGAACAGGTGGCGAGCGGCGTGAACGCGCGCACGAAGGCAGTTATCGCGGTAGATCTGTTTGGACAGATGGCGCCGATTGAGAAGATTCTGGTTGCCGCCAACGGCGCGCCGGTCATCGAAGACGCGGCTCAGTCGATCGGGGCCTCGCGGAAAGTAGATGGCAAGGAAACCCGGGCCGGAGAGCTTTCCACGATTGGCACCTTCAGCTTTTTCCCGTCCAAGAATCTTGGCGGGTTCGGCGACGGTGGGATGCTGGCGACTCAGGATGAAGCCATTTTCGAGACTCTGATGAAGCTCCGCACTCACGGTAGTCGCCGCACGTACTACCACGAGATCGTAGGCTACAACAGCCGCCTCGACGCCCTCCAGGCTGCTGTGCTGCAGGCCAAGCTGCCCCATCTCGAGAAATGGAGCGAGGCGCGTCGGCGAAATGCCGCTCACTACGACGCAGCGTTCGAGGAGATAGACGAAATAGTCACGCCGTTCGTCGAACCAGCCAATACGTCGATTTACAATCAATACACGATCAGAGTCCGGGAGCGGGATCGCCTCAAGGCTCATTTGACCGAACAGGGAATTGGCACGTCTGTGTATTATCCGCTGCCGTTGCATCTCCAGCCGTGCTTTGCCTATCTGGGTTACCAGGAAGGACAGTGCCCGGAATCGGAACGTGCGGCCAGCGAGGTACTGTCACTCCCCATTTATCCCGAACTAACAACATCTCAGCTCGACGAAGTGGTTGATTCAGTGCGGTCGTTTTATGGCCGCGGTGCTCGACACTCGCGAAAGGTTAACATATGAAAGAGCAGTTGCTTGGAAAAATTGAAGATCGCAGCGCAATCATCGGCGTCGTGGGCCTGGGATATGTTGGCCTTCCACTGGCTATGGAATTCACTCGGGCGGGATTTCGCGTAATTGGCTACGACGTAAGTCAGCGGGTTGTCGACCTGCTGATGTCGGGGCAGTCGCACATACAGGACATCGCCAGCGCGGACGTGATGGAGGCAGTACAGAACGGGTCGTTCAGTGCAACATCAGTGGAAGCGCGGCTCAATGAGTGTGACGCGATCTCGATCGCGGTGCCAACGCCGCTTTCCAAGACTCGCGACCCTGACATGGCATTTGTCCTGTCCGCAGCCGACGCGATCGCGCGGCAGGGCCGCCCCGGCATGTGCGTGGTGCTCGAGAGCACTACTTATCCCGGCACGACCAGAGAGCTGCTCCAGCCTCGTCTGGAGGCGAGGGGCCTTGTGGTTGGAGAGGACGTATTTGTGGCGTTCAGCCCCGAGCGCGTCGACCCGGGCAACCCGGTCTACCACACCAAGAACACGCCCAAGGTAGTAGGCGGCGTCACGCCGGCCTGTGTGGAAGTTGCCAGCGCGCTGTATGCCATCTCCCCAGTAAGTGCTCCACTGCAGCAGCAACGTTCACAAATAAGAGACACTGAAGTAAAGAGAAGAACCAGCCTAGAACAGCAATTACAGTTCCGTGCAGCATGTCTGCAGGCCAATCTGTCACTGCAACGCTTGCAATCTGCCAGAACAAGCTGACAATGCCACTGACTGCATTAGGTTTGCACATTGCACTGAAGAAACCAGTGCTCTGTCACCTGATCT
>JBBSTN010000055.1:0-13348 GCA_038235845.1 Gemmatimonadales bacterium | reverse complement strand
AGTCGTCAGCGGTCATCACTTGCCGACCTGCACGAGCGCCGGGACGTGATGAAGCGACAGCTCGAGAGCGCCACCCTGGCGCTGCGGTCGCTGCGGCTTGACATGGTGAAGTTGCGAACTCTTGGCGTTGGCGCGGTCATCGGGGAGGTGACAAATGCAACGCAGGAGGCGCGCGCGCTCTCGAGGGATATCGGCCATGCTCTGGACGCCGCCCGCGAAGTTAGAGACATCTAGCAGGCCGGACGCTCACGGGCGCTCGCGGAGGTTCAGCTCCCAGACGGGTTGTCCTCCCGGGAGAGAAGTTGGAACAGGAGCGCCCCCAGCCTATCGGGCGCCTCCTCAGGAGCATAGTGCGCCACGCCCGGCATGAGATGAACCGCGCATTGTCCTGGTCGGTTAGTCTGGCAGAGTTCCGCGCCCATTCGCTCCGCCTCCGACTCGGTTAGCAGTGGGTCGAACGCGCCGGCGGCTAGTAGCGCCGCGCACTCGATCGGCGCGCTGGATTTACTTTTCCGCGCCCGTTTCGATTGTTTCATCTCGGCGCGCAACGCAAGAAGCTGCGCGCAGGCCGTGCGTAGCCCTTCGCGGGTGCGGAATACCTTCAGGTACACGTCGAGCGAGCGCGCGCCTGCGCTGCGTAAATGATAGGATCGAACGAGGGCGCCGTGTAGCGCCGACGCCAGCCACTGCGGCGCCAGGTGCCGCCACAAATGCACGAGCGTAGCCAGCCGGGTGAGTCGATTGTTAACCGTGCTGCCTGGCGTGCGAGGAAAGGGCATTTCAGGGTTTATCAATCCGATCTTGCACACGCGGGAGGGATGACGCTGCGCAACTAGCAGAACGATTGCTGCGCCCATGCCATGTCCCACCAGCGCCGCACGCTCCACGCCCATCACGTCCATCAGCATGGTGAGGCGAAGCGCATGAGCTTCCACACTCATTTCGGCTTGCCGTGGAGGATCGCTTCTTCCATGACCGAGAAGGTCGAGAACCAGCACACGGTAGCCGTCGGGCAGTCGGGGCAGCAGGTCTCGCCAGAGATATGACGATGTGAATGCACCGTGAACTAGAATGACGGGGTCACCGGCGCCCCGCGAACCGGATGCGTAGCAGTAGATGCGACCGTCCTGCAAATCGACGAACTCTCCCCTCAACAGAGTCCCCGGGCGAGTTTGCAGGCGTGTGCCGCGACCTGGTGGGACGCCAAGGTTCTGGCTGCGATGCGAACGCTGTGAGCGGGGCTGAACGGCATGATGAACAATCTTGAGCGCAAAGCAGATCGATAACAAGCAGATAAGAAGCAGAAACGACGAAGGCGCCTCAGGCGCCCTCGTTTACTCACTCCATATCCTGATCCAGCTGCAAGGAGACGGTTTCCCTCTCCGCGGTGAAAGGTAAAGCTAAATCAACCTATTGCCGCGACGGCCATTACCCATCGCCGCAATGTTCTTGTCGAACTGCTCACCCTGCTCCTTGGTCAGAAGCGCTTTGATGTCAGCTCGCTGCTTGGTCATAATTGCCGCTCTCTTTTCTTGAAGCTCGGGCGGCATCTGTCCTCCACCCTGCTGCATTCCGGCCCTCAATTCCATCTGCGCCTTTCTCGTCGCACCGGAAATCGAATCTATCTTGGTGGTTTGGTCGGCAGTCAGCGTAATTCCTTCAAACATCATGGCGCGCTGCTGTGCCATACGCTCCTGCTGATTTCCACCAGCACGTCCACCCTGGGCCTGCGCCACTGAAGCCGTAGTCAAAACGACGGCGGCGGCAAGCATCTGCAAAGTTTTCTTCATCGAAGTGTTCCAGGTCTGAGGTTGGCACCTTTCACGGCGCATTCGCGATGCGTGATGGGGTGCGCATAGGTTGAGACGCAGATCTGGCGCAAAGCGTTAAGCAAAGAGGTAAAATTCAGTAGTCAGAATCTCAAAGACTGTGAGGTTTGTCACGAACCTTCGCGAGAATTTGGTGGAGGACCGCTCATAACCACCTGAATCGAGGCAATTACGACGATACTGTGGTGCGAACTCGGGATTTCTGATGTAGCATCTAGCGAAAACGTGGGGCAGGAATATGATAGCCCGACGTATCCATCCTTCTAATTTCCCTCATAGATCAACTGGTGACGTCTCCTAACACTCCGGAATCCGAACCGCAGTCGGTGCTCGAACTTCGACCAGCCAATGTGCCAGTCACTTGGCTTATCAAGAATGGGACACCCTCGATACAGTATCGGACGATACGCGACATCGTGGGCTTCGCGGTGGAAGAGCCCACGTTCCACGGGCTCCCCTATAATTCCCGAACGGGAATTCAGTTGATGATGATGCAAGACGCCTTCGATGGACACTGGCCGGGTGGTATGCTCACCGTACCGACTCCCAATACGCTGGCCGGAGTTGGCACCATTATCGCCTATCGTCGGCTGCTCGAGCTCGGCTGGGATCCTGAATCCCCAGCGCTGGCGTGCACCAAGCGACTGCTTTTCCGTCTGCTGGCCGAAGACGACGACCCGAGTTTCCTCGCTGAGTTCAGGCCCGAAGTGCTGGACGAAGATCTGGTCGCGCGCGGACGCCTGATTCTGAGGGAGGCAGCAGCTGCGGCGCTCGCACAGGCCGGCTACGAAAACGATCCCCGGCTTCGAGGAGCCGCAAGTCGCCTGACTGAACCGGTGGCTGCGTATCTCAAGTCACCGCTTTCGAGCAAACCCTGGATGCGAATCGGAAACCAGCATGTCCTGCCGCCCGAGGTCCACGCTCCGTCTTTTCATCTGCTCATCATGCTCGCTCACATGCCGCACTTCCGGAGCGAGCACCACGAACTGATGGACCGTCTGTTTCACTACCTGTCGCAGCCATGGCCGCGCCAGCAACCGGTGCAGCAGGTGGGATTGCATCTGCTAGAGCAGCCGCATCTTGTGCTCGGCGATCTGCTTCCCACACGGAACGTGATGGACTCGGACATGCCGTCGTCCCTGGCCTGGCTGGAAATCATCGCCCGACTCGGTTTCCTGGACAAGAACGAAAATTGGACCCGACTTCTGGATCGACTGCTTGGCGATCGCGACCGGAAAGGCATATGGCACGCGCCAAGATCGGTGGAAATGCCGGACCAGATTCCCTCGTGGTCATGGCCGAGTATGCCGCTGGTGGATATGTGGATGGATGAGGAAGAAGCCAAACGGGCGCATTCCATCGAGATCACTTTCCGGCTCGGCCTCATCGCTTCACTTGCCGGGCGGACTATCGAAGTTATCTGACTATCATGCGAAGGCGCGGCGCCCGTTAGGTTTCCTGTCATATAAATGACAATCTTAACATCTCCCATTCTCGACGACGTCGACATGACGTTCGCCGAGCTTGGTCTTGCCCCTCCATTGCTGGACGCGATTCGTGATGCAGGCTACGAACGCCCAACGCCAATCCAGCGCGAAGCCATTCCTATTGCAATGCGAGGTCGTGATCTTATCGGCCTCGCGCAAACCGGAACGGGCAAGACTGCGAGTTTCACTCTTCCAATCCTTCATCGCCTGATTGGTGGACCTCGACGAACTCGTGTTCTCATTCTGACGCCCACCCGCGAGCTGTGCCTCCAGGTTGAGGAAAGCTTCCAGAAGTATTCCCGCTACTCCCCAGTTGGTGCGATTCCGGTGTTTGGTGGAGTGGGCTACGAGCCGCAGGAGAAAGCCCTGCGGAGTGGAGTTGATGCTGTGGTGGCAACTCCGGGCCGCCTGATCGATCACATGGATAAGGGCAACGTCGACTTCACTTATCTGGAGACGCTGGTACTGGACGAAGCAGATCGCATGCTTGACATGGGATTCGCGCCACAGCTCAATCGGATTGTCGAACAGATCCCGCGCTACAGGCAAACTCTGCTGTTCAGCGCCACCATGCCGCCCGAAGTAGAAGCGCTAAGTCGAAAATATTTGCGCAAACCCGTTGTCGTTCAGGTTGGCAGGCGATCCTCCGCAGCAAGTTCGGTGACGCACGCGGTTTATCCTGTGCCGAGGATGAGAAAACTCGAACTCCTTGTTCATCTGCTGTCCGGTGCAGACCATGACTCCGTACTGGTTTTCACCCGGACAAAATCGGGTGCTGACAGAGTTGTGCGCGAACTCGTGCGAGCGGGAGTCGACGCGGGAGCAATGCACGCGGACAAGTCGCAGCAACAGAGAATGCAGGCGCTCGAAGACTTCAAATCGGGGAAGTTGCGTGTTCTCGTAGCCACCGACATTGCACAGCGTGGTCTCGACGTGTCCGGAATTTCGCACGTCATCAACTTCGACGTTCCTCAGCAGGCCGAAGACTACGTTCATCGTATAGGTCGCACCGGACGTGCTGCAGCGACCGGAGATGCCTACACTTTTATGTCGGCAGAAGAGATCGGCATGGTGAGAACGATCGAGCGCGTGCTCGGACAGGAGATACCGCGCATATCTGTTCCCGGCTTTGACTTCGGGACGTCTGCAGAAGCTTGACGGCTTCGAGCCTGGTGTCATCTTCTCAACCGGCCCAACCGCGACACTGTGAGTGTTTCGGCAAAAATGCCCTTGCTCACAACCACACTCATGTTCGCGGCACCGTAACCGAGGCCCGACGGCGCATAAGCCATCGAGTCTCGCGATGAATGCAACACCACGTCACCACCGTCCGCAGCAGAATAGCGCGCAATAGTGTCTTCACCCGCATGAACGATAACTCGGCCCCCGGTACTGTCTACACGCACCGCCGTGCGATTGCCAGTACTGGTAGCTTCGTCTCGCGCTATTGCAAACAGGTCCGCAATTTCACGAGCAGCGATGTGTACGTGAACACTGTCGAGAATGCGGCTAAGCCCGACAGTGCCGATGGCTGCCAGAATTCCCATCAACACCAAAATCACAAGCTGTTCAACCAGAGTGTGCCCGTCGCGCGCGGTGCCCCAGCTGAGATGGCGATCCTTTCTCATGTCGCTATATCACACACTGTCCGACAATTACCGTCACCGAAAACGCGCGGTCGTCATCATTGCGTCGCGCTGCCAGAGCGCGCGTGTGGGTGTGCGTGTGGGTTGCTGTGGACGACAGTCGTCGCCTCGCCGCGTCATCGACGGCTGCATTCACTGTGTAGACACCGAGCAACCATACCGGACGTTGTGAACCACGGAGACCATGAATGCCACATTCGCTAAACAACGCTGCCTCAGTGTCAATTGAGACGTCAATTGAGACGTCAGTTCCACGACTAGCTGCTGCATCATCTGCGGTGAAAGTGCCGAGCCCGGACAGGCGATCAACTGCGAGATCACTTGGATCAGAGCGCGCCCCGATGATGTTCGCCGCACTCGTTCTGAGCGCTACTTTGAGTGCCTGTGAGGGTATTGCAGCACCAGGTGTGGAGGCTGCCACCAGTCAGGCCATGGTCGACCTCGCAGCGACCATGGGACAGATGCGGGACGAAGATTCATATCTTCAAGCGCAGGTCGACTCGCTTCGCGGGGTTGTCGCTTATCAGGACAGCGTGCTGCGGCAAGTCGCAGGGATGGCAGGCGTTCAAATGCGGCTTCAGTCCGCGCCGTGAAAAAACAACGATCTGACTCTTTTTCCACTTACACGTCTTAACAGTATGAGAATTGCCCTTTCGACGGGTGGTGGCGACGCTCCCGGACTCAACGCAGTGATTCGCGCGGCCGTACTCTCGGCGCGCACACGAGGTTGGGACGTGCTCGGCATTAAACGCGGCTATGCCGGCCTGCTTGGAGAAGACGAAGTGGTTCCGCTGACATCTGACACCGTTCGTGGTATCGGCGGGATTGGCGGCACGATTTTGCGCACCACCAATCGTGGAAGTCCGTTTGCCTATCCGGTGCAGCGGCTCGACGGAAGTTGGACTGAAGTCGATCGATCGGACGAGCTCATCGAGAATGCTCGCAATCTCGGCATTGAAGCGATCATCAGCATCGGTGGTGACGGCTCGCTCAAGATCGCGTCTCAGTTGGCGGAAAAGGGCATGCGTATCGTTTCGGTGCCCAAAACCATCGACAACGATGTAGCCGGCACCATAACCACCTTCGGCTTTGACACGGCCGTCAACACTGCGATGGAGGCGATCGACAAACTGCACACCACCGCAGAGTCTCACGATCGGGTTCTGGTCTTGGAAGTGATGGGTCGAGGCTCCGGCTTTATCGCATTGCACGCTGGCGTAGCCGGGTCAGCCGATGTAATCCTCATACCAGAAATTCCCTGGGACATCGAAAAGGTGTGCGAAAAGATAATGGCTCGCGATGCCCGCGGCCGGAGGTTTTCGATCGTAGTAGTGGCCGAGGGGTCAAAACCGCGCGGGGGATCGGAGTCGATCATCGGGACTTCGTTGCCGGGGCAGGAACGCAGGCTGGGCGGAATCGCCGAACGCATCGGCTTTGACATCCAGCGAATTACCGGAAAAGAGACCCGATCGCTGGTGTTGGGCCACCTACAGCGCGGCGGTTCCCCTACGGGCTACGACAGGCTGCTCGCCACCCGCTTCGGGGCCGCCGCAGTGCAGGCGGTCGCGGACAAGAAATGGGGCACGATGGTGGCGCTTCAATCGCCGCATCTGGTTTGTTTGCCCGTCGCAGCGGTACTCGCAGAGACCAAGCGGGTAGATCCGGGTCATGACGTGGTGATGGCTGCACGAATGATCGGAATTAGTTTCGGCGACTGAAGCAGCGACTGAAGCAGCGACTGACGCGTTCATGTCCACGCTGAGTTAAGCGGTTTAAACTGCGATCGCCGTGACATGCTGCCGATAATGAAGAGGGATGCCATGTTCGTGCAGCATCCGATGGCGCGCGGGGTACGATACAGCTGGAGGGAGGACATGATCTCGAGAACGAAGACAATTGCGCTAACGGCTTTTCTTTGTGGACTGAGTCCAATGGGCATATTGACTGCGCAGAGCAACGGCGGCAGCCAGCGAAGGGTGGTCGATTCAATTCCCCGCGAGTATATGCCTCCCGCCGGGATGTGTCGAATATGGGTGGAGCGTGTTCCGGCTTCTCAACAGCCGGCGCCGACCGACTGTCCTGCCGCAGTGAGAAACAAGCCGGCCAATGCTCGTGTCGTTTACGGAGCGGACGCAAAGGCCGCCAACGTTGCGCCACTAATTCCGCCGCTGTCCTCGGGCCTCGACCCCAGAGCGCGGGAGGCCTGGGAGAGCAAGCGAATAAGTGACGAGCAGCTGTTTGGGGACAGGTCTGCCGGTTCTGCCGGTGCCTTTCTCCCGGGTGGAGGCGTGTTGCCGGGGGGCGCCGCAGCGAGCGGACCGATGGGCAGCTACGGTACGTACCTGGGGCCGAACGGAGGGGCTGTGGTAGCTGTGGGGCCCGGCATCGATCCCCGCTATCTGACCGGAAATCCCAATGTCAGACCTCCGGGCTATGGGTCGTCGGCTTGCCTTGACCGGGATCGTGACGGATGGTGTGACGATTCGCGTTACGGCCCGCCAGTGTGTCTCGACAAGGACAATGATGGACGCTGCGACGATCTGCCGGCCTTCGCCTCACAGGCTTACCCTCAGGTGCTCCCACCAATGGTCGCCGTGCTGGACGTATTGAACGGACGGCCAAGCGTTGAAGTTATGCAGTGGCTAGGCACGAACGAGTTCACCGTGCGAGTGCCCGATCAGGGTAGGGGAGGTACGCCCTGGCGTGCCATTTTTCTGGATCAGAGGCAGGAGCTGCTGCAAGTCTGGACTGACACCAATCGCGACGGTCGGGCAGATCGGGTTGAAGTATTCAGAAATGGAAAGCGTGTGAAGCTGATTCAGCGCTAGTCGATTCGCGAAGGTGACAGCGGGTCGGTGGGATCCACCTGCGGCACGATTTGCGGATCCAGTCGAGGTGGCTCTGAGTCAGGTGGGTCGCGTCGAGGCGGCTGCACCGGAGTCGGATCGGTGAGCGGTGGCTCGATCTGAGGCGGATCGACAATTGTTGGTTCGGGCGTAACCGGACGAATCGTCGGCGAGTCGGGCGAAATTGGAGTTGTCATCGAGTTGGTATTTAATTCGCGGAGGGCTGCGGGGAAAGCGCAACGGCTCGCGTGCGAAGAGTTGCTGCCACAGCCTGATTACCGAGCTGGTCCTCTGCGTCTGCCTCGAGCATCATCAACGCACTCCACGTTCTGACAACCTCGGCGTTGCCAACAATCTGTCTTGCGGAACTGTGGTCGAGTCTCTCGAGCAACGCACGTTGCGGCCCCAGAAGAAGGGAAACGGCTGCCCTGACTTCACCCGGTACATCGATCACGGCAGTTTCGTCCTTCAGCTTTTCGCGAAGATACTGAAGTGTGATGTTGACCTGAGTAACGAGACGAAACATGTAATCGTCGCGAGCAGCTGGCATAAGGGCGGGAGGTCTCGCTACTGTTTCTTAATCGTGATCATTCGAAACGAGACGCAGATCGGGACGCGTGTCCTCATCGCCGAGTATCTCGCGAGCGCGCTCAATCTCCGGGCTTGGTACCTGGAGTTCAATGCCGCCGGTCACCATCCCCTGAAACGCAAGTCCAAAAATTCCAGCGCTGTCGCTTCGCACCATTACCGGGATTCCACTCGCTTCGAGTGCTACTCGCGCTATGTCAGCTTCGAGGCCTGTGGCGCAATTCGCCACCGTTACCCATTCTGCTCTATCCGACGACATCACTGCTCCAGATTGTAGGGAAATTCGGCCGAATGCTTGTTGTAACAGCCTGTCGGAGATGCGTAACGAGAGGGTTGAGCAAGCTGGCGCGCGTTATTGAATGACAAACTGTATCGCTGAGTACACGGGGTCAAACTGGTTGGTCCTGCGCTAGCTTGCTTCTGTGCGTACTACACAGGATCGATATCTCCCGCCGGACCACGACGCGTATGTCGCGGCCAAACCGCCCACTGGGCGCGTCATCGTTATTGCACCCACCCGTGCTGCGTGCGAAACCATCGAGCTGGCAGTAGGGTTGCATCTCGACACTTTTCTGGAACGAACGCGAGGCTCGGATGTGCGCGAGCTTGCATCGGGCGGGAAAGGTTTTGGGATCGTCGCAGGAACCGGTACGGGAAAGACGCTGGCGATACGGCCAATTGCCGAAACGATACTGCGAACGACCGCACTGCGGGTGGGTGTGGTAAACCGCGAGCGGGAAGCCACTCCTGACACACCGTCGTGGAACGTCGTGATCGTGACAACGGGCATCGCGCGGCGATGGTTTCAGGACGCAGATATTCTCGCCAGTGACACGCTCGTTATCGACGAGATTCACCAGACCAGTGCAGAGCTGGAGCTTTGTCTTGCTCTTGGTAAGAGAGTTGGCTGCAGATTCATCTGGCTTTCTGCAACCGTCGACCCTGAATTCTATTCGCACTATCTCGACAGCGCTGAGGTGCTGCAGGTCTCGGCGTTTGACTCGACAAAGGCAGCAAAAGTTGTTGTCGAACGCAAACAGGCGCTTGCATTTCTAGACGACAAGTTCCTGCGCGGAGTTGTAAAATCGGAACGCGGTGTCGCAATGTTTCTTCCCACACGCGCAATGGTTGAAGAAGCAGCGCTCTGGGTGAACGAACGGTATCCGGCAATTTCGGCAGCGCATTATCACGGCGGCGAACCCATTCGCGTGATAAGGCCGTTTCTGGAGGGCACGATTCCGAAGCCGTTTTTTCTGGCGATGACGGCTGCGGGACAGAGTGCGTTGAATGTACCAGGCCTGGACACGGTCATCATCGACGACTCGAGATTCACCAACTTCATCGACCGCGGACGCAACGTGCTTACCCGAGTTCACCTCGGCGCAAACGAACTGCTTCAAATGGCGGGACGTGTGCATGGCCGGGTGCCGAACGGTCGCGTGTTCATACTCAGCGATCGGGATATACGGTTTGAAGCGTTGCGCCCAACCGCGCCCGAGTTTCAGCTCGCGGGTGACTCCGAACGAGTTGCGCTTACATGTGCCGGCCTCGGTGTTCAGGCTGACGAACTCGATCTGCCTGTGCCACTCGACAAGGCCGCATATCGACGGGCTGTTGCACATCTGGAGCGACGGGGGTTAATCGATGGGGGCAGGCTTTCCAGATACGGAGTTGCTGTCGAAGCACTTCCGGTTGATCGGGCGTGGGCGGAGCTGATTGTCAACGGTGATGACGATATGTTGCCACTGCTTGCCGTAATGAGCGGTGTGGACTCGCTTCACAGAATGACACGGGAAGGGCGCGATCTCGAAGGTTTGATTATTCGCGGAAGTGATCATCTGACGGCGTACAACGTTTACGCAGAAGCATTCCGGACAGCGGGTCACATCGGAGAAGTTTACGGGCTTTCGAGGCACCTGTTTGACGCGGAGTTGATCGCCGCATGGGCCGAACGTCGCGGAGTGCTCGTCAAGTCACTTGAAGACGCGGCGCTTGCAATGGCGAGCGTTTATCGAAGCGTCGGCCTCATGCTGCCCTCGTCACTCCCGTTGGCGCGTGAAGGGGTTTTGCGTCGCTTCGCCGACCTGATTGCGCGGTTCATGCCATTCGACCTCGTTATCGAAGAACAGACTGCCGATGGTCATGACGCACGCGTGTCGAAGACAAGTGTCTGCGGAAGCTGGGGCGCGGTGGCCGGCACGCTCAGATATTTCGCAGATCGATTTGGAGTGCCACGCGCGTCGATCGAAGGCACGCAGTTGCCGATGGACATCATTCGCAAGTACGCCGAACGACATCCGCCCGCAATAGCTCTCGAAGCTGACAGTAAGCGCTCTCCACTTGTGTTGCAGCGCAGGGTGACTTACTACGGCTTCGAACTGTCGCGCGAAAACGAGCCGCTTTCGAAATTTCCACCAGAGCTGGCGAGCGCAGGCCGAGCTGCCTTGGCCGAAGCAGCTGCGCGTGGCGAGTTGCGCCATCCGTCGGTACGAAAAAACCAGCCGGTTGTCGACGAGATTCGTGAAGTGTACAAACGGCTGGGTGGAACGACGCCGCGGCTGGGCCAGCGTGAACTCGCGAGCTGGTATGAGCAGCAGATGGGTGACGAGGACGAGTGGGAGCGAATTCGTGCTCTGCCACTTCGACTCGATCGGCGAGACTGGGTGAGTGCCAACGATGTTGCGCAAGCACGAGCGCTGCCGGGTGCGGCGGTAATTCGTGATCGGTCAGTCACTCTCGACTATGACGTTGAGGAAACAGCGGACGGAGATCTTGCGGTCGTCCGGTTGCGATTGCCGGAAAAACTTGCACGCAGCTTAGCCCGGGAAGAATTGCCGGAGTTCGATCGGCCAATTCGATTCGTTGTCCCGCGCGGTCAACGCGGCGCGGTCCGGGCCTCCACGCTCGACGAGTTGATGCAAAAGCTGGACGATCCGTTTACGGACGACGAACGGGAGCGGACAGACAACCGGCGCGACGGCGAACGCGCGCGTCATGGTGCGGCGGGAAGAGGCGACCGAGGGCAACACCCTAACGGTGTCGGCGGTGGAGGCGGTCGTGGCGGCGGAGGCGGTCGTGGCGGCGCTCCCCGAAAGGGCGGCCGAAAGCGACGCTAAGTCGTCGCGAAGACAATCTGGACCATGCGGTCCTAGTTTTTACGGTGACGGCTCTTGCAAAATGCCAAAACAATAATTCGATAACGGCTAATCGCCTATCTGACAACGTGTTGGCGATTTTTAGTTCGTGTATTGTTTATCGGACCGCTCAGTCCTATATTTACTCCATGGGATCCGACCGCCGCAGCAAGATTGTCGACGCAGCAGCACTTCTGATTTCGGAGCGTGGGTTCACCGCTACCTCCGTAGACGAAGTGATAAAGCACGCCAAGCTCAGCGGTAAAAGTCATTTCTATCACTACTTCAAATCCAAGGAAGAGCTCGGATACGAAGTATTGGACAGGCAGTTCGAGCGTTTCGCCGAGCGTGGACTCGCGGTTCTCCGGGAACCCATGATCGACCCTTTAGAGCGCCTCAACCTGTTTATCGACGGCATTGTTGCGCTGCAGTCTGAGCGGGGAGGAAGACGCGGATCGCCGTTCGGCAACCTGGCGGCTGAGTTAGCGGATGCGCACGAAGGCTTTCGAATCCGTATTGAGGCGATTTTCGAGAGGTGGGCAAACCAGATTCGGTCGCTGCTCTGGGAAGCCCGTCCGCAGTTGAAAGACGACGTCAACGCTGTTCGTCTTTCGCGATTCATTATCGCCGCGCTGGAGGGAGCAGTTCTCATGACGCGGGTCAAACGTGATCTCTAGATTCTCGAGGACATCGCCATTGACCTAAAGCGATTTATCCAAATGCACGTACGTGAAGGCATCGGGGGAGATTCGGGATGGTAAAGGAATCAGAGCAGGGGCGGGTGTTCCGAAGAGGGCAGTTCGAAGCGGAAGCTTTGGTACATGTCGACGCTATGTATTCTTTCGCAATCAAGCTCACGCGATCGCGAGACGACGCTGAGGATCTTGTATCCGATACGTTTCTTCGCGCGCTCGAGCGCTGGGAACAGTACCATCTCGGTACAAACATTCGTGCGTGGCTGTTCACCATTCTGTATCACGTTTTCGTCAGTCGAAAACGTCGGGCAAGCACGCGCGAAGTACAGCAGCCTGAGGATACCGAGGGCTGGGCATTGTTCGAAGCGGTTGGTGAAGCCGACCCGGAATCGAACTTCTATAATTCGTTTCTCGACGACGAAGTGGTGCGCGCGATTCGGTCGTTGCCGGAAGAATATCGCTCGGCGGTAGTTCTGAGCGATCTTCAGGGCCTACGTTATGCGGAGGTAGCCGAGGTGCTCGGAATCCCGGAAGGTACGGTCAAGTCGCGCCTGTTTCGCGGACGTCGACGCCTGCAGCAACGTTTGGGGAAGTATGCGGTGGAGATGGGCTATGTTAGCGAGCAGACCGTGCGCGGCCTGACCAAGAGCGAGCTTACTCCCTGAAGACCTCAGAGGTGCGCTGGGAGAGCTCTGCGAGAGTCGTTTCGACCGCTTCGCTCCATGTCACCAACTTGACGCGAAGCTGAGATAGCTCAGTTCGGGCTCGGTCGCCATCGTCCCGGGCGTCCGTGTGCATCACGCTCAACTCCACAATACGGTTTCGCATGGTGTCCAGCGAGGTTGAAAGCGCATCGCGTTCCTGCTCTGCATCTTCCAGCAACTCGTGTACACGCGCACGCGTCTGGGTGAGTAGTGTGCACATGGCACGCCATGCATCTCTTTCGACTGTAAGCTGACGCCGCGACGTAGAATCTTCCGCCAATTTCTCGCGCAATTTCACCAGTCGCTGCACGATCGTACCATTTCCGTCTACAGCGGTACCAGGTCCAAGCATCGCCAGCGCGGCTTGTATCTCTCGATCGAGTTCGCTTGCCCTTTTTGCCTGCTCATCTCTTGCAGTT
>JBBSTN010000054.1:0-13481 GCA_038235845.1 Gemmatimonadales bacterium | reverse complement strand
ATCCGATCAACTGCACCGACCAGTTCGGCGTAGCTGTTGATGCCGGCAAAACCGAGGTGAGCCGACGCCGGCTTGATCGTTGCTCCTACAGCGCCGTTGCTCTGATTGATCTGCGCGACCATGACACCGCACTCGACGGCGTCAGCACCAGTCACTCCGCAAAGCGCCATTACACCGCTCCCGGCAGACCTCACCGCCGCCGCAAGCGCTTCGATCGTAGCAACGGAAACGCCAGAAGCATCTGCCGCGGCGGCCGCTGTACCTGAGCCGGTAATTGCCGCACAGATTGCCATCTCTCCACCCGGCCGCGACGCTATCCACTGATCGGCGTTGAGCCCGGTAAGCGACCGGCGCGCTCCGACGTATACAACCTGTGGAGCACCTTCGAGCTTGGCGCGCGCATCAGCCCAATCGAGCTGCTGTGGGACTGTAAGGCCCCAGTTATCCAGAAAGTCAGCGCCAAAACTCACGATGAGCTTGGCAGCGCTGAAATCGAGGCCTGGCCACGCGACACCGTAAGCGCGCTGATTCGACGCGATCGTGGCAGCGGGCGCGGACGAATCTACCGACAGGTGTGGGGGCATTCCCTGAGCGCTCAACCAGGCGTCCAGAAAGCCCGGGAACGTGCCAGACTCGTGCTGATTCAGGAACAGCGCATTGGCCGCCTGCCCTCGACTTTTTACCTCGCCAATTTTAGTGGCCAGAAGTTCATGTGCATTATCCCACGTAGTGGGCTTGAGGGTGTTACCCTCCCGCACCATCGGCGATCGGAATCGATCGGGGTTGTACAAGCCCTGCAACGCAGAAAGGCCTGTCGCGCAAATAGCTCCGCGATTGAGCGGGTGCTCGGGATTGCCTTCGAGCTTTATCGGACGCCCGTCGCGCACTTCCGCAACGACACCGCAACCCGTGGCGCACTCCCGACAAGTGGTCGCGTAATACTGCGACACACCCGGTACTGTATTGTCCGGGGAGACGACATACGGTATGAGTTTGCCCACCCTTTCCGATGAACATCCCACGACCGCAGTGGTCGCTCCCGTGGCGCCAAGGATTTTTAGGAAGTCTCGGCGCTTTACGCCGGTTCCCGTTTCAGTACTCATGCAGTCACTCCGCTCCATACGGCGGCACAAGACACACCACAGGCAATCTGCCTGCGGTGGACTCGTGCTCGGGTGTTCGGTTTGTCAGTAATGGCAGACAGCGCAATCGTAGCGCGCCTTCTTTTTAGGCATCGCCTGCAGCTCGGGTGTCACGGCAACTCCAGCCAGACGTGCGCCTTCTGCGGGACTGTAGCCGTTCACATGGCAGTTCACGCACCAGCCCATGTTGAGCGACACTGCTTGTTGCACAGGGACATAGTTGGTATCCGGACCCTGGGCTCCCTGCTTCTGAATTTCGCCGTGGCATGACTGGCAGGTCACTCCCGCATTCACATGTCGCATGTGCGGGAACTGCACGTAATCAGGCACCTTGTGTACGCGGTTCCAGGGAATCGGCTCACCCTTCGAGAAGTACGACGCAATCTTTTTGATCTCGGGCGCGCTCGGCTTCACGAAGAGCTGATGACATCCCATGCAAGTTGCCACGGCTGGCATGCCTGGATCGGGCGACTTGTTGGCGGCGTTGTGACAGTAAAGACAATTCATTTCCGCTTTTTGAACGTGCGGCGCATGAACGAACTTCACTGGCTGCTCTACTCTCACCCCTTGCGAAGATGAAGCTCCACTATATGCGGACAACAACGCGGCCGCTGCTGCGAGCGCGAGGAATCCCGGTATTACCGTCCACTTCTTTTTGACCGTCATCAGCTATTGGTCGAGGAAAAGCCGTCTATCTAAAATTTCGCAACAATGGCGTCACGGCGCGAAACTGCCCACCGTGTGTTTGTTCCATCATGGCTCGCGCGTAGTATGTCCGGCACCGTATTTGTACGCAAGTGCAATCGCGAAGTGATTGCAGCCATTACATGGAGTCTTGTCGTCAAACATCTTGCCTGTTCGATGTAGCAGATCCGGCAACTCCAGCAGATCGAGCCGAACTGGCAATAATCCGACCGTCCGCCAGACTCTCCACCGCGCCATTCGCTAAAAGATCATCAGGAAGAAGCGTGGTAAGGGAGCGACACTGCTGCGCCAACCGAAGCGGCCAATAGCTGCTCCAGGTGAGGCGCGGCGCCCCCAACGTGCGAACCAGGTGAGCAAAACTGTCCTCTGGCGGGCCCCAGAGCCAATTGAAGTCGTACCACACCCTCGACTGCTCTTCCGGGGTCAACCCCCAGTGCGTCTCCTCGATGAGTTCCCGGCCCGCTCCGGATACCACCAGATGGCACCTGGAGCCGGGAATACGAGCTATCCCGCGCAGAAGAGCCGCCGAGACATCCGACGCGACATCCATGAAATGGCGCTGCCTGAGATCTTCAAAACGCACCGTGACATGAAGCGCCAATCCAAGCTCACCACATGCTAGCGCCAATTCGCGGAGGCGAGGATTTTCGGCCACCATACCCCACTGCGCTGGGTAGATCCGCACTGCAGGCGCCCCATGCTCAACGGCCCATGTAAGCGTCGCCAGCCAGCCAGGCCAATCGGGCCGGACTATAGGAGCGGGTTCGAGAATGTCGCGATAGCTTTCAATGCTCTTCAACAGAGCCTCGTTGCTACTCGCTGGATCGCGTTGAAATGCACCCGGCAGGTGTCCCACCCAGGCGCCCGAGAAGCCCTCCCGCGGTAGCACAACACGAGCGAGAATTGCCGCTTCAGGATGCGGTATCTCGCGGAAAGGATATCCCCCAATCCACGAGCAAACGTCCACAGGGCCGGGACCTGAGGAGTCAAGCGTCATCGAGGCGACTGAAGCTGCGGGTAAGCGTTCATGCTCACTTCAACCCGTGGGACTCTCAGATGCGACATCCGCGCGCTCGTCAGCGAGATGTGCAAATGCACCACGAGGAAATATTCGCACGGCGTTGCCCCACCGGATTGCCGCAAGATCGTCTGTACTGAGCCCGGCGTGGGAGAGAGCGAGCAGCTTGGTAAGACCGGTACACATCGTTATGTCGCTAGCCCAAAGCAGTCGCTGCACTCCAACTCGTTCGATCGCAAGATCGAGCATTCCGCGATCGATTCCACTTCCGGAAAGGTCCATCACCAGGTTATCGATGCCCGCCGCAGCGGCAAACGAATGCGTGTAGTCTCCACCACCGCCGATGTGTGCCATAATGAACCTTGTATCCCTCTGCCGAAGGGCGAGCCGAGCCAGGTCCAAACCATCGGAGGCATCCTGGTTCGGCCAGTCGCGTTGACGATGGTGCCAGACATGATGAAGAATGGGCGCATCGTATTGTGCGGCAACGGTCGCAATCTCATCCAGCAACCCATCGTCCGCCCGTCGTCCCGCTGCGAGTTTCACACCTATCGCGCCTGCAGCAAAGCCACGCTCGATTTCGCTCAGCGCATGGCGAGTGTAGTTGGGATTTACCGCAACAAATGCGCGGATCTCACCGTTTGACGCACCTGCAAAATCAAACATCCAATCGTTGGCGCGGGTCTGATCGTCCGGAGAAGCGAAGTAGGTTGGCGACGTGTGTCCCCACGAGCCCAGCACCGAAGCAACGTGACAGCGTACGCCGATGCGCCTGCCTGCAGCGAGACGCGAGTTGTTATAATGCTCCCAGTCGACCCTATTGGTGAACGGAGTATGAAAATGCGCATGCGCATCTATCAGCAGGTGGTCACGATCAAACATGTGCGGATCAATCACGTTCAGACATGTGCGGATAGATGCCCTTCAAGCATGTCCGCAGGGTTAATGCTCATACATTCGTCCTTGCAACAACGGGCGCGGAAGCGCGACTTACCGACGCCATCACGCGTTCCAGTGTATCAAGTGCTCGCTGATCATGGGCGAGACATGCAAACTGATACGCACCCCGCTTGAGCAACACACCCTCGCGGGCAGTGCAGGCAACCAAGGCGTCAAGACGCTCCGGATATTCGGAAGTGAGACGCCACATTGTGTACGGCCCCTCGGCGGTGACTCCAAGCCAGGGCGACGCCGTCAAAGCTTCAGCAACAATCTCCTGCATGTCCTGACCAATCCTGCTCAGTCGATCCGGTACATCGATGCGGTCATGCCATTCGCAAACTGCCTTCGCTGCCGCGAGGCCGCTACTTTCAGCCGCCGCTGTGGATGATATCCAAGACTTATTCGCTGCGTCCATGACTGCACTTCGCCCAGTTACAGCAGCAAGCGGAAATCCATTTGCCAGCGCCTTTCCGATGGTTGTGAGATCGGGCATAACCCCGGTGAGCTCCTGCACACCTCCGGTTCTAATGCGGAACGCAGTCTTTATCTCGTCCATGATCATCACGGCGCCAGTTCTGTCGCATGCTTCCCGCACCGCCCTGAGCCATTCTTCGCTTGCAACGTGATGCATTAGCGGCTCGACAATAATGGCGGCGATCTCGTTGCCATGTTCGCCGATGGCTGCCGACAGCGCTTCTGTATCGTCGAACGGTATACCTGCAAAATCCTCGCGCACTGCATCGGGTACGCCTGCCTGCTCGCTGCACCAGTCCAGCCATCCGAAATAGCCCGCGCCCAGAACTTTAGTGCGCCCAGTGGCAACGCGCGCAATTCTGATCGCGGCAGCATTCGCCTCCGCACCGGTGCGCAGAAACCGCACGCTTTCCCCGCATGGAATGAGGTCGATGATACGTTCCGCCACCTCCACTTCCAGTACATGGGGAAGCCCGGTTACTGAGCCCGAGGATACCGCGGTTATGACACTGCGTGTAACGGCGGGATCGGCATATCCGATTGCCACCGCCCCGAGTGCCATCGAAAAGTCGACGAACTTTCGTCCGTCTGGAGCCCACAGGGTGCTCCCCTCGGCACGTTGATAGTGCGTGGGTAATGTGCCTTCATTCGCCCGCGTTCCGTACAGAATGTCAGGGCGCTTGCTGCCGGTGGACGACCCGCCCGGAATTGCATCCGCTGCTCGGCTTCGCCAGTCGCCTCCGTCGAAGTCCGACGATACCGTTATAGTCATTTGCAGTTCACCAGATGCTCATTCCGGTTTGATATTCTCCGACGACGCGCGTTCAGCAAGAGCTGAAGCAACGGCTCGTTTGTTCTCGCGCTCGATGGTCCGAAGAACCTCGATGCCGGCCGTTCGCAACAACAGCAGCTCGCGAGCATCCGGCGCCGCTCGCATTACAACTGCCCGCACTGATCTCATGACCAGCTCCTGATTTCGCGTTCCGAAATATGCAATCGCACCAAGCGCAGCTTCGACATCGCTGAAAGTCTGTTCGAGCGCAGACATGCTGGGAGGTGCAGCCGCTCGTTTGGGACCCGCGATGCGCACGGTCGCGTCACCCGCGTGCAGGTGAAGCTCGTAAAGTGCAACGAGACACGCCTGTGCAACGTTGAGCGAAAAATGTTCGGTTGTCGGAATGGTGGCGATCGCGTGAGCACGATCGAGTGCTTCGTTCGGCAGTCCGTGATCCTCCCGCCCGAACATTATCGCCACTCGACCATGCTCCGCGTGCTCGAGCAGATCGACTGCGGCGGTTCGCGGTGTATGACGCGCCCACTTCGCGGCGCGTCGACGCCCGGAATACGCCACCACTCTCACGCAATCTGCGAGCGCTTCATCCAGCGTTTCGAAGTGCCGTATCCGTTCCACCACGTCGTGCGTTGCGTGCGCCACCTGCAGCACGCGGGTAACGTCGTAGGAACGCGGACGAACGAGCCGAAGATCGCGCACGCCCATGTTCTTCATCGCGCGCACCGTGCCGCCAATGTTGACCAGATCCTGAGACTCGTAGAGCACGACGACAACCTGAGCAAGAACGGATTCGGACATCAGAAATTCTGGAGGACGAGCAACATATTGCCTGGGTTGGCGTGAACGTTCGTAAGATAGCGGTGCCCGCATGACTATGGTCTTGTGATTCAGAGTTGCGAGTCAGGTTACCGCGATGACAAGCGCGTGATCGGGAGAACTTCGGTCTCCACGCAGATATGAGAAACCGCCCCCTCCGCTTAATACCAACTGTCCCCGACGACGCTCACGCTCGGCGGGACGTTCATTCACAATCAGATCGAATGCGATACATCCGTCTTCGTCGACTGGCAGATCGTCTATGGGCCATTCGAGTCTCATAGCCCAGCCGTCCTCAGTTGGCCGCCATCGTGCTACGAAACGGCTTGATCCCTTGCCCTCGATTCGACGAGTCTGCGCAGTGGAAACGTCATCCGCGTCATAGGCCGCTTCGCTGTCCGACTCGTTGTTACGCGCAGGCAAACAAAGTGCGGCGTCGCTCCAGCGTTTGGAATCCGGCTTGCCGATGTACCACTGGAGACCATCTGCGTTGATGTCAGCAGATTCATTGTCGAGTGGATTGTAATAATCGCCCTGTTCATCCTGCATGGGAGATTCGATTGGCCCCGTGGTCACTTCCATGTCGGCCACCAGATGCGTGTCAGTTCGCACGAGTTGAAGCATTGCGACGGGTTCCCCAGCGTCCTGCCAGCTCTGCTCGGTTCCCAGATAGTTGGATGAGCCGAGTGGAATGAGCAGCGCACCCTCGATTTGCTCGCCGGGTAAGACATCGCGGCCCTCAAAGTCGACCCATGGCACCACAAAGTCTGCCTCTAACAACATTTCACCGTCTTCGTTACTCGTGGCTTCGTCCGGCGCCTCCAACTCGACCGATGCCTCAGGCAGGTTCTCGCCCATGATCAGATCTATGTGGCTGCGAGACGCGCCAACCAGCAGGTCGATCGCCCAGCCCTCGTCAGAGTACGAATGCAGTGCTCGAGTCCCATCGGCAGTGGTCACCTCAACAACCGTATCAGTCGCGCCTGTTGCGCCGGTTTCGCCAATCGAACCTGCGTCACCGGTCGCATCTGTCACACCGCCGAAAATGACCTCGCAAACGTCAGTAGCGCGTGCCTCGCCCGAACTCCAGGCCCAGACGCCCACCATCCGCCCTTTCCTACCCCTTGCGGAAAGCCAGTAGCGCTCCTGCTCCGCATGAGTGGGCGCTCCAGGCGCCACCCCGCGCGTGAGAACTGCGGCATCGCTACCGTCTGATTCGTGCTCTCCGGCGGTGGAGTGCACGACATACCAGAGTCGGGCCGAGGAACCGCTTCGTGCCGAATTGTATGCCGCTGCGGATGTGGGCTGAGCCTCGAAATGGACGCTCTGTCCTCGTGGGACCGCGCTGTTTTCGACGTTGTGGACGAAGTCAAAACCATCTTCAAGACCGCCGGCTCCTCCCGATGCGGCAAGAAAATCCGGGCTCGGCGCCGTCCGCAAAACCACGCTTGAGTTGTCGAGTGAGAGATTCCCCCCAATCGGCAGTGTCAGCTCGCATTCATCGGTTGCGGACCAGTCGAACACGTCCACCAGATAGCCGTCGCAGGCCACAATTGCGCGGGTGGTCGAAACGCCGCTTGCGAGCCCCGTGGCGCTTTTGACGATCCAGCCCACCGCGCCGCGATCCTCGAATGCTTCGAGTGTCGATGCAACGGGCTGTTGGGAAGCACCATTGATGAGCGGCGCATTGTGCGCAAGCGTGCTGCGATACCAATGCAAAGATTTATCGACATAGCTGCCGGTGCCCGGATCATCCAGCCATCGGTCCGCACCCGTTTGGAGGGTGAGCGAAAGGGCGTCGGGATGACCGTGTCCGCCGCCGGTGTGGCCGCCCTCCAGCGCTACATAGCAGTTGCCCTCATTACGGCGCAGTACGGCGAGGCCCTGTGACGGCAGGCAGACACTTTCTGGCGCCCACTCTTGGTCGGGCACCGGTTCAATCGGCGCACACAAAAGTGCACGCCACGACAAGCTGCTGCGAGATAGTGCCTGAGCGGGCGTGTTTCTCTCCACGTCGGCAAGCGACCGGGATCGCTCGCTCGTGGGCGCACCCGAGCGCTGACTAGAAACCGGCCCGGCCGGCTTATCTCGAGATGAGCTGCGGAAATCAGCGCGGGCTGAATAAAGATGACTCAGCATTGACGCCAGATCCGCGCTCCCGTTATCCGCGTATCCGAGCTCACACCATTCGGCAAATCGCCATTGGCGCACGGATACAGCGTACGGCGAATCGCGACGGGACGGGAGAGTGTCGTCCGGGAGCAGCCCGAGAAATGGCGTAAGATACCCGGAGCTGAAGCGACGCTCGAGATTTTCCGGCAAAACGAATTCGTCATCTCCGGATGCGACCCGTGCGCGCAGCAGATTTACACCATACCACAAACCCCGGTGTGCAAATACGTGGTAGTTCTCCCCCTCGAACCATGTGCCGTCCTCCAGTAGGCCGTGTGTCATGAGCCATGGCAGCCCGCCCTTACTATCGAGTCTGAGCATCATCGACGCGTCATCTTGCAACGAGTGGAGGGCGGAAAGCAGTGCCACTTCGTTCCAAACCTGTCGATTTGAGGTCCCCTCATGGAAACCGGCGATCAGTTCCGAGCTGGGTCGGATCACTCGCTCGCGTAATGAACGACCAAGCTTGTCGACCTGCGGCGCATTTGCCGCCTCCAGCAGGTCGAGAGCGTGGCAGATATTCAATAACCAGATCGATTCGAGATACGTGCTGAAGAAGGGTCTCGATGGACCGAGAACGTTGTCCCGATTAGGCCACTCGAGATAACGGTCGGCGAGCTCGGACAGAATTTTTGCGGCCAGCGCTGCGTGCACCTCATCGCCGCGCAAGAGATAGAGTGTGGCGGCGTGCACCGCGCGTTCCACCGTCCAGAGCTGTGCGCCCATCGACCACCACTCATCATGCTCCTTTCCAACATAGGCTTGGCCGCATGCCACGCACTGATGTGAATGGGGTGACCACGGATCGAACTCCAGATAGCTGCCGTGCACAGGACAGCGCCCACCAATTCGAGTCATTCGGGCCTTATGGGCTGGTATTGGCAGTTCATGGCGGAGCAGCACGGAAAGCTCGCTTGCCAGCTCGTCCGCGAGCGCAGCCCACGGGCCACCGGCTGCTACCGCAAGCCGTCTCGACGCAACGTCGACGGGCAAGAGCCGTGGCGCGGTAAAAGTTGCCGGTTCGCTGTTGTCTAGCAGTTCACGCATCTGGTGTCCGTATCATCAAAAGTCCTTCAGTTATGTGCTGGGTTCTAACGCGACGAGGCTCGTGACCATCGGGAGACAGTCACCAGTTCTCCTCTCAGATCCATTTGAACGCCCAGCAGGAGTCGCGAGCGACCTTGCACGCCGCGGGCATGATAGAGCCAGGCAACGGGCATCGAGTCGATGAGCAAGTTATTTACCCTGCTCCACGCATCGCCCGCGGTCGAATTGGGCGAACTGCGCGCTAGCGAAAGCAGAGAGTCGAGTGCCACACAATGGAAACCGGTATAGTCCAGCGCGCCACCCCGTTGGGAGGTAGCGAAAAGTGCAGACAGGTATCCAAGCGAAAGGTCGCCTGGCACTCCCGTCAATGCGACATCAAAATCCTTCGAAGATGACCGAACCAACGCAAGAAATGTCGCCAGTTCGGCGACCCTTATCTTCACCGCCACGCCGCGCTCCGCGAGATCCGCCTGCACAAGCTGTTCGACCGCCAGATCCCCGCTGCCCACGGTGAGCAGTTCGATCTCCAGTTTCCGGCCCTCGCGACTTCTTATATCGCCTGGTCCGCGACGCCACCCGGCATCGTCGAAAAGGCGGTCCGCTTCAGCACCGTCGTGGGTCGCACGGCCTTCGCGATAGGCCGGAATGCCCGGTGGGATCGCTCCACTTGCGGGAGTGCCAAACCCTGCGACTGCCGTAGCCACAATCCTGACGCGGTCGATTGACAGTGAAACAGCGCGACGCACTCTGGCATCGTCAAATGGTGGGCGTGTTGTATTGAATGCCATCGCCGTGGAAAAGAGCACGGGCGGCGACATCAGCTCGAGCGTTGGATCTTCGTTAACGAGATGAGCCATCGTAGGTGATACTCCCGCCAGATCCAACTCGCCGCTCACCAGACCCGCAAATTTTGTCGCAGACTCGTCGACCACTGCGACCACTAGCGAGCGGAGGGACGGCGGGCCGCCAAGTGCGGCTGGAAAGTTGGAATTGCGCTCGAAACGCCAGCGGCGGCCCGCGCTCCTGTTGACGAAACGAAAGGGACCATTCCCAACGGGCGCCGTGCTGAACGCGTGTGCACGCCAGCGAGCAAGCGGGACGGAATCCAGAATATGTCGGGGAACCAGCGGCAGCTCCGCAAAAACGATCGGCATACGGGACTGCTCATGAGAAAAGAAAACCGAAACCGTGTCACTTCCGCGCGTCCGCACGCTGTCCACCATGGACAGATCGCCCGCTCTCGGCGACCCCAACTCGGGATTTCCCGCTGCTTCGATCGTGAACCGGACATCGCTGGCGGTAGTGCGAACCCCATCGTGCCATTTGAGGGTGCTGTCGAGAACAAAAGTGATCGAGCGCTTTGAATCATTCCAGCGCCATGAGCGTGCATAGTATGGAATCGGCAAAAGTGCGCTGTCGAGCGCCACTAGCGTGACAAAGAGTGCATGCCTCTGTATCTGTCGGGAGAGCGGATGAATCGTTACGAGCGGGTTCCCCGATTCGAGGTCCGAGCCGGAGGCAACGACAGCAGTTTCCGGAGGACGCTCGGGTGGTGAACAGGAGGTGAGGAGAGCGATCCCAGTTACGAGCGCGAGATCAGACGCGCGCGAGCGCAACGCCCGGAGCGCGATGCGTGCGACGTGCGCAATGCCCGAAAGGTGGATTGCACGCCAATGGGTTGACTCGGGAATTTCCTGACGCATCATCCTCGCGTGCGACACCTCTTACTTCGCGTGATCGATGCCGTTCTTCTGATCTGGATCGTCACGACCCTCACATTCCTGTTGATTCATCTCGCGCCGGGCGACCCGGCGTCGCTTCTTGCAAGCCCATCGGCAACAGCGTCGGAGATTGCCCGCCTGAAAGCCGACTTTGGTCTCGATGCGTCGCTCCCCGTTCAATATGCGCGGTGGATGACGGGCGCGCTGAGTGGGGACCTCGGTAGCAGCCTTGCGCAATCGCGTTCGGTCGTCGCAGTGATCATCGAGGCATTGCCCGTCTCGCTTTTCCTGGGCGGAATCTCGCTTTTGGGCAGCTTTTTAATTGGGACACTGGTAGGCGGTGTACAAGCGCTTCGTTCAGGTCGACGCGCCGACACCGCTATCACGGTTGTGAGCATCACACTCTACGCCGCGCCCAGCTTCTGGCTGGCTCTCGCCGCCGTTGCACTCGCCACAACCGGCGCGTCCGCGCTTAACGCACCCGCCTGGGCCCGTCTCCCTGCCTTCGGTATGCATGAACCGGCAGCACTCGCAACCGGCTTCGATGCGTGGCGTGACCTCGCTAGACACTCGGTTCTCCCACTGCTGGTACTGACAATTCCAGGCGCCGCAGGAGTTGCCCGATACGCGCGTGCAAGCCTCATCGAGTCTGCACAGCATCCGTACGTGCAGGCCGCTCATGCGCGCGGATTATCGGAGAGCCGCGTTAGCCTCCGCTACGTGCTTCGCAATGCGCTCACTCCCCTGGTGGTGCTGCTCGGCCTCACCCTGCCCGGCCTCATAGCAGGATCCGTATTCATCGAACAGATATTTGCCTGGCCGGGCCTTGGACGTCTCATGCTCTCGTCGATTGCTTCTCGCGACTATCCGGTGGTACTGGGGTTGACGCTGGTCTACGCGAGCGCGGTCATCGTGGCAAACCTTCTGGCCGATATTGCCGTCGCGAAGCTTGACCCTAGACGTGGCGGGTGACCAGGTGAAGCGCGATCGACTGTCGTTTGAATCCGACCGCGCACTCATGCTATCACTGCTCGTTCTCATCGTTCTGGTGGCGGGAGCGGTGGCGATTCCGCTTACGGCGGCGGACAGCTCAAGGTCGATTGGGGACATCCTTGCCACCCGACTCGTCGCGCCCGGCGGATACGATCAGTTAGGAGCGTGGCACCCGTTGGGCACGGACGCTTTCGGTCGGGACATCATGGTGCGCGTGTGGAGCGCGGCTCGCATCTCGCTCGGCGTAGGTGTGGCCGGATCAATTTTGGCAGGCGTCCTCGGAATTGCCCTTGGCGCAATCGGTGGCTGGACGGGTGGCCTCCTCGATCGCTCCATCACCGCACTTGGCGACGCCCTGTTGGCGGTGCCGAGGCTGGTGCTGCTGCTCGTGATTTCGGCGCTTTGGGGGCCGGGGCTTGGCGTGGTTATTACTGTGCTCGGACTCACCGGATGGATGTCAGTGATGAGACTCGTGCGGGCCGATGTTCAGGGAGTTCGGATCCTTCCTTACGTTGAATGCGCTCACGCTCTTGGAGTGTCCGACGCGCGCGTGGTGTGGCGACATGTGCTACCGAATGCACTGGGAAGTGCGATTGTTGCCATCACACTCGGCGTGGGAAACGCGATTCTCCTGGAAAGCGGGCTGTCCTTTCTGGGACTCGGGGTTCAGCCGCCGACAGCGAGTTGGGGAAATATGATTGCTGCGGGAAGAGAGTGGCTTCTCGTGGCACCGTGGATTGCGCTGGTGCCCGGCGTGCTGCTGATCATCACGGTAGTCGCGAGTACCGTTCTGGGCGATGGCATCAGCCGCCGACTCGCTCGATATGAAGGGTCGACAGCGCGTATGGGGGAACGCTGATCGGAATGTCGCGTTCCGTGATGATCTGGCCACCTGTCGGGGTCTCGTCCAGACGGACTTCCACGGCCCGCCAGGGTCCGTCTGTCGGCATGCGCCATACGCCGCTCACCGTCTCCGACGAGCTGTTGAGCGCTCGAACAATGAGCGCGTTTCCGTCCTGGCTCAAGGTGACTGCCGAGCCTTGTAGCCCGTGACCGACGAGTTCCGGGCCCGCTAAGGTTTCTGGAGCGTTGCCCAGGTCTCTCCATGTTTCGCCAATCAGGGGGAGAAGCAGGGCGTCGGCGCAGTCTTCGATTGCTTCACGGGTGGCATCGTCGAAGGTATCGTGAAGCAAAAGACCGACGCGCGCGCGATGGACACCCTGGCACTGTGCATCAGGAAGCGGCATTGGCCAGCCTGCGTGGCCGGGGCGTTCGGGCAGGTCGCGACGCGAAAGCTCCCCCACCGCTCGCAGAAGCGTGACTGCCAGGCGACCGCCGTTAACCTCGGCTTCTGCGAGGCCGTCGGAAAATATCGTCGCGGCGCGGTCGCCGTCCGTGCTGGTGGCCCATCGATGCATCGGCATCGTTGCTGGCGGGATTTCCGCCGCTGAAGACGGCGCTGTTATCGGTGGGCGTTCGACGGCACCGAATGCGGCGTCGGCCAGCACGCGCGCGCCGCGCGCGACGTCGCTGTTGAACACAAGCTGCAGGCGATGATCGCGAGTTTTGTTGTTGACAGTTACGTCGCATCGAAGATGCGACGCTCCCGCGTCGAGCATAAAGACCGTACGCACGCGAACGCGTGCGGTGTAGCGTTT
>JBBSTN010000053.1:0-13648 GCA_038235845.1 Gemmatimonadales bacterium | reverse complement strand
GCGGGCGGCCTAACCGAGGGTGGCGGCGCCCGCGCGGACCAGCCTGTTCTGGGTGCGGGGGCATTGGGCGGCCCGCCCGCCGCAGAGGCCGCGTTTCGGCCGCACACATCGGTCCACAGCACGACGCATCACTGGAGGGCAGGCTGACGAGTACATCACAGACATCTTCCGGCGCGTACGTGACAGTTGGCTATTTTTGTTCACGCGCCTCACTCAGTGCACAGCGGCAAAACATAGCAAGCGTGCGCGTCACCAGGACTCACACAGCCTTGGACAATCCTCCAGGCCTCGCACGCCGTGCCTCATACGTCATCAGATGCGCGTAAGCAATTCTGAGCACCGAATGCGCCTGCGTCGGTTCACCGCTGCGTCTCAGCAAGTCCCCCAGAACATGATCGCCCTCCGTTTGCGAGCCGCGCTCGATGTCGCGCAGCATCGAAGCGGCCATCGATGAACCGGCCATCGTGAACATGGTCCTGCATCGCTGCAACGCCGCTTCCCGCGGCGGAAAACCATTGTGTGTAGCAATCGCCGCGCACTCTTCGAGCAACGCGATCACGACGTCGGTGGCGCCAGCAGCGACAATGTCACCAACGTTTGAGCGCATGAGACACGTGATACCCGCGCCAACCGAAATGAAAAACCACTTCTCCCACATCTCCTGAAGCATCGCTGGGCTGAGCTTGACCTCGAATTTCGCGTTGGAAAAATTCTCCAGTATCGCGACCGCACGCTCTGACGATGATGCGTCCAATTCGCCAAAGGTCAGACTGTGCGCCTCGTTGAGATGGATGACGTGTCCGTCGTCGTCGAGCGCGGCTGAGATAATGCACTGCCCCCCCATGACCGCGCGCTTGCCGAAACGCGCCTGAAGTGCATCGATGTGCTGCATGCCGTTGAGTAGCGGGACAATGACGGTGTTCTCACCCACCGCAGCTTGGAACGAGTCCATCGCACTCGCGAGATCGTATGCTTTGCAGCTCAGAATGATCAAGTCGGCCTTCGACTTGATTGCGTCGGCAGTGACCGTAGGGGCGGGCATATCGATGTCGCCGTACTTGCTGCGTACCACCAGCCCGGTCTTCGCGAGCTGTTCGTTGCGCCGAGCACGAACGAGAAAGGTCACGTCGCGGCCGGCCTCGAGCAGGCGAGCGCCAAAGTAACCACCAACTGCACCTGCACCAACAACTAGAATACGCATCATCACGTCGTGTTGTGGCTGTTCCTGAAGCGGAGGTGAGGAACAGTCCTTGAGAGCTGCGTCGGGACCTGGCTTTCAAGTTGGGCTGCGACCCGCATTGCCGGCTGCGTCATGACACAGAAGTCGTCAAACTACCTCCGCTCTATAGATAGCGCACAACGCAAGCGTGTTCCACCCGGCGTAATCCGCCCGGAGTATCGTGGCCTCTACTTGAAGCTCTGCACGAGACTCTGGATTGTAAGAGCCCACCCGTCCACAAGAACGAACAGCAGCAGCTTGAATGGCAACGATATCATTGCCGGCGGAAGCATGAACATGCCCATGCTCATGAGTACCGACGCGACGACAGTGTCAATGATTATGAACGGAAGATAGATCCGAAAGCCGATCTCGAACGCGGTGCGAAGTTCGCTGGCGACGAATGCAGTCATCAGAACATGAAGCGGTACATCGTCGATGCCATCGGGTTGAGGCATGCGGCTCATTTCGACGAATGTCTTGATGTCGCTGCTGCGCGTCTGGCGCACCATGAACTCCCGCAACGGCTTTACGCCGTTTTTGAGCATCTCCACCTGGGTCATCTCTCCATCGAGCCACGGCGTTACGGCCTCGCTGTTCACACGGGATAGCGTCGGAGCCATCACGAAGCCTGTCAACAGCAGTGCGAGACCGGCGAGCAGCTGTGCCGGTGGAGCGCCCTGCGTTCCCATAGCCTGCTTGAGGAAGTGCAAAACAATCAAAATGCGGGTGAAGCCCGTCATCATGAGAACGAGCGTGGGCAACAACGTCATCAAGCCCATCATGACGACAATGCCAACGGTGCCGTTCAAGCGCAGTCCGCCATCCTTTGAGTCCCCGACCTGCAAATCGATCTGTGGCATCATGCGCATGACTGCGTCATCCGAACCGCCAACCGCGCCGACTGCGGCCGGCGTTGCCGCCGCAGCCCGTCCTCTGGAGCTTTTAATGGCCGCAGTCGCTGAGTCGAACTGCATGTCGGACATGGGCGGGCGCGCTAGCGTACGATTGGCGCCCCTAACGGCTGCGGCCTGCGTGGCGGTTGAAGTCGCGCGTTGACTCGCAGGCTGGCCCGCGGTAGAGGTCCCGACAGCGTTGACCGTCGCGCCGGGTGCTGGCGTAGCAACTCTGACTCCGTTTGTCGAAGCGGGCAGCGTGAGCACTGGAGCAGCAGGAGGCGCTGGTGGCTGCGGTACGACGACCTGTGGCGCTACCGTTGGCGGCGCTGTGGGTGCGCTCGTGATTAGCGGACTCACCCCCGGCTGAATTACCGGTGGAGATACCGGCGGTACCGCTATCGGAATTACCGGTGGAGGTGACCCCTGAGCCAGAAGTGAGCTACCCGGAATTACCGAGAGTGATGCAGCTAGAACTGCGCCAACAACTGCTACGGCAATTCGACTGGTGTTATACAACGACATGCCAAGCATTGCTCGAAACTCATGCTCGCCACGCTGCGGAGTGGAAGCCGTGGCTGTCGAACCCGGGAAGGCTGAGGCAGGTGCAAAACTCGATGCCATGCCAAGTGCAGAACTCGATGCCATCGCCGGCGGTCCGTACGTATCGAGAATATTTTTGCCGGACTTCACGAGCTTCGATGTCATCCGATTCAGTGCGGCCTCCGCCTCAGTGCTGGGCGCAAGCGAAACGGGCATCGGGCTCGTTGCAATTATCCGCTGCCGATCAGATTCCTCGAGATCAAACAGTGGGCGCACGCCGCCCTCACCAATTGATATTGCCATAACCCGCTCTCCAACCCGAACCACAGCCAGGCCAGTTTTGGGGCCGAGTGACATGCGCTGCACAACCTCAACTTGTACGCGAGATTTCTTCGCGAGTCCACCCGAGGCGAAACGCTTGACCAACCACAATGCGACTGCGCCCAGACCCAGCACAAAGGCAAGTGCAGCAACTACTCCAAGACTGGCGAGCAACATTGATCAGACCGGGGAGAAGGCAAGTGAATACTTCACGACGGCGAAAGTGAAATGCTCAGGCGACATGTGCATTTGCATTGGACGACTGCGTGATGATGCGAGTGATGCGAACGCCAAAGTGATCGCCAAGCACAACAACTTCACCTTCTGCGAAACGACGGTCGCCCACGAAGATGTCAATCGGTTCGCCGGCAAGTCTGTCGAGTTGGATGACCGACCCGCGGCCAAGTCTGAGAATCTCCTGTACCGTCATGCTCGTTCTGCCAAGTTCGATTGATACGGGCAGCGTAAGGTCAAGCAGCATTCCGATGGGTACTTCGGTGCCGTTCGCGCCAGTGTGTTCGAATTCCGCAAGCTGCGGTACTGTTGCGGACAACGGCTCGGCTGCGGCGACATTTTCGTTGGTAGACACTTCTGCGGAGTTCATGTTGAGAGGCGTTAGTCGTGTAAGCCGGGAGCGCTCGGAACCGCTTCCAGTACGCGTACGGCAAGATTGCCGGCGACACGGCCAGGATGGCCGATGAATCTTTCCTGCGTGCCAGCGCGCACTATGACCCGTGCGTCCTTCGAGATACCGGTGGGAATCACGGTGCCAACTTCGAGACGTGCTAGCTCTCGCATGGAGAGATGAAACTCGGGCAGTCGGGCGAATAGCGGCACTTTCGTGGAGCGGAGTGCAGACTCGCTCTGATGCCGGGCTGAATCACGCTCGCCGTCGGCGACCGGTACGGATGAAGTCCGCTGCGTCTCGCTAGCGTTGCAGAATTTGTCGAGCACTGCAAATGGCAGACAGACAAGAATGAAGCTTGTGGATTGGCCTGCAGTAAACTCGATGTTCGCAACGAGAACAGGATCTTCGCGGTTTACGACTTGCATGACTTCCGGCGACGATTCGAATCCGTCGACCGTGAACTCCATCGGCACGTGGTCTTTCCATGCGAGCTGCAACAGCAAAAGGATCTTGTCGGCCACTGCTCGAATCGCCATGCGCTCAATCGGCGTGAGCGTACGATAGTAGACGTTTGCTTTTCCCTCTCCACCAAAAAGTCTGTCGACGATGTAGTAGGAGAACTCGGGGCCGAAATCCACAACACCGCGCTGTCCGGTTGCGGCAATGTCAAAAATGAACGAAGAACATGGAGTTGGCAGCGAAAGCGTGAACTCGCCAAATGAAAACTGTTCGACGCCCTGCAGCTTTACGGAGAGATCGCCACGAACCCGTGTGGTTAGCCACGACTCAAAGCTTTTGACCATGCGTTCGTACATGGCTTCCACGGTGCGAAGCTGATCTCGGGATATGCGATGTGGTCGACGCCAGTCATATACTGACAGGTCCAGAGCGGCAGACGCCCGGGGCGTAATGCTCGAGTGACCGGCTAGAAGCCGATCGAGATCACCGCGTGAAAGCGTGTCAGAACCCATCGAGGTTACTGCACCACGAACTGAGGGAAGTAAAGTCGCTTCAAAGAGCCCTTTCCGAATCGCACGGCGAGCGCGTTGATTAACTCGGTCTTTATGCCTTCGCGATTCTCGATCGCAGTGAGTTGATCGACGGTCTTGTTGGCCAACGCTGTCAGAACGATATCGCGAACCTCTGCATCTCTCGCCTGCAGGTCGACGTTTACGTTCGAGCTTGACGTTTCCATGGCGACGGTGAGGAGAAGGAATCGGCTTCCTCCGCTTCCGGCAGGGTTGAGAACCAGATTGTCCAGCATGAACACTGTCGGCGCGCCGGATGCAGCTCCCGCCTCGTGCCCACCTGCTTCACCAGGCGATGATTCATCTGCCGCTGCCGGTGCCGGTTGCGCCGAGGCTGCTCGACCCATCTTCTTTGCCACGATTGGGCCAATAACAGCTGCTCCCGTTCCGCCACCAACCGCCAGACCAACGGCCATCATCGCGATCATGGGTAGCTTCGCCTTCATGCCGGTTTTGGGCGCGTCTTCGGCTGCCGCTCCGCCATCTTTGCTCGGTACGTCTTTGTTCGACATGGACTCTGCGGTAATAAGCGTATAACAAACGGCTCCAGTCGGGGCCACCTGACCACCATACCGAAAAGCACGGATAGGGCCATCAGGTGAGGCCCCCTCCGGAGTGAATCCAAGAGATTGCAACTCGTTTCACTGCAACGGGTTGCGTAAATTAAGCCGGGTTTTCGCTTCTTGTGAGACATCACCGCAATCGCATAGTCCCCCGGAAGTTTTTGCCGAGTGGGAAACTTATGCCGACGCGGTTGTGAGGGATTGCGCGCGTCGCCCGCAACGAACAAACGCTGCGGGTTACGTTACTCAGCTTTACCGCTTCACCTGCATCAGTTCCTGGAGAAGTTCATCGGCCGCCGACACCACCTTTCCGTTGGCTTGGAATGCGCGTTGAGCCACAATCATGTTGGTGAACTCCTGGGCAAGGTCCACGTTCGACATCTCCAGTGCGCCGCTGGTAAGATGCGACTGCGAACCTTCCAGTGCGAATCCCAGAATGGCACTTCCCGAGTTCCCTGATTCCTGGTACATGTTATCGCCGATGCGCAGTAATCCAGAGGGATTATTAAAATCGCTCAGAACGAGGCGGCCAAGCGGAGAGGTTGCTCCGTTAGTGAAGAAGCCCGTTATTAGTCCGCTGCGATCGATTGTGAAGTTCTGCAGTGAGCCGGACGTGTAGCCGTTCTGGTCGCGAAGTACTGGGGTGGATGCGGTAGAAGCGAATTGCGTGAGACCGTTTACTCCGCCAGCAAGCTTGAGATTGATGCGCACAGGTGTCGCACCGGACACCGCGAAGTCGAGACTCGCGGTTACATTGGTGCTCATGATACCGCCCTGGTCGAAGGTGAGCGTACCGCCGTTCACGCCCGGATCTGCCGCTGTCGGACTCATGAAATAGGAGACCCTGATCTCCGAGTTGGACGGCATGTTAGCGGTAAACTGCACGGCCGGAGGCGGCCCCGCTGAAAAGGAATAGTCGGCGGGCGAGAGATATTCCTGCCCCGCGCTGCTGGTAACCCGCACATTCGCTGGAAGGATCTCGTAGTCTGTGGGCGCGTCAGGAAGTGAAATGTCCGAAGGGGGACTGGCACCGTCCGTCTGATATCCTTGTGTAACTGCACTGGCGATCGGGTCGATGCGCCAATCCCACGTGTTGGCCGACGTCTTCCACATCTGGATCTTTACGTCGTGCTTGGAGCCTTGCGAATCGAATACGGTGACCTGCGATTCCGTCCACGCATCACGATTCACCGCCTTGGCGCGATCGGCAGGATCGAGAAAGTCACCCTGAAAGACGGTTGCCGACGCATTGAGATTACCGGCAAGGGTTGCCTGCGTGGTTGGCTTGGCAGACACCTTCTGCCCAAATGGGAGGCGGATGTCCCGTATTCCGTCCTGAAGGATACCGTTGTCATACGTCTGGCCTTGAACGACGAATCCATTGGTCGGTGAGACGAGCGCACCTTCTGCATCGATTTGAAAATTTCCAGACCGAGTGAAGAAGCTCTGATTGCCTTTTCGCACGACGAAAAACGAGTCGCCCTGAATGGCAAGGTCGGTATTGATACCAGTCGTTTCGAAATTACCCTGGTTGAATACCTGATCGATCGAACCGATCTGCGTTCCAAGTCCGATCTGGATCGGATTGGTACCGCCCTGGTCTCCAGGCGGACGGCTTGCGCCCTGCAGAAGCTGCGCAAAGCCTTCCTTGAAGGTCACTCTGGCGGCCTTGAACCCAACGGTGTTGACGTTGGCGATGTTGTTGCCGATGACATCCATACGCACCTGGTTGTTGCGCAATCCGGATACGCCGGCATAAAGAGAACGAAGCATGCTGTACTACCTCCTCGAGATCGCGGCTTTAGCCGCGAATTTGTGTGAGCTTGGACATCGGCAGGTTCAAGTCGTCGCCGATAATCAGGATGGGGTTGCCTTGCTCGTAGCGCATGCCGGTAATCCGCCCGGTCGTGTAGGTCTTCACGTTTTGAAACGGGCCGCCATCCGTTGCGACCTCACACCGTACGGTGTACTTCCCCGCCTCGAGAGGCGGTTTCCAATCGAGCTTCGAGATGTCTATCGCCTGCTGACCAGTTCCGATATTCGGAATTGCCACCGATCTGACGTCCGAGCCGTTGGCATTCGTGAACGTTATCCGTCCCGGTCCGCGGGACGTTCCGGCGTCGAGCAGCACAGTGCCCTTGCCGTCGCTGTCAACGTACACGTTGTTGCCGGGCGTGACCGCAGTCTTTCCGACTGTTGCCATCGCCATTTGCCCTTCGATGAGTGTTGCCAGTTCGTCTGCGCGTTCGTTCTGCGTTTTCTGCAATTCGCCGAGCGCGGTGACGACTCCTTCCTGTGCACTTTTCTGTTCGTCAACCGTCTTGTTGAGCTGTATCAACTGTTCTACGGACGAGAACTGTGCAAGCTGCGCAGCCATGTCCTTGCCGTCCATCGGATTGAGTGGATCCTGATTCTTGAGCTGTGCAACCAGCATCTTGAGAAAGTCGTCGCGACCGAGACCGCTCGAGTTGGTTGGAAGAACTGTCCTTGGTTGCGACGGCTCCGCGGCACCAGTTGGCGGTTCAGCGCTGACAGGGTTGGCGATTGTATCGAACGTACCTCGTACTGATGTAATCATCGTGAATCCTTATTATGGTTTTGCTTTTCCGAGTGCTCCCGGTATTGCTCCTTCGATCGACCTTGTGATCGTTCCTGCTCCTCGCGCGCTCGGCGTGCGTCGGCGTGAGCCTCCGAGTCTCGCGATCCAGAGGAACGATCCCGCTGGCCTTCGCCCGTCGGACCATCGCCCGTATGGCCTTGCTGTGTGGCAGCTACGCGAACGCCGTCGCGGTCGGCAGTAGCCGAGTTGGTTGCGCTCGCTGATTCGTTGCGGGGTGTGCCTGTGATGCGTACCGTGTCTCCGTCAAGTCCTTGTCTGCCGAGTGCATCCGTGAGCTCGCCCGCGTTGGCTCGCATCTGGTCAGCGGCAGGCGAGTTCGTCGAGATATGAGTTTCTACAGTCTTGCCACGAAGGCCAATCGTAATGCGTTCTTCTCCACCATCTGGCCCGTCCATTGAAAGCGTAAGACGTGAGACAGAGCCAGGGACGGCGTCACGCGCATCCTGTACGTCGGCAACCCTCGCGGCATAATCAACAGCTCCGATTGCAGCGGGTGCTTTGCCGCCGTCCATCACTTGTGCAGCGTTGATCGGAACGGACGCGATGGGATTGATTGACGCGGACTTATCGCGATCACTGGACGATCGCTCATTGCGATGATCGTGCGTATCAGCATTGCTGCCACCGCCGAATTTTGAACCGAACGCCGCGTGTTCACTCTTGCCGGCCGAAGCGTTCAACGATGATTGCACCGATGCGTTAGCCAGCGGGTTTGCGCCGGCGATAGTCGTAGCGTTTCCGGAGCTGATTACGGTTGAACTAATCAGCGCTGCCGCAGCCTTTCCACCAACCAAATTCCTTACATCCAAGGAGGAAGGGTTGCTGTCTGTAGCGTGCGGTGAAACTAAGGAAGCGCGTGCGCCACCGGACTGCGCCACTGTTGCAACCCCTGCCACCGAGGCTACGCCCGCTACCTGTGCAACGCCGGAACGTGCCGCGGAAGATGATCGGGAAGCGCCGCCGGTCCGTTCGATGCGCGCTGAAAGAGCGGCAGCATCGAGCTTCTGTGTCGACGCCGCTGAAGATCCCTGGCCGTTACGTGGTAGCTCGAGATGTCCGGGGTCGCTCACGCCAAGAGTTCGAAGTCCTTCTTCTCGTGCGATGCGCTGCAGTCTCGCAAAACCTTCGGGGTTATCCCACTTCCCGTCAACGATAACGTCGGCCGCCTGTCCCCGTGTGTGTGCAGAATTGCGGGTCCATGTCACAACCTGTCCCGGTCGCGTGCGGCCTTGTTCGTACAGGTAGTCCTGACGTTCCTGCGACCGCGCGGTCTCCACAATGTTAACGTCGTGGCCATACTCCGACTTCATGCGGTCGATAACCCGTTCAATTCGCTCCTGCAGCTGAGGCACGAGCGCTTTCATATCGCTAACCGGTTCGGTTACATCACCTTTGGACATTGCGAATCGCAGGCCGGAATCGTTGCCCACGCTCGCTATGATCGCGTCGAGCGCTGAACGCATTGTTGCAGCGTCACCGTCACCGGCGGCAAGCAACTCATCGATACCTGGGCCACCTCGTCCGGTCATTCTTTCGAGGAGCTGACTGGCGCGCTTAACGGAATCAGATTCGGTTGGCTCGCGCCCCGACATGTAAGAAGCCAAGACGGGCTGTCTAAGCCGCTGAGACAGCGAGAACGCCAATTGCGACAGTTCGGACGATGACAGCCCCTCGTCCGGCTGACTGATCGTGGTATCGGAGTCTACGCTTGATCTCGCGTCATCTGCCGAGTCTGAATCGATTTGCTCCGACACAGCCCGTGGAGATTCCGTAGCTCCCAACCGCTCGTCGCTTGAAGCCGACATTTGGGAGCTTGATCGCGATGCCCTTGCTGCTAGAACCTCCCGGAAGTCGGGTCGTCCGCGCATGGCGTTGGTGGACGACGCCGGTGCTGTCTTTCTGGTTTCCGGAGCTTCGGGCGTCCGCCTCGCTGAGCGGGCGCTGGTAAACGCTATCTCATTCACGGTGTGCCACCCCGTGGAATCGAACCGCGTGTAATTGTAGCAGCACGTGCTGCCGGGAAGGACGTGAGGATTGCGGCCGCCTGTCGATCACTCATCAGTGCAAGAATGAAACGAACGTCAGCGTCAGTCATCTGTTCGAGCACTCGCGCTGCATCTTTTGATTGCATCGCTCCAAAAATCTTCGCGAGCCGCAGCTCTGGGAGCGCGGTTTGCGAGGCGTTGCTGGATGCAGCCTTGATCGACTGTGCAGCGGTTGTGGCTCCGGCTTCGGCCGCAGCCACCGCCTTTGCCTCCTCTGCCGCCGCGGTCGGCTTCGGCTCGTGCATCGCCAATCGCGCCTTTTCCAGTTCCCGAATACTGTCTGCGGGCGTGAGCGGCGTATCCGCAGCGCCATGCGCTGTAGCGGACGCATCATCTTCACCATGTTCACCAACGACGAGCGCCGAATCATGACCGCTGTTCGATTCATGGGCTGCGGTCGACGCGAGCGAATCGTTGGCCGCGGAGCTGTCCGCTTGCGCAATAATCGGTAGTGGCGGCGAGGAGGCCATGAATGCATAACCCGCGCCTCCACCTACACCTATGATTATTGCCCCAACCGCTGGAATCAACATCTTCATCATTATGATTTTCCTGTTCCGTTTGTTTTCGACCTTGGATCTTCTCGATTCTCCTCGTTCGACGCTGTGTCAACTCGCTTCGCATGTCTGGACAGTGCGAGTTCATCCATCTGCAACCGATCCTTCTGCGATTCGCCGGCACGCCACACGCCTTCATGTCGCTCCTTCAATCGATCGAGAATCTGCCGCGCGCGTGCTGCATCACTGAGTGCGCCTTCTGCATCTTTCACAAGACCATCTGCTGCCGTCAGCGCATCGGTCGCGTTGAGTAGTCGCTCTTCGAGTGACCGCAGCACAAAGCCGCTTTGCTGCAAATGTCCGACGTGTACAGCGCGGGAGGGCGATGCGTCCATTTGAGAACGCGAGCTTACGCGCAGATTTGACAATGACTGTTGCTCGAGTCTTGCAACTTCTGCAACATCCTTTGCGCTGCTCAGCTCACGTGCCTTGGCCTGCTCGCTCAATTCGCGAAGCTCCAACACTCGTTGCAGACGAAATCGAAACGTCAAATGCGCCTCGATATAGCCGATGTGATCGACGCAGCAATCTCAGCCAGCGCGGTATGTGTGTCGCTGTACGATGAAACATCTTCCGGGCGTTGCTGAAGGAAATCGAGCACCTTTTCGCGATAAACAAGCGCTGCGTCCACGTATGGGTCGCTGCCACGCTGATACGCGCCAACCATGATGAGGTCTTCCTTTTCACGATAGGCGGCTTCCATGCGCATCAATGCACTGCCAGCCTTGAGCTGAACAGAATCGATGATCTGATCACGTACCCGGCTCTTCGACTCCAGCACGTCGATGGCGGGATAGTGATGTAACGATGCAAGGCGGCGAGATAACACAATGTGTCCATCCAGAATCGAACGGACTGCATCCGCTACCGGCTCGTTGAAGTCGTCACCGTCCACGAGAACGGTATAGATGCCGGTAATGCCACCGCGCGCGCCGTTTCCCGCACGCTCCAGCAACCGCGGCAGCGACGCAAATACCGATGGTGGGTAGCCCTTGGTTGTCGGCGGTTCGCCGGTAGCGAGGCCAATTTCCCGCCATGCCATCGCGACACGTGTAACCGAATCAACCATCAGCAGTACCTGCTTGCCCTGATCGCGAAAGTACTCTGCAATGGCAGTGGCCACCAGCGCTCCGCGGGCACGAATCAACGCGGCCTGGTCACCGGTCGCAACAATGAGCACGGAGCGGGCGAGGCCCTCTTCGCCCAGCGAATTCTCGATGAAGTCGCGTACCTCGCGACCACGCTCGCCCAGCAGCGCAATCACGTTCACATCGGCCTGCGCATGACGCGCTATCATGCCAAGCATGGTGCTTTTTCCGACGCCGGATCCGGCGAAGATTCCGACGCGCTGACCGCGACCAATGGTGAGCAGTCCATCGACAGCACGAACGCCTGTTTCCAGCGCAGTCCCAATCGTCTCACGCTCGAGCGGGTTTGGTGGTTCGGCGCTGAGCGGAACACGCGCAATTACATCGAGCTTGCCCTTTCCGTCGATGGGGTGGCCGAGTCCGTTGAGTACTCGTCCGAGCATCCCCGGGCCGACGTCTACACCAAAGGTTCGTCCGAGTGGTTGGACAATGGAGCCTGGATGCAAACCGTCCACTTCTCCCAACGGCATCAGCAATACGCCGCGCTCATGAAAACCAACGACTTCCGCGAGCACAGAGCGGTCTCGCGCATGACTCGTTATTCGGCAAAGCGATCCCAGGCCGCATTCAACTCCCGTCGCCTCAAGCACCAAACCGACGACCCGCGTCACTCGGCCATACGAGGCCAGACGATCCTTTTCACGCAACCGTGAGAGCATGGACTCTGTCGCCGACATGAAATCCGGCGAGTCGAGGTCGATTACGGTGGACATCATGCCTGCAGGTTTCCGATGCTGAGATACGCGCGCTCAAGCGACGTGTCGATCCGACCGTCGATGATGCGCTCCCGGCCTTCGACGAGGCAGCCACCGCGCATTACCGACGCGTCGGGGACCCACCTTATGTCCGGCGTCCGGCCTGCACCATCGGGAACAATCATTGTTCCGCAGTACGCGATATCGTCGGGATGCAATCGCACGACGATCGGGTGATCTATTGGAAGCTGCAACATCGCGCGTGAAACCAGTGCGTGTACCCCGGTGGGATCCACCGTGACTTCGCGTGCTACGATATGTCGCGCCACTGCAACCGCGAGCGCAGCGATATTCTCCTCTGCGTTCGATATCCAGCGCGCCTCATGGAGCTGAATCATTGCCGCTGCCTCGGTCAGTGAGCTCAATGCAGCCGCAAGACTCGCTTCTGATTCAGCGCGCGCATTCCTTTCGCCCTCTGCGTAACCGCGCGCGTGAGACGCCTGCTCCACACGCGTACGCTCGGAGGCATAGTGCTGGTGAAGATCGACGGCCTGTGCCGCATCAGCTCCATTGGCCTCGTCGAGATTCTCGAAGAGTGGGAAGATGTCCGGCATTGGAAGCTCTTCGAGCGCCCACGGCAAGGCGTGCATCGAACCAGTCCCGTCTCTCATTCGATCAGACGATGACATCATCGGTTCCGCTGCTCAAGACGATGTCGCCGGATTCTTCCAGTGCACGGACCTTCGATACGATGTCGCTCTGCGCGGCTTCCACGTCGCGCATCTTGACCGGGCCCAGGAACTCGATTTCTTCCTTGAGTCCAGCCACGGCGCGCTGTGACATAGTGGCGAGGATTTTGTCCTTGAGCTCGGGACTGACCGCCTTGAGCGCCAGCGCGAGCTGCTTTACGTCGACTTCCCGTAGTAGACGCTGCAACGACTTGTCGTCAAGCATGAGGAGATTCTCGAATACGAACATGAGATTCCTGATCTGTTCGCCGAGCGCGGGGTCCTGCAGCGCAACGACATCCAGTACTTCCTTCTCCAGCGTTGCGCTCACCAGGTTGAGAATCGCTGCAACCGATTTCGGGCCGCCGATCACACTCATGGTCTGCGAGAATGACATGTCCGCGTCGGATCCGATGGTGCGTTCGACAAGCGAGATCATCTCTGGCGAGACCTTGTCCATGCGCGCAATGCGGTACATGACATCGCCGCCAATAGCAGGATCAATTTCCTTCAGCACCGCCGCCACGTGTGCAGGGTCGAGGTGCGCCAGCACAAGTGCAACTGTCTGGGGATGTTCGCCGCGAAGCGTAGTGCCAAGCTGTTGGGGATCGGCCTGCCGCAAACGGCCAAACCGATCACTGTCGGCGATCTGGTTGT
>JBBSTN010000052.1:0-13988 GCA_038235845.1 Gemmatimonadales bacterium | reverse complement strand
AGTGTGCGATGGAGCATTGCCGCACTACCGCAACAAGGTGCTGGGAGTTGTTGGCGGGGGCGACACCGCGATGGAAGAAGCATCTTATCTCACGAAGTTCGCGTCGGAGGTGTTGATCATTCATCGTCGCGATTCATTCCGTGCGTCTAAGGTAATGGCCGATAGGGTGCTCTCTCACCCCAAGATTCGTGTTCTCTGGAACACGGAAGTCGAGGAGGTGCTCGGCGACAGTGAGATAACTGGAGTAAAACTCAGGGATTCGAAAAGTGGGGAAAAATCCACACTCGACCTTGGGGGGCTTTTTCTCGCCATCGGACACACTCCGAACACCGGATTCCTCAAGGGTCAGGTTGAACTCACGGAGAGCGGTTACATAAAGGTTTGTTCATGGCGTACAGAAACAACGGTGGAAGGCGTTTATGCAGCTGGAGACGTCATCGACGAGTATTACCGTCAGGCGATCACCTCTGCGGGAACAGGATGCATGGCCGCGCTCGAGGCAGAGCGCAGACTTGCTCATCATGGTGTCGGTGAATCGCCGGTGCTCGAAACTGCATTTGCCCCATTCGATTCGATTGCGTCGCCAGAGGAAGTGTCAACAGATGCTGCCGCATCATCGACGGCAACGTCAACAGAATCATCAGGAGATGCGTCGGTGAATGCATTAGTCGGAAATCGGACCTCGTCAGCTGACGGGGTGCAGGCAAAGAAAAAGCACTCGGAGTAGGTTTGCGCGGAGAGCCTTCGACGCGAGTTTCGCGATGGCTTACCGCGACTTGTGCCGCAGGATAGGTTGGACACGTGCAGCGTTCCCAAAACATGCTCGCGTGTTCAGCAACTCAAGATGCGCTCGAGTCCACAATAGTTTTTGTGCCCTGAACAGTTTGCCTGTTCTGGCCGGCTAGTGGCGAAATCCGACTTCAATAGTCGCGCTCGCCTGCTACTTGAGCAAAGCCTTAAACCGGAGAGGATGTCCGACGGCGATATCGGTCCAGACGCGGATCGAATCGTGAGCGTAACGGCCGATCTTCTACAGCAGGCACACCATCCTCTTATGCAATGGTTTGGTGCGGACGGCACCTCCATACTGCTTGACCGCGTTCTCGATAGAACACAAGACAAACATCCCGTGCTTTCCGGCGCAAGTATGGGCGTCGTCGACTCCACAGTCCAGATATGCCTGAAGCAAGACGGTGTGGGCGTAGAGCATTGTCAAAAAGCAGCTGTGAAGGAAGCGATGGTCGCGCTAATTGAAGCGCTATTGTCGTTGCTGTCGCGGCTGATCGGAACAGACCTTGTAAACCGACTCACTCATGAAGCGTGGCCGCATGAGACTTCGTATGACGATTCCTGATGACTATTTCTTTGTTTGCTCCTCGTTCAGGCATTCACCGTCGCGTGCCGACCGTCGTGATGAATACAAGCAACGCCCCCTGGTCATCGAGCGAGCTGGCTACTTCGACCCACGGGAGATCTTCAGGTTAGTGATCCAACCGTCAGCTTGATTCGGCAGCTCAAGTCTGGTGTCGCCGGCCTCGACGAAGTACTCGGAGGAGGAATTCCGGACTACTCGTTTAATCTGATTGCCGGTTCCCCTGGGACCGGCAAAACTACCCTCGCGCGGCAGATTCTTTTTTCGGGCTCGTCGGAGGAGCGGCCCGGAATCTTCTTCACCGTGCTCGGCGAGCCAATGGTGAAGATGCTGCGATATCAACAGAACTTTCAGTTCTTCAATCCAGCTCGAATTGGTCGCGATGTTCACCTCCTCAATTTGAGTGAAGATTTATTCTGCGACGGCTGGGTGGCGTGCTCGAACGCATCAAAGTTGAAGTTGAGCGCTACAATCCCAGCCTTGTCATCGTCGACTCGTTTCGCACAGTAGTGACCGCGCTCGGCTCCCGAGCAGACGAACTGGAGATGCAACATTTTGTGCAGAAGCTCGCGCTCCGGCTAACGAGTTGGGAGGTGACCAGCTTCCTCATAGGAGAGTTCGGCGAGAGTGAGGCGCGTGATCCTATTTTTACAATTGCCGATGGTGTAATCTGGATGCTCAACGAAATCGAGCGCAATTCCACCATGCGTAAAATGCGGATTACCAAGTGCGCGGACACCCACTTTGCCCGGGCTTTATAGTCTTCGCATTAGCGATAAAGGCATCGAAGTCTTCCCTCGGCTTCCGAAACCGGAAAGTAGCGGTCGTCCCGCGACAACGAGCCGGTGTTCGACAGGGGTGCCAAGTCTCGATGCGATGATGGGCGGGGGCATTCGAACGGGGGACTCGATCCTCGTTACAGGGCCCACTGGTACTGGGAAGACGTTACTCGCGACGCACTTTGTCGCTGATGGCGGGATAAAAGGCGAAGCAACCGTGATTGCCGTGTTCGAGGAGCACCCCGAAATCTATCTCGACCGTGCGGGCGAGCTCGGAATCGACCTGCGGGGAATGCTTGGGCTGCTGGATGTGATGTACCTCAGGCCATTGGATTTGTCGGTTGATGAGGCACTTCAGGAGATCCGCGATCGTGTAACTGCGATTGGCGCTAAACGGCTGGTGATCGATTCACTCTCCGGTTTTGAAGCGGCGCTGGCACCCACTTTTCGCCAGGACTTCAGAGAATCCTTTTACCGGCTCCTGGTTTCGCTGACCTCTATCGGGGTTACCGTACTCTCCACGGTGGAAATCGCCGAGGCTATGGACTATCTGCGATTCTCACCTTACAATATTTCGTTTTTGACAGATGATATCCTCGCATTGCGATACGTCGAACTGGATGGTGAGCTAAGGAAAGTGCTGAGTCTCATCAAGATGCGACGAAGCAACCACAGCCGCGAGTTGCGCGCGTACCAGCTCACCCATATGGGATTCGAGGTGGGAGAAGCTCTTTCCGGCTATCGTGGGATCATCACCGGGGTCCCGCACGCTCGGGAGACTATGGATAAGCACCCTCAGCTCGGCGCCACGGAAGTGTGGGTGCTCGACGCATTGCTGGTTGTGGGAGAGGCGACGGTCAACGTGCTGGCGAGCGAGACGGGACTTTTGCGTGCAGAAGTACAAATTGCGCTCGGTCAGCTCGCGGAGGTTCGGTATATGCATATAAGGCAATCCGATGGGGAATTACTGTACCGCGCGACACCGAAGTCGCTAAGGTAGTATGGGTCAGGCCGGGGGAGGGAATGGAGACGCCGCATCATACCGAATCATCGAAAGTACCCGTCAGGTTCGGCGCAGAGCGTCGGCCTTCAGGGCCTCGGCCCGGCTTCGCAATGAATGCCCGCCAAACGAGCGAGCACAAAGAGACTGCGGCACGCGGGGGAGAAGCCGTCGATAAGATCATCGAGGTGATATCGCGCTCGCCGCTGGCGCTCGGTGTATTTGAGAGTGCGTCCGATGAGCTTTATGCCGGCAACAGTGCGCTTCACAAGCTGCTGGAGATCGACGAGGCCCCGGGCACGCCCTGCCACCTCAGCGAAGCGCTTCCCCCGGATTGCATCGCTCAGCTCGTGGAGATTGTTCGGCATGTTGAGCAAACCCGTGACAGCGTAGTCGGCCGGGAGGTGAAGTTTTGTCGACCCAGCACAGATGATCGTGGGCAATTCTCGGAAGACCTGGTTCACTCGAGCGCGGTGTGGCGTGTTTCAGCCTGGCCCACCGTGGCAAACAGCGAACGCCGGCGGTTCGTGATTGTTCAGGTCGATGATCTCACGGAAGAGCATAACGCGCGGATGGATCGTGCAAAGATGGTTGCCGAGCTGCAGGAGGTGAATGCACGATTGGTGATGGCAACTTTACGCGAGGAAGATCTGAAGGTGCGGGCAGAGTCCGCCGCCACCGCGAAAGCGAATTTTCTGGCTACCATGAGTCATGAACTCCGAACGCCTCTTGCCGCAATAATCGGGTACGAAGAGCTCCTCGCCGGCCAAATCTCGGGCCCCGTCACCGACCTTCAGAGTCAGCAACTTGGCAGAATCAAGGCCAGCGCGCTGCACCTTCTCGATCTCATCAATGAAGTCCTCACGCTCGCGCGAGCGGAAGCAGGGGAGGAAACGGTAGATCGGAGCAGCTTTCTGCTCGAAGACCTCGTGACAAGCGCACTTTCTCTGGTGGAACCGTTGGCTCATTCAAAAGGTCTTGAATTCGACGTCCGGATGCAGGGGGGGAGTACAGTTCTTGAAACTGACGAACTCAAACTCCGGCAGATTCTGGTCAACCTGTTGGGTAATGCGGTGAAATTCACCGATAGCGGCGGCGTTTCGCTGAGCGTCGATATCGTGGATAACGTGGTCTTTTATAGTATAAAGGACAGTGGTATCGGCGTCGCGCCCGAGCACAGTGAAAGAATCTTTGATTCGTTCTGGCAGATTCACCAATCAGCGAGTAGGCGAGTAGGAGGGTCGGGTGTGGGTCTGAGCGTATCGCGTAGATTGGCCCGCCTGTTGGGCGGCGACGTGGTCGTCCAGAGCGAGCTGGGTAGCGGTAGCACATTTACTCTCAGCGCTCCGCTGGAGGCGCCACATTCACCCTCGAGGGTGCTCCCACGTGCGCTGCTGGACGAGGAGATGGACGATTAATTCTCTCCCAGTCTGACTTGCTCCCTTGCCGCAAGTGGGCGATCGTGCATGGATGAGAACAACAAAGCTGTCGACTCGGGCACGAACCCTGTCCAGGGTCGTCTCCTGATGTCGCTCAACATAGAGCAGCTTACTGTCGGCCCGTTGCAGGAGAACTGCTGGCTCCTCTCCGAGCTATCGTCACTCGAAGCAGTATTGGTAGACCCCGGAGATGAGCCGGAGAGAATCCTCGAAGCGGTCCGCAAAACTGGTTGCAGTCTCAAGGCAGTCTGGTTGACCCACGCACATGTCGATCACGTGGGCGCCGTCGCGCCGATCGTGAGGGCTATGGATGTTCCGGTGTATCTCCACCCGGCCGACCGGTTTTTCTATGATGGGGCGCCCACAATGGGACGCCTTTACGGTATGGATATCGAGACGTTACCGGCTGAAACCGTCGATCTCTCCGAAGGGATGAGAGTCAACGTCGGTGCTTTTCACTTTGAAGTCATTCACCTTCCTGGTCATGCGCCGGGACATGTAGCATTCGTGAACGACGGACTCTGCATATCGGGTGACGTGCTGTTCGCGGGTTCCATAGGGCGCACGGATTTGCCATTGTCAGATCCGCGCGCGATGCACGCGTCTTTACAACGCATGGCGGCATTACCGAGGCAAACGAGGGTGCTGACAGGACACGGCCCGGAGACCTCCGTCGAGCGCGAACTTGCGGGTAACCCGTTTCTGCGGGGCATTGCACGCCCGGTCGGCGCGTGATTCTACCTCTACTGGAAGCTCCATGAGCATGTCGAAACAAAGATGCAAAAGCAGTCCAGAGGGCAATCGCAGTTTCCCCCGCTTTTGTGCGCTGCTTGCATTGGCAGTCACGGCCGTGGGCTGTAACAGCCTGACGGAATTCAGGGGCGAAACCTCGCGTTACGGTGCAATCGATATTCGAGGGAAAAGCACGTCGACGACCACCGTTAAGGCGTCGGCTTCCGCCATCTTCTTCGAAGCGGTTAACGCCGTGGTTCCAAATAGCGCAACGCAGCAAAACGATGCCTGCGTGTATGCTGTGGTTGACACCACCGCCGCCGACGTGCGCGGACAAAACCGCGTGGGTGATTCGCTCTCGTTTACGGTAGGAGGGAATCTGGTGCCGCTACCGTACGAGGCCGCCAATCTGCGCTATGTCACACCAGCTTCGCAGCCGTTCAGTTACCAGAGCGGAGAGGTGGCGCAAATCTCAGTTCCGGGAAGCGGCGAGCTGTTTCCCTCTTCCAATATCAACGTGAAACTAGCTGAACCGATTATCCCGGGTGCGTTAGTGCTGCCCGCCGTCAATCAATCGCTCGCACTATCGTGGAATGCCACGAACGATCCGACATCAGCAATTCTCATCTCCGTGCGTTATGCAAACCCGTCAACCAGCAGCTATGCAAATGAGCAGATCTATTGCTCGGTCAAGGACGACGGAATCTTTGAAATTCCAGGGACGGGACTGAGCGGCCTCCTGGCATCGCCAGCGGCTCTTCGGTCGGTCCGTTTCACTCGTTACAGAACTAACGAGCTCCAGATAGACTCCCGAACGCTTCTGCACGTCGCCACGACGGTAGATACGGTTTTGACTTTTCAATAGAATCAGTTGCACGAGGTTGTAGCATCAGCCGACTTTGCAAGCTCCGATTACCGACCCAAACCAGACATGTCAAACGTGACAAACACGCGCACCGAAAAAGATCCTCTTGGCGAACTGCAAGTACCGTCGAACGCTTTGTACGGGGTGCAGACAGTTCGCGCCTCGCAGAACTTTCCAATAAGCGGGCTGAAACCGCTTGAGGCTTTCGTAATAGCGCAGGTCTGGATAAAGAAAGCGGCCGCGTTGACGCACAAGGAAACTGGAAGACTGAAAGGCGAGTGGGCTGACGCGATCGTGCAGGCTGCTGAGGAAGTGCTCGACGGACAACACCGTGACCAGTTCATAGTGGATCCATATCAGGCGGGTGCGGGAACTTCGCACAACATGAATGTGAATGAAGTGCTCGCCAATCGCGCGAACGAATTGCTCGGAAGTGAACGCGGAAAGTATGCGCCCATTCATCCGAATGATCACGTGAACATGGCGCAAAGCACCAACGACACCATTCCCACCAACATTCGCCTTGCGGCGCTGGGTCGCCTTCCGTCTCTCCTTGGCGCGCTTGATGGGCTGCGAAAGGCGCTCGCGGAAAAGGGCGTGGAGTTTGACGACATTGTCAAGGCAGGCCGCACGCATCTACAGGATGCAATGCCCATTCGTCTTGGCCAGGAGTTCACGGCGTACGCAGGAACAATGGAACGTTGTCGTCGCCGTGTCGCACAGGCCGCCGACTACCTCAACGATCTTGGCATCGGAGGCTCGGCTGTTGGAACCGGCGTCACCGTCGAAGCCGAGTATCCAGCTCTGATGAATGCGAAGCTCAAGGCGATCACGGGTATAAGTACCCTTCGCATTGGCGAGGATCGAATTCAGCTCATGCAAAGTCTTGGTGACGCTGCTGCATTTTCTGCGTCGCTGCGCGGGGTGGCGATTGATCTTTCAAAAATCGCCAGCGATCTGCGGCTGATGGTGTCCGGCCCACGTACCGGTCTCGACGAAATTGTGTTGCCCGCCGTTCAGCCGGGATCATCGATAATGCCGGGGAAAATCAATCCATCTATCCCGGAGATGGTAAATCAGGTCTGCTTCCAGGTAATTGGCTGCGATACAACTGTGGCGATAAGCGCCGAACATGGCCAGCTGGAACTCAATGTGATGATGCCAGTCATTGCACATAACATTCTGCTGTCCATGCTCATACTCACCAATGCAATCGACACACTCACCGAAAGGTGCGTGAAAGGCATCCAGGCAAATCGAAAGATGTGCGAGTACTGGGTGGAACGGTCGGCTGCACTTGCGACTGCGCTGATGCCGCAAATCGGGTACGGAAAAGCGGCCGAGATTTCGAAGCGGTCAGTAAAGGAAGGCGTGTTAATCAGGGAACTCGTGAAACGGGAGAAGGTGCTTCCGGATGCGGAGATCGACGATGTACTCGACCTTAGAAAGATGACCGAGATTGGAGTGCCGGGTGGCGCACACGCCGCTGGTTCGGCGGGATGATTGGCACGATCATGGGCGTGATGAAACACAGCCACGTTACCGCCGTCGACTATCGGGTCGGCGCCATCTCCAGGCGATAGCCGGATGTCCTGGTGGGGAGAGTGGCGGGCGGCACGAGCGAGGAAACGCAGAGCGGGAGCCTATCTGCAAGTCATGCTGGGTGCGCCGGATTCCATCGATCTTGAATGGATGAACGGAGTGGTAAACAACGAGCGTGTGGCGCACCGGGAGCTCGCCTTTGGGCGTCGGGCCATAGCGTTAATCGTGGCCGAACACGACGCACTCGACGATCGTACGGCGTCGAATGTGGCTCACCTGCTGGCTGCAGTCATCGATCGCGAGGCCAGCAATGAGCCGGAGATGGGTCGTGCGTGGATTGAACGGTGGCGCGCTTACTCAGCGGCACTGGCGGCGCGTGGTGGCGGAGAATCGATCTCGGCCCGCCTGGCGAAGGTGCTGCTGGCCGGTGCGGGAGTCCCGCATGCTACTTCGCCGGAGATCGCCCGCGCAACGCAGTTTGTTATCGGCACGCGCTCGCGCGCCAACGAAGCGCTGCGTGCGGCGTTTGGTGAGGCCTCGATGCCCGAGGACGTGCGGCCCTCAGCAATGCGTGCCTGATAGCTTACGCTCGATCGCTACCGCCCGATCGCCAACGAGGGCGATGGACCCACCGAGGCAGGCGCGCTCAGACTGCGCGGTGTGTTACTGCACGACTAATCTGTAACCAGTGCCAGAGGTGGGACTCGAACCCACACGGGCGTTAGCCCACTGCGACCTGAACGCAGCGCGTCTACCAATTCCACCACTCCGGCAAAACCAACTGCTCAACACCTTATGCAACACACATCATCGCAAGGTCGGTAAGGATAGACGCTGCTGCGCAGGGAGTCAACGAAGAAAGAAGGAATTCACGTGCATCGCCTTAGATTGTCCTTCTCCGCACAAATTCAGACAAATTTGCACATAGCCTTCAGATACGCTTAACCCGACCTGGCTTTATCGTAGCATGAAACAGAATGAAAGCAATGACGAGCCTGAAACGATCGCGCGGAACAAGCGTGCCCGTCACGACTACGAAATACTGGACACCTGGGAAACCGGAATCGTGCTCACCGGAACGGAGGTGAAGGCGCTTCGTGAGGGTAAAGCCAACCTTACCGACTCCTTCGGGGTCATAAAGGACGGCGAGATCTTCCTCCTCAATCTTCACATCGGAGCTTATGGACAAGGCAACATGTTCAACCACGAGCCTACTCGGACGCGGAAGCTGCTCATGCACCGTCGCGAAATCAGGCGGCTCATTGGCGCCGTCGAGAGGCAGGGTCTGACTATGGTGCCCCTCGATCTTTACTTTCTTCGTGGCCGAGTCAAGGCAAGGCTCGCATTGGTGCGTGGCAAGCAGCAGCACGACAAGCGCGAAGATCTCAAGAAGAAGGACGCCGAGCGCGAGATCGCGAGGGCGCTCCGTCACCGGTAGGGGGTTGGTGCGTCAATCATGATGTCTTTTCTATTAGCGGTTGCCTGCGCATGTCAACTCGGTGCCACGGCGACGCAACCTCTGGTTGTTCGAAATGGCAGCCTGGCACAGTCGGTCCCGACACAGCGGCAGGCGGATGGCCTTGTCACCGTTCGTGCCGATCAACTTGCTGATGCGCTCAGTGCGAGTTGGGTATCCGATGGGGGAGCGCGATACCACCTTCAGATCGCGGATTCTCGAATCGATCTTGTTATCGGAGGGCGCTTTGCCGTGGCGAAAGCAGACACCCAACCACTGCCGGGTGTTGTTCGACTCGAAGGCGGCAAGGTGTATCTGCCATTGGCGTTTGTCAGCGACGCGCTGCCTCGTCTGGCAGGCGGCATCATCTACGATATCGATCGCGACGAGTTGAGGCGATTTGGGTCGGCTACCGTGAGTCGACCGGTTCCCTCTACACCTCCCGCCACATCTTCCGTAACTCGAAATATCAGGCCACGCGTTGTTGTCGTAGATGCCGGTCATGGAGGTCGCGACCGTGGCATGACCGGTCCGATCGGGTCAGCAAAGAAGGTATACGAAAAGGACATCACTCTCGCTGTGGCGGGTGAACTGCGGGCGGCACTCGAACGTCGTGGAGTCAAGGTTCTCATGACGCGCAGCACCGACACACTTATCGCGCTCAATGACCGCGGCAAGATCGCCAACGAGGCGAGAGCCGAGCTGTTCATGTCGATTCATGTAAATGCGGCCAATCCCGGCTGGAAGTCGCCAGGTGGAGCGCGCGGGTTCGAAACCTATTTCCTCGCCGAAGCGAAAACGGAAGATGAGCGCCGCGTTGCAGCGATGGAAAATGAGTCCATTCGCTTCGAGACTTCGGAAGACGTGTCCCGAGACGACCCGCTCGGCTTCATCATGCGGGACATGGCCCAGAATGAACATCTGCGGGAATCGGCGCGTCTGGCGGAGCTAGTTCAAAGCGGAATGGCCGGGATGCACCCGGGTCCCAATCGTGGAGTGAAACAAGCCGGGTTCAGAGTACTCGTCACGGCATTCATGCCGGCTGTGCTGGTCGAAATCGGGTTCGGCTCCAACCCCGCGGAATCCGCTTACATGACAGCGCAGTCGAATCAACGGGCGTTGGCCGAGACGCTCGCGACGGCAGCTGTAAAATATCTCGAGCAATACGATCGCAAGGTTGGCGGCCCACCGTGACTTCACCCGCGGTGCGGGGAAGGCTGCTCGCGCTGATTGCACCGTTTGCGATGGCCACGCTGGCTGGGGGGTGCGTTTATTACAACGGGATATACAACGCCAAGGACGCCGCCAAATCCGGCGATGAGAGGCTACGTCGAGGGGACGAGGCCGGAGCAAGCGAGCAATTTCAACTATCTGCACAGCGAGCGGAGACCGTTCTTGTAAGGCATCCGCAATCGAAGTGGCGCACCCGCGCGCTATATCTTGCCGGACGGGGTGCCGCGTGGGGTAACGCCTGCGAAACAGCGATCGATCGGCTCGATCAGTTCCTCGCGATCAAGGGTGCCGAGGAAGAGGACAGAGACCGTGCACGATTAGCCCTGGCAACCTGCGAGACGCGCGCTTCGCGGCTGCCGGTCGCGCGGGCGCGCCTCGATTCTCTGCTCGACGTGTCGGATACGGAAACCGCGCGTCAGGCGCGTATCTGGGCAGCGCGTGCTGCTCTTGCGGCGGGTGACCGCGACGCTGTAGGACGGTATCTCGAGGGCATCGATATCAGCTCCTTGCAGTGGGAGCTGCTGCAGGTTTCGCTTGCCGCCGGCGAGTACGCTCGCGCAGAGTCGCTGCTGGTACAGCGTGCGGCGCGTGGTGATTACAGGGCTGACGCCACACGCGCTATTCGGGAGCTATGGGGTGCAGGAGAGTGGGATGCGGCGGAACGCATAGTCGCCGGATACGACCTGGCGCGAGTGGGCGACGCAAGTCGCGCTTCGATGCACTACCTGCTCGGTGACCTGAGTTTACGGGCAGGACGCGATTCGATTGCCGGTCAACATCTGTATGTAGCGAGAACGCTGGCCGGTCGCGACACCATTCTGGAGCGCGAGTCACGTGCTCGACTGGCACTGCTCGGAATGTCGCGCTTCAGGACAGTTAGCGAGTTCGATACGGCGTTTGCTCGACAGGACAGCGCAGTGTTACGCACGGCCTTTTCGCGCCGCGTGGCGGAACAGTTTCTGCTCATCAAGTTGCTCGAGGCAAAGCCCGATCCAACTGGTGCGACGATTTACCTCGCAGCAGAGGTTGCGCGCGACTCGCTTGAGGCGCCGCTGCTGGCGCGTACGCTATTCTTGCGCGTTGCGCGCGAATTTGACGGATCGATGCTGGCGCCAAACGCGCTGTTCGCTGCGGGCGTTCTGGAGCCCGACAGCGCGGCGATATGGACAGCAAAGATTGCGTCGGACTATCCAGGTTCGAGCATCGCTGGCTGGCTTGCTGGCAAGGATCCCGCCGCGAGCCCTGATTTTGCAGCCGCACCCGAGTTGCTCCGTTTTCAGTGGGGGACTGTTACGCGCGTGTGGGCAGACAGTGTTCGCAAGTTGCGCGCGCCGCCCAAGCCTTTGCCTCCGAGACCGTAGCTGAGGCGACCGGCGTTCGCGATGCATGCGAGTTGTGCGTTAAACTATCCGGCGTGAGCAAACCACCAGATTCCGCAACTTCCTCAGCCCTTAAATTCGCCGCATCGGTGATTGTCTGCGGTCTCCAATTCCGTAATCGTGTACTACTCGCCGCGGGTACTGCGGGCTTTGGCGAAGAGATTGAAGACGTGGTTGATCTCGATGCGGTGGGCGGCATTGCAACAAAGGCAGTGAGCGTTGCACCTCGGCATGGTGCTCCTCCATTGCGGGTGAGTGAGTTTGCGGGCGGAATGATAAACGCAATTGGCCTGGCCAACCCCGGGCTCGATGAGGTTCGGTCTATTGCGCTACCGTGGATGGCTAAACATCATCCTGACACGCGGGTGTTGGTGAATGTTGTTGGCAACAGCGTTGACGATTTTGTGCAGGTGGTCGAAGGTCTCGATGATACGCAAACTGTTGATGCATTCGAGTTGAATGTCAGCTGTCCCAACGTGAAGGCTGGTGGGCTGGAGTTCGGTGCCGACGCTACCGCACTTCAAGCTCTTGTCCAGCGTGTGAGAGCGGCCACTATCCGACCGTTGTTCATCAAGCTTTCGCCGACGCTTGGCGCGGGAATCGTTGATGCTGCGCGGATTGCGGTTGACGCTGGCGCGAATGGACTGACGCTCGTGAATACGATGCCGGGACTCGTGATCGATGTCGACAATGCGCGCCCGAAGCTTGGTTTCGGTACAGGTGGTGTGAGTGGGCCGGCGCTGTTGCCACTTGGCCTATTGTCCACGTGGCGCGTGAGTCAGGCGTTGCCCGGTGTGGCGATCATTGGCGTAGGTGGAATTTCAAGTGGACGTGATGCGGCGCAGTACATGCTTGCGGGCGCATCGCTTGTTGCGGTGGGCACGGCCGCGTTGCGGGATCCGCGGGCGCCGGAGAGGATTGCGAGCGAGTTCGCACAGTGGGAGCGCCGTACCTTACACAACAGCGAACACTCCACGCTTGTCGGCACACTGCGTTGGCCGGTGCGCGACTGAATTCCGCTTCATTATCCGGTTTGAAGCAACCAGGTCCGCGCACTTGACATTCGTCGCACGCCGGTCTCAAATAGAAGCGTAGCGAGTAGTTATTAGATTGCTTTTACGGTCACGAATCTACCTTTGCTCGCGATGCAGATTCTCACGCTCCTTCCGAACGATGCGCACTCCAAGGTGCGTGGATTGGCGCCCCAAGGGCGAGCGGTTACACGCATGCACCGTTACGAATTTTAAGTCGGAGATTCGTGCATCAGGTGGCGGCGTATTTGTGGTTGACCCGAGCGAGCTGACTGAACGCGTCTTCGAGCGTGTGGTTCTGGCATTGATGAAGTGCGGTTCGCACGTCATTGTGATTGGCTCATTGACTCCAGTCGTTCGTTCGCGAATTCTGGCGGCACAGCGGGTGTTGTGCGTTGACGTACTTCTCGGCGACGCCACGCCCAATTCCGCCATGTTCAAGATGTTGCTGGCCGGTTATGAAGGAACTCTCTGCGCCCACGTGCAATGCATCGTTTGCGAACAGGTCGCGTCAGCGCCGCCTATGTTGGCCGAAGCGGTGATCCGCGCGTTCGGCTGGGGTTCTGCGCCTGACTCGGTGGCTAATCTCGCGAACAATGTCGGTGTTCCCGCGCGAACTCTGCATCGCTGGTGCGGCGAGTCTCAGCTTCATAGCCCGTGGACGCTCCTTGCAGTAGCTCGCGCTGCGCGCCCACTTCCATTTCCGGACGATACTTCTTCGCCAAACGTGATTACGGCGCGAGCGGGTTACCAATCAAGCTTCGCAATGGATGATCAGTTCCGGAGATTGCTCGGCACAACCAGACGGGGCATGGCGATACTTGTTCGTGAGACCCAGCTTGCTCGTTTAACAGAGCTGCTGATGATGCAGTAGTGCTCCGCTGGCCGCGTCGAGGGCCGATTGCGAATGATTTAGCCGACACGCAACAAACACGGCCAAAAATCGAGTTTTTTCGTTCTCAGAATACGGTGAATTTATACTCCCGCCGAAGGAGCAAGAGAGACTTCTCTGGCATGCACGTCAGCAGGACTACTGAGATCAATGGACGTACTCGAACGTCCCTTGGCATAGACGATCCAGAGTGGCTGAAGGTTACCGAGACAAATGGTCGTCGGCTCGTCCGGATCGATATTGACAATGACGGAAGCGCGACCGCATT
>JBBSTN010000051.1:0-14005 GCA_038235845.1 Gemmatimonadales bacterium | reverse complement strand
GTCCTGCAGGAGGTAGCTCAACGAACCGTGTAGCACGCCAGGAGTTCCCTTTGTAATGGAGGCGCTGTGCCTGTCGGTGTCGAGACCTTCGCCCGCTGCCTCAACTCCTACCAGCTCTACGTCGCTGTCCTGCATGAATCCGGAGAAAATTCCCATCGCATTTGATCCCCCGCCAACGCAGGCAACAACCGTTTTCGGCAACCCGCCTGCACGTTCAATCATCTGCGCTCGTGATTCGGTGCCGATGACCGCCTGAAAGTCGCGTACCATTCGTGGATACGGTGCAGGCCCCACCACTGAACCGATGATGTAGTGGCTTTCGTGAACGTTGGTTACCCAGTCGCGTATTGCTTCCGTGGTGGCATCCTTTAGCGTACGCGTGCCAGCGGTAACCGGCACCACTCTCGCGCCCATCAGCTGCATCCTGAACACGTTGAGCTGCTGTCGCTGCATGTCCTCTTCGCCCATATAGACGACGCACTCCAGGCCGAAACGGGCACAAATAGTCGCAGTCGCAACTCCATGTTGTCCCGCACCAGTCTCTGCGATGATTCGACGTTTCCCCATCCGGATTGCAAGCAACGCCTGAGCAACAGTGTTGTTGATCTTGTGAGCACCGGTGTGATTGAGGTCTTCTCGCTTTAGCCACACCTTTGCACCTACGAGTTCCGATAGTCGCGGCGCAAACGAAAGTGAAGTCGGGCGGCCGACATACTCACGAAGTAAGGAATCGAGCTCGCTACGAAATGCGGCATCCGCCTGCGCCTCGTCGAATGCCGCCTCCAACGCGTCGAGTGCCGGTATCAAAGTCTCGGGTACGTAGCGACCGCCAAACGGACCAAATCTTCCGTCCGACGCACTCTTACTCGCGAACTTTCCCTCGACGTCAGCGCCGCTCGCAATTGAGCTTGCAGTCATACCCGCTCACTCTCTGATCTATTGATTCTCATACGTCAGGATTCCTGCTGTTTATGCAAATTGTGAGACGAATTTCCAACCGCAGAGAGAAAGGTCTTTAGCGCAAGCGCATCCTTTCGCCCGGGTGACGATTCCACCCCTGAAGATACGTCCACGACATCTGGACGAAGCAACTCAATTGCGGTTGCGACGTTACCTGGCTTGAGCCCGCCCGCCAGGATTAGCTGGACATCACCAACCTCTCTTCTCAAACGCGCGACTTGTGCTACGAGCCCTTCCCAATCGAGGGCAACGCCCATACCACCGGATCGGCCGCCGGTCCTGGCGTCGAGAAGAAGATGGCCCGATGCGCGAGCGAACTCGGCGGCATCTCCCGGAATGATCGTGCCTTCGATCGAGATTACCGGCCAGACAGTGCATCCAGTCGCCGACTTGAGCGCTTCTATCTCGTGCACCGTAGTCGTGCGATGAAGTTGCACAACATCGAGATCAAGTGTCTTCGACGCCTCCACCACTTGAGCGAAAGACTGCCCGCCAAATACCGCTACCCGCGATACGCCGTCGCGACGCGGGCCAAGCACCTCGCGCGCTTGCGCGAGGGTGAGCAATCGGGGGCCTCCCGCGAGAATAGCACCAATGAAAGTGGCGCCTTCCCGTACGGCGAGCTGGGCATCGTCGGCTGAGGTGAGACCGCATATCTTCACGGCGACGCCGGCCTCTTGCGAGGGAAATTGAGACGACGTGGTCAACGGGCCACTCGCTCGATCGAAGCCAACTCCCGCACCATCGCGACAACGTTGTTAGAACCCGATATGGCCGTGCCAACGAGTATTGCATCAGCTCCGGCGAGCGCGGATGGCGTCACGTCGTCAGGTGTCCGCATACCACTTTCCGCAACCGCGATAACCTGTGCGGGTATCGACGGGATAAGCGTGGGCGCGGTGCGGGGGTCGATCTCCAGTGTTTCGAGATTCCGATTGTTGACGCCAATAACTGAGGCGCCTGCCTCGAGTGCTCGAGAAAGCTCCAGAGCGTCTCTCACCTCCACGAGCGCCTCCATGTGGACTTCTGCCACCGTCGCCAGAAGTCGAACAAGATCGTCTTGGCAAAGCGCCCTCACGATGAGGAGTACGGCAGACGCGCCAGCTGCCCGGGCCTCCCACACCTGAACGGGGTCCACGATGAAATCCTTGCGGATTGCGGGAATTCTCACCGCGCCAGCGACCGCCTTGAGATCGTCGAGCGAACCACCGAAGCGCGCAGGTTCCGTCAGTACCGAAATCGCAGCCGCCCCGCCCTCCTGATAAGCCTCCGCCTGCGCAACAGCATCCAATCCGGGCGCAATTGCCCCCCGGGACGGAGACGCGCGCTTGAGCTCGGCGATCACGCTGAGGTGGCGGCCTCGCAATGCGGACGCAAAAGAATAGGCCGGTGGCATATCAGCAGCGGCAGCGAGAATCTCCCGTCGCCGGGAGTTCGACGTATTTGCGCGCTGTCTGGATGCAGAGACCAACTCCCCGAGCGTTCCGACTGGCGGCCTCCAGGAATTGGGTGAGTAAAACGCTTGCACTTCGGCCTGTCTTCGGTTAGCGTGGATTCGGGCCCCTTTCGGGACCAACTTATGTAATCTCTGAGCCGGTATTCCTCAGTTCGCGTAGTCAGTCACTCACGGAGTCGCCATGCCACTCACCAAACGTCAACGCGAAATACTCTCGTACCTCTCCGACTACAACGAAAGCAACGGCTACGCGCCCAGCTTCGAGGAGATCGCTTCGAGATTCAACTATAACTCGCTGGCCACGGTGCACGAGCACCTCACCAATCTCGAACGAAAAGGATATATCAAGCGCGGCTACAACGAGAGCCGCGCCATCGAAATCCTTCCTTCGGAGATGTTTCAGCGATCCATCGAGCTCCCGCTGCTTGGTACGGTCGCGGCGGGTTCTCCCCTGGAGATGCACTCAGTGGGGGAAACCATGACTGTGCCCGACGGATTTCTCAAACGCAACGGCGGTCACTATGTGCTCAAGGTGCGTGGCGAATCAATGATCGACGAACAAATCCGCGACGGCGATTTCGTCGTGGTCAACGACCGTCAAACGGCGGACAACGGCGAGATGGTTATCGCCATGCTCGACGATTCAGGGGCGACGGTAAAGCGCTTCTATCGGGAGCGTGACGGAAGGATCAGACTGCAACCGGCGAACGAAACGATGGCCCCCATCTGGGTTCGCGAAGGCGAACTACGAATTCAGGGTATTGTGGTGGGAGTACTGCGAAAGTATTAACGGAATCATGGTGATGGTGCTGCGAAAGTTCTGACGGCGCGTTGCTCAAATTCGCGCAGCTGCTGCGTGCGAAGCCGCACGCAGTCTCCCCAGCGCCACAGCTCCCACGCCGGCCGCCAACGCCTTGCGTGCGCTGTCAACCGCGCCAAGGTAAGACTCGCCCACACCGCTTACATAAAGAGCCGCCGCCGCATTGAGAATCACTGCCGCGCGAGCACCTGGGGCGCCGCCGCCTTTCAGCACGTCCTCCACAATTTTAGCGTTGTCCGCGGGCGATCCACCTGCGAGATCCTCGACCCGCACGTTCTCCACACCGGCCACTGCCGGGTCGATGATCCATTCTCTCATCTGTCCAGAAACAACTTCGATCACTCTCGTCGGCCCGATTGGCGACACCTCATCCAGTCCGGGTTCACCATGAACCACCATCGCGTGCTGCGTGCCGAGCACGGCCATCGTCTCCGCCAGAAGGCTGAGTCTGCTGGCTTCGGCAACGCCAATCACCTGCCGCCCCGCACGAGCAGGATTCACCAGCGGCCCCACAATATTCATCACCGTGGGGATAGCCAATTCGCGCCTCACGGGGCCGACGTGTCGGAATGCGGGGTGCATAAGCGGCGCAAACATGAAAACGATCCCCGCTTCCCTCAGCGTTTCCGCCATTGCCTCGGGGGTCGTCTCGATAACAACGCCAAGTGCTTCGAGAACGTCGGCGCTTCCGGACCTCGAGCTGATCGAGCGGTTGCCATGTTTGGCGACACGAACGCCCATACCGGCGGCAACCAGGGCCGCTGCCGTTGAAATGTTGAAGGTGGTCAGTGTTCCTCCTCCGGTTCCGCAGGTGTCGACCAGGAGCTCCGGATGAGGTGAAGGGAGCACAATCATCGCCCTCCGCAATGCGGCAACCACTCCTGCGACTTCCGCGGCAGTCTCTCCTTTGACCCGCAGAGCCATGAGGAGGGCAGCGGCCTGCGACTGCGTGGCCTCCCCTCGCATGATCACGTCGAACGCCGCGCCTACCGTTTCCCTATCCAACGATTTGTGTGCGGCGAGTTGTCGAATTGCAAGAACGAGAGGCCCGTGTTCCGATTCAGAGTGCACCAACTACCTCGAACAGTCGGGCCGACATTGAATTCCGAGCCGCAATGAGGGAAATGACAAGACCAAGTACCCTCACGCGATCGACGTCTTCTTCTGTATAAACGCCGCGCTTGGATCTGTTGGTGAGGTTAAGAACTCCGACGAGCTCATCATGGTAAACCAACGGAAAACAGATGAAACTTCCCGTAGTAAAGATCTGATCGTGTAGAAGCGGATGTTCCGAAGCCTCCTGGACATCCTGTACGAGCAGAGGCACTCTGGCCGCGGCAACGCGTCCTGCCACTCCTTCGCCAACCGTGACGCGAAGGCCCTCGATTATATGTGGAGCAATGCCCCGGGCGGCCGCCAGATAGAGTTGATCGGGTTCGGGAGCGCGGAGCATGAGAGAGCAACGCTGCGCCTGCATGTCGTCCCCCACGAGGCGTAGCATTCCGTCCAGCAATAGCCGTAGATCCTGCGTGCCGGCATCAAGACTCAGAAGACGGTCGACGAGATAAAGGGTTCGCGTGCGCTGTCTCAGGGCCTCGCTTCGCCTGTGCAACTCGATGTGCGCCTGTTCGAGCTGTCCGACCGCCGAGGTGATCTGCTGATCTGCCATCTCGGCTCGTCTTATCGCTCGACGCGCATCCTCGGCGGCACGGGCGGCACCTGCTTCGATCCCGATTAAACGGGCGGAGTCAACGTGGCCGCTGTCGCGCGGCGTGCTGCGCGCCTCGCCGAGCTCCGCCTCCATCGCTGCAAGCCGACGAACATATTCACCGTGTACCCGCTGGGTCACATCCTCGAGCGTCCGGACCGCCTCCTCGCGCGCCTCTCTTTCCGCAATACGGATGTAGGCCAGGTCGAAGAGAGCCAGGGCTGGCGCCAGCCGCTCGTTAGTACGCGTACCGAAGATTTTTCGCGGCTCGTATAACGCCAACACGCTCGACAGCACTCCCTCCACCCTGATTCCACGGAGCGCTAGCATGCCTCCATCCAGGGAGTTGAATCCGAGGAGTCGGGCGTAGTCGGCGGATTTGTCGGTGACGTCGACGAACTGTCCGCCAAGAAGCACTTTTTCGCGAATCGCGTCCGGGAGATGGTCGAAGGTAGTATCCAGCGTCGAGTGCGCTACTACCGCGCCATTTGGGGTGCGGCGCTGACGGAGCATCTCGCGACGGGCATCATATTGCACAAGCGCTAACAAGGCACCGCGATCAAGTTCGGCCAGGCACTCGCCGAGGGCGACGAGTGCGCCGTCCAAATCAGAACAGGCGCCGAGGGCATGGGCGAGCGAGGCAAGTGAGCGGGGAGGCATTTGGTGGTTGGACAAAACAATGACTTCCGTATCTACGCAATTGGCAATCACGAAATTGACGGCAATCTCGCGATAAGTTGTCGGTTGAAGGATCGTCTGCGGTTATCTAAGTTGACATCGCCCATGGACGACAGCCCGTACCTCCTTGTGACTCAATATGACGGAGGCCGTTTCGCCGGCTGGCAGCGACAGCCAGTCGCGCGCACCGTGCAGGGTGAGATGGAGCGCTCACTCACCCGACTTTGCGGCGAACGAGTGCCCGTGCTGGGCGCCGGGCGCACGGACGCGGGCGTTCATGCACACGGACAGGGCGCGGGAATCCGACTGCCCGCGCGATGGGACGCCGCGTCCATAAGGCGAGCGATGAATGCGCTGCTGCCCGACGACATCTGGATCTGCGAAGCGCACAGGATGACGGCCGATTTCCACGTCCGGCGGAGCGCCATATCGCGTCGATACGATTATCTTGTTGGCACGGATGAGGCGTCGCAGTCACCATTTCGGCGACGATTCGAGTGGCCGCTGGCTCGAAAACTCGATTCAAGTGCGCTTCATGAGGAGGCGCAAGCGTTAATCGGAGAGCACTCATTTCGCGCTTTCGCCGTTTCGGGCACCGCTCCGGCGCACGACCATCATCGTTGCATCATCACCAGGGCAACCTGGCGGGAGCGCGATGACGGCAGCTGGCTTTTCGAGATAGAGGCAAATCGATTTCTCCATCATATGGTCAGGTTTCTGGTGGGTACTATGGTGTCTGTAGCGCAGGGGCGACGGGCGAAGGGAACAGTTCCCCGTTTGCTGGCACTCTCGCACAATTCCGAAACTTCGCCGCCGGCACCCGCAGTGGGCCTCTCGCTGCGCGCTGTTTCTTATCCATCGGAGCTTTATGCAACGGGAGACGGCGAGTCACAACCGGCTTCATATGCCAACACAGACGCAGATCTTCCGTCGTCCGCTGCGGGTCGCCGCACATGACGCGCATGACGCGCATGACGCGCGAACTATCGTGACGCGGATTGCGATTGTCGCCTTAGCTGCCGTGCTTTGCGTGGGTTGCGAGGGCGCGAGTCCATCCGACACTTCGGCACAGCCGCGCACCTTACCGGCGTCTCGTAGGTTACCCGCAAGCGTACCTGCTGCGTCAATCGCTGATTCCCGCAGAACTGCCATCACCAACGCGGTCGAGAGGGTTTCTCCGGCCGTCGTCACCGTGCAGACGGAAAGTGTTGAACGGGTACCTGTCGATTATTTCGAGCTCTTTTCGGGCGGACGGTCGGGCGAACGACGCAGCGCTGGTATCGGTTCGGGATTCGTGGTGCGCTCAGACGGCGTCATCGTGACAAACGCCCATGTAATTGAAGGCGCGTCAAAGGTTTCCGTGGCGATGATGGACGGAACTACCTACGATGCCAAAGTGATCGGTGTAGACGAGACAAACGATCTGGCGGTCGTGAAAATCGAGGCGAAGGATTTACCGGTTGCAGCGTTGGGAACGTCGTCCAATCTGCTGGTCGGTGAATGGACGATCGCTATCGGCAACCCATTTGGTTTCGTGCTGGGAAATACGGAGCCCAGTGTGTCCGTTGGCGTCGTGAGTGCAGTGGGTAGAAATCTTGCCGGCCGGAGCGAAGGTGGTGGTGTTTACGTGGATATGCTGCAGACCGATGCGGCCATCAACCCTGGCAACTCAGGCGGCCCATTGGTAAATGCAATGGGTGAGGTCATCGGAGTGAACAGTTCGATCTACTCCCCCTCCGGCGGGTCGGTCGGTCTTGGCTTCGCGATACCGATAGACCGTACGAAGCGCATCGTGGAGGATCTCCTTGAGCACGGCGCTGTGCGACAGCCGTGGGTCGGAATTCGGCTCAGTGCGCCCAAGGTGTCTAGCGCCCGAGAGGCTGCAAGTGCCGGTGCCGTCGTGGGACGGGTCGTAGCGGGATCTCCGGCGGAACGAGCGGGGGTGAAGGTTGGCGACGAACTTATTCGTGCAGCTAACAGAACGGTGCGAAACAGCTTCGACTGGGAAGCACGATTACTTGATTTGCGAGTGGGCGAGAAGTTGCCGATAGTGGTTCACCGCGGAACTCGTGACATCGATTTCGATCTGGTTGTGGTGGACGCGCCCGAAGTGAATGCGCCCAAGGTCACAGTCCTGCGTGAGTTGCAACTCGTAACGCTTACTGACGCAATCCGTGGTGAGCGAGGTATCAGTTCCGCTCGTGGTGCGCTCGTTTTTCGCGTTACCGATCAGATCACTGAGGGAACCGGCCTGCAGGTAGGAGATGTGATTGTTCAAGTTGGACGAAACCGTGTTCCGGACGCCGAAACAGCCTCTGCACTTATTTCTCAGTACGGCGAACGCGGGCCGATCTACCTGCAATTCGAGCGCAATCAGCAACTGTTGCAAACCTCGTTTTATCTGAAATAACCTGACATCAACGCTGAACAAATGGTGAATTTCTGAAACAACCATTCGTGAACATTTCGTGACTGTGAACGCCACCGGTGATTCCTATTACTCCTCACCGCTCGCCGAGCGATACGCATCGCGATCCATGCTGTTGCTCTGGGGGCCCGCAACACGTTACGGATTGTGGCGTCGTTTGTGGCTCGCCCTGGCTGAGTCCGAGAAGGAGCTCGGCGTAAGCATTCCCGACTCGGCCATCGCGGAAATGGAGGAGCATCTGGATGACATCGATCTTGCGGCCGTAGCGAGTTACGAGAAGAAGTTTCGTCACGATGTCATGGCGCATGTACACGCCTTTGGAGACGTTGCACCATCCGCGCGCCCATTCATTCATCTGGGTGCCACGAGTTGCTTCGTCACGGACAATGCAGAACTGATCATGATGAAGCGGGGCATGGAAATACTGCGTGACAAGCTGCTCGATATCCTGGCCGGGCTGGATGAATTCGCCCGTAAATGGAGAGCACTTCCTACGCTTGGGTATACGCATTTACAGCCAGCGCAACTCACCACCGTTGGCAAGCGCGCCACGCTGTGGATGCAGGACATTCTCCTCGATCTGGCAGATCTCGACTACCGAATTGAAGCCATTCCTTTTCGCGGTGTTAAGGGCACAACCGGTACGCAAGCCAGTTTTCTTTCTCTGTTCGGCGGCGATCATGGAAAGGTTCGCTCTCTCGACGAGTCAGTAACCCGCCGGATGGGATTTCGAAAATCCATTCCGGTCAGTGGCCAGACATATTCAAGAAAGATCGACGCGCAGGTGCTCGGCGCAGTTGCTGGAGTAGCGGCAACGGCCTCCAAGTTTTCTGGCGATGTGCGAATGCTGCAGGCGTTTGGTGAAATCGAAGAACCGTTTGGCTCACACCAGATCGGTTCGTCGGCTATGGCTTACAAGCGGAACCCGATGCGTTCGGAACGAATTGCTGCACTTGCACGTTTTGTGTTATCACTTGAACCAAATGCAAATCAGACTCACGCGGTGCAGTACTTCGAGCGAACGCTGGATGATTCCGCCAATCGTCGACTTACAATTCCGGAATCGTTTCTCGCCGCAGATGCCATCCTCGTGCTGATGAACAATGTGGTTCGTGGTCTCGAAGTGCATCCGGAACGAATCCGGAAACGGGTCAACGACGAACTGCCGTTCATGGCCACGGAGGAGATCATCGTTCGCTTTGTGCAATCGGGAGGCGACCGACAGGAAGCGCATGAGATTATCCGAACTCATAGCATGGCCGCCACAAAAGCAATCAACGAGGGACAGACCCACAACGATCTGCTCACGCGCCTGGCAAACGATAGCTCATTTGGAGTTCCGCTTTCGGATCTGCAGAGTATTTCCGACCCATCAAGGTTCATAGGCCGCGCGGCGCACCAGGTCGATGAATTTCTCGAACAGGAAGTTGCTCCAATACTTCGACTGCGGACGTCCACCGAAGAGTTTGAGGAGGTTCGCGTATGACTCACGCGGCCCCAATGATCGATTCCGGGCTTCCACTGCCGTTGCATCGGCGTGGGAAAGTTCGTGACGTGTACGAAGTAGGTGATGATCGTCTGTTGCTGGTCACGACCGATCGCGTGAGTGCTTTTGATGTGGTGATGAACGAACCAATTCCGTATAAGGGTATAGTTCTCACGCAGCTGACTGCATGGTGGCTTTCCCAGCTACCGCACGGGATAGAGCATCACCTCATAAGCGCAGATAGCAGCGAAATCATTCGCGACGTACCGGTTCTTCGCGAGTTCGGTGCGTCCATTGACGGTCGCGCGATGTTATGCAAGAGAACCGCAGTCATTCCCATCGAATGTGTAATTCGTGGTTATCTCACTGGCTCGGCATGGAAGGAATATTCGCGGAGCGGAACGCTGGCAGGTGAAACGCTGAAGAGCGGGTATCGCGAGTGTGATCGTCTCGCCCCTCCAATTTTCAGCCCGGCAACCAAGGCGGAGTCTGGTCACGATGAGAATATTGCCGTGAGCGCCGTGCGCGATTCGTTGGGTTCATCGATCGCTCGCGAGCTCGAGAGTAAATCTCGAACGATTTACGACTTTGGACGCGCCGTGGCTGAGTCGAAAGGGATCATCGTCGCGGATACGAAGTTTGAATTCGGATGGCTTGATGGCCGGTTGGTGCTAATCGATGAAGTGCTGACGCCCGACAGTTCGCGATTTTGGCCGGCTGACTCGTACCAGCCAGGTCGCCCCCAGACGAGTTTCGACAAACAGCCACTGCGAGACTGGCTCGACCGCGAGCGCCAGGCCGGTCGATGGAACGGAGATGCTCCTCCTCCCGCCCTTCCTCCCGAGGTGGTAGACGCGACGAGTCTCAGATATCTCGAGGTGTTCGGCAGAATCACCGGCCAATCACTCGGCACCAACTATCGATCATCGCCGCAGGAGCGCAGCTGATGTTCGCCTGTAAAGAGTGTTCGGCGTGTGGAATGAGCACTCCGGCCGTGTCATGTAACCTCCATCGGACCGCCTGATGGAATCGCCCGGTAAACGTCGTCGGCTTCCGCCGAGCGCGGCAATTGCGCTGCCAAATGGCTTCACTCTAGCGAACCTGTTTTTCGGCATGTTCGCCATCGTGGCAGCATCGCGAGGCGAGTTCGATGCCGCCGCACGCTTCATCGTCTTCGGAGCGATTGCCGACACGCTCGATGGGCGAATTGCCAGAGCTACGAACTCAGGAAGCAAATTCGGATCCGAACTCGACTCGCTCGTGGACGCGCTGTCGTTCGGAACCGCACCTGCGCTTATCATGTATTTCCTCGCCCTCAACGAGGGAAGATGGGATTGGATCTTCTGTTTTTTCTTCACGGCTTGTGCTGTGATGCGGCTTGCACGGTTCAATGTCGAGCAGGCAGGAAAAGCGAAGACGCACTTCACTGGCCTTCCAAGTCCGGCCGCTGGACTGACGCTCGCGACCTATTACTGGTTCAGTCAGACATCGCTGTACACGGAGACGATAATCGCCGATCTGCCCTGGCATCAGATGCTCCGATGGGTAATGCTCGGCCTCGGAATGCTGATGATCAGCAATGTGCAATATGCAGCCGTTCCGACCGTCGGCTTTCGGTCACTAAGGGGATTACTTGGTTTGCTCCTGGTAATTCTGACGTTGATCGGAGTCATCCTGCTGCCGAAGCAATTCTTTTTCCCCGCACTTATGGGATATGTGCTTTATGGGATCGGTCGCACGGTACTGTTTGGCTTGCTCGAACGGCTCCCGTCTCAAAGGGACGATTCCAGGCATCTGACCCCGGAGGACGTGGCATTGGCCGATGCACGGCGTCGTCGTCGTCGCCAACGTCGTCTAAAGCTGCGAAATACACCCACTTCAATCGACATACAAGATGACGAGTCCGTATAAAATGCTCGCTTGTAATTTCTGCCCGTCAACCGGCTTTCTCAATATTGCTAGATGACCAGCTATCGCATCGACATTCATATCGTGCCGCGACGTGGCATACTTGACCCGCAGGGCAAAGCGGTAGCGGACGCTCTCCATTCGCTGGGATTTTCGGAAGTCAGTGACGTGAGAATTGGCCGGCACCTCGTCGTGGAAGCTGTCGCGACGTCCGAGGAAGCGGCCAGAACGTCGGCCCGAGCAATGTGTGAGAAGCTGCTGGCTAACCCGGTAACTGAAGATTTCGAGATCGCGGCAGTGGCGAGAACATGAAGGCTGCGGTCGTGCGATTTCCAGGTTCCAACTGTGACGAGGACGCACTGCATGCTCTGTCGGGCGTAATGGGTCAGAATGCAGTCTATTGCTGGCACAAAGATCATGACCTGCAGGGCGCCGATGTTGTGATTCTGCCGGGAGGATTCAGCTACGGCGACTATTTGAGGCCAGGCGCAATTGCGAAATTCAGCCCCATCATGCAGGAAGTTGTCGAGTTTGCAAAGCGCGGCGGCCCGGTATTGGCGATCTGCAATGGCTTTCAGATCGCATGCGAGGCTGGACTGCTTCCCGGCACGCTGCTTCGGAACAGCGGCCTTCGCTTCATCAGCGAATCCGTGTTTCTGCGCGTGGATGCAATCGGAAACAGATTCGCCGAGCAATATCATATCGATCAAGTCATTCGCATACCGATTGCACACGGTGACGGCCGTTACACAGCCGATGCTGACACGCTCGAGCGGTTGGAGGCCGGAGGAAGAGTTGTCTTCCGGTATGTCGACAAGCAAGGTGTTGCGACCGCTGAGTCCAACCCCAACGGTTCCGACCTGAATATCGCCGGTATACTCAATGATGCTGGCAACGTGTTAGGTATGATGCCTCATCCTGAGCGAGCGATGGAATCGCACTCTGGCTCCGAAGATGGCAAGCCGCTATTTGCTGGGCTAATTGCATCCATGATGGATAGAGTGTCCGTTGGGACCGGCACATGACCGAGTCCCGCGGGTCAGTTACAGAAGGGGTAACGGACACCTCCGATGGGCGCGTTCGTCCTCGAGAAGGTGATCCCGAAATCACCAGTGCCCTCGTGGCAGAACATGGCATTACCGAGCTGGAATACGAACGACTTGTAGCGATGCTTGGCAGAACGCCCACCTTTACCGAGCTGGGGATAGTCAGCGCGTTATGGAGTGAGCACTGCTCCTACAAACATTCCCGTCCACTGCTGAAGACATTGCCCACAAAGGCACCGTGGGTGCTTCAGGGACCGGGCGAAAACGCTGGCGTGATATCGGTGGGTGACGGCCTTGCGGTCGCGTTCAAGATCGAGTCGCACAACCATCCGTCTGCCGTAGAACCTTACCAGGGTGCAGCCACTGGTGTTGGCGGAATTTTACGCGATGTTTTCACCATGGGTGCGCGACCAATTGCGTTGCTCAACTCTCTGCGCTTCGGGCCACTCACCTCGAAGCGTGTCCGCTGGCTATTCGCCGGCTGCGTAAAGGGCATCGGGGACTATGGAAACTGCGTTGGAGTGCCGACGGTTGGTGGCGAAGTGGTGTTCGATCCATCATACGAAGGAAATCCTCTGGTCAACGCGATGTGTGTCGGACTGATGAAGGAAGAGGATCTCATACGCGCCGTGGCATCGGGAGTTGGAAATCCCATAATGGCGGTAGGCGCGAAGACAGGCCGCGACGGTATCCATGGTGCTTCGTTTGCCTCCGAAGATTTGTCCAGCGAAAGCGAAGCCAAGAGGCCGATGGTGCAGGTTGGCGACCCATTCACCGAGAAGTTGTTGCTCGAAGCGTCACTCGAACTTATTCAGAGTGGACATATAGTAGCCATCCAGGACATGGGCGCTGCTGGCCTTACGTCATCATCGGCGGAGATGGCAGAACGCGGCGACGTGGGTGTTTCCATTGACGTGTCGAAAGTGCCGGTACGTGAAACGGGGATGACTCCTTACGAGATCCTTCTGTCGGAATCGCAGGAGCGAATGCTCGTCGTCGCGGAGCGAGGCAAGGAACATCTTGTGCAGGAGATTCTGAGCAAGTGGGACCTCGAAGCGGCCGTTATTGGCGAGGTGATTGCCGAACCTGTTTATCGCGTGACCGAAGGCGAAACGGTTGTTGCCGAGTTTCCTGGCTCACGTCTGGTGACGGAATGTCCGCAGTATACGATCGAAGGGCGGGAGAGCCAGGAGTTGATCTCCGCGCGTTCACGGAATCCCAATGAAGTGGTGCCGCATCCTGAAGAGCGCGATCACGCGTGGACCCTCGAACGCCTTCTCTCCTCGCCCACGATCGCCAGCAAGGCGTGGGTATGGCGGCAATACGACTCGACGGTACGTACATGCACCGTCAGCGGCCCGGGCAGCGATTCGGCTATAGTTCGCCTTCGTGGCACCGACAAGGCTTTAGCACTCTGCATAGATGGCAACGGCAGACATGTTGCGCTTTCGCCCCGCAATGGTGCTCGCGCAGCGGTGTGCGAAGCCGCCAGGAACATCGTCTGCAGCGGTGCGC
>JBBSTN010000050.1:0-14159 GCA_038235845.1 Gemmatimonadales bacterium | reverse complement strand
AGCCGGTTGCTGCCATTCCCGATCACGACCCGATCACGGATACCCGTCCGGGCTCTGGCCCCAACGCGGGCAACGGCGACGCCGGCAATGACGGCGCCGGGCGAGGATCCGATGGTCGTAACGGTCGCGGCACTGGAATCGGAACTATCATCGGCGTCATCATCCGCGGCGGATCTGCAGGTGTCGACCACTGCGACCCACGCACAGATGGCCGTCGTCCTCGTGGCGGTGGCGGAATCCCGGGCGGAATGGGTGGGATTGGCGGTGTCATAATTCCGATCGTCATGGGTGGCGGGAACACCCGTATGCCGGTAGGTCGCTCGCCATATCCGCGCTATTAAAGTATTGCAGGTTCTGCCGTTAGCAGATACAGATTCAAGCCAGCTGCGACAAATCATTCGATTCGTCGCAGCTTTTTTATAACGCTGGTCAAAGCTCTGCCGGAGCTGCCCGCGGTTGCTGCCAACTGTGAACTGCCCTAACAACGGCTATCGCAGCTGCACTTTTGCGAGATGAAGCCCTGCCCCGTCTCTCGTCGAGAGATACACCGTTTTACCCGGTCCGAAACCCACAATGGTGTAGCCAGGGGGAAGCTGAAGTCGATCCACCAGCTCACCCTTCCGGCTCACGATGTCGTAAACAGTTCCGCCTGCTGCTATCTTCATCGGGATTGGCTTGATCCAGAGATTGCCTTCGGCATCTGCGCGAACTGACGCCGATGCAATAGGCGGGCGGTAGTCGGGCAGTTGATCCGCCGGAAAAATAGCTGGTGGGCGATAAGACGGCGCTGGAGGGGTATATCCGGCGCCATACCAGCCCTCATACGGATTCGCAGCGCACGACGGCTTCGCGGGCGTCTGACTCGACGGCGTGCCTGGAGGAGTGCCTACCGTGGCCCCGCCTCCTACTGGCGCAGCAAGTAGCAAAGGACCGCTCGGCGAGGGTGGCGGGGTACCGGGTGGGCACCCGAACAGGTATCCCGCAGGGAATGACACACCCTTTGGCAATATCCAATCGCGCGGCAGGCCCGGTGGCAGCACCACCCCATCGGCCGGGGTGAACGATTTGGGATAAGGTTTGTTGAGCGAGTTAGACCAGGCGATCATCTGAAGAGTGAAATTGCTGGCCTCGCGCCTGGTGCCTGCAACGCCGATCGAATCGGTCATACGGATTTTATCCTCGGCTGTAAGCTGCACCCACGGAAACGGCAGCTTCTCCGATGATGTGACAACACCCGCAGAATTGATGAACTCCACCCGGTAGTCGCGTCCACGTACAACAGCAACCGTTCCGTCGGGCAGAACAGCCCAATCGTCGACCAAAGGTATTGGACTGGTGGAGACGCTGAAACTGAACCCGCCTTCGCCGGACACCCGCACTACATAATTCACCTTCTGCACCCTCACGGTGCCGAGCGTGTCCGCCTTTCGGCTATCGAGATGTACGGCTACGAGAAAGGCCGAATCTGGCTGTGGCGGTATGTACGGTACGTTGCTGGGCGGCGGCACAGCCGGCCTCGCCGGTTGCGCAGGTATTCTGTAGACGAGCCGCTGTTTTGCGTCGAAACCCGGCATGCCGTACAGCCCCGTGCTGTTGGTCAGCCATGTCACGTCCTGCGCACGCGGAACAGAACGAACACGGACAATGTGGCCGTTTCCATCGAGTGTCAGCATCGCGTATGTAGCCGGGTCGATAAAGAGAGTAGAGTCGACCCCGTAGGCGATAAGTGCACCCGCCCGGGTACCATATGCGTTTTGCACGTTGGTGAGAGAATCAAGCACTACTTCGACAACCTTTAGGGCGCTGTCCATCAGCAGAAGTCGCCGACGCGCCCCGTCGTTGAGAAGTACGCGACCATCGGCCAGAGCCCTGACGCTGGTGATGGAGCCGAGCGGTTCTGTGGATACCGCGACAGCGCTCTCGATTTTACGAATTGGCGGACCCGGCAACGCTGCCAATGTCGGCGTCACCGAGTCACGTGATGAGGTTGGGGCTGTTTGGGAGTAGGCGGCAACGCTGCAGGCCAGCAGCGCGAATACGCCGAGACTGATGTTCGACGCACGCATCCTCGGGGCCGTCATCGGGCGATCCTGAATTCTACAGCGCCGTCAAAGGGACCCGAGAAATTACTCGCTCCGCCGCCCGATACGTAAAGCCCGGTCCCATTCCGGATAGATCGCAGATACCTGGGATCGAGACTGTTGGTTATATAGGCGGGAAGCTTCCGGAGCTGTTCCGGTGTCAGTAGATCGCGAATGGCACGAGCGACATCGATGAGCATGTCGACCTGGGCATGACGTGCCGCAAGAAATCGGTCGTAGCCTTCCTTGGCACCTGGCTTTGACTGTAGTTCGAAGAGACGCCGCGCTACAGGAGTCCACAACGAATCGTTGCGATATGTGTAACGTCTGTTCATAGACGCAATGCTGTCAGCTTGGACGGATGTGAGCCTGAGCGAATCCTGAGAACGCAATATTGTCGACATCGGATTGCTGATACTATTTGCCCCAATCGACCGAAACGCGAATTCCGGAACTCGACCGTTAGCTGATTGTTGTTGCAACATCTGCTGCTCACGCATTGGCGCGAGATCGACACGCACCGACATCGTCAACGACACCGGCGATCGGAGGGTGAGAAACTGCGGTCTCGTTGCACCAAAGCGCTGATTCACCTCGTACTTGTACTGTTTTGTGGCGGCGTCGAACCCGCGCACATACAGGAGCGATTGATCGGGAAACGCAGACTGTCCCCAGCCACGCAGTCTTCCCGATCCGTTCAACGCGAGGTCGGCTGCGCCCAACGGATTGGACAACGAAAAGTTGACGGATGCACGCTGCGGCATTCTGAACCTGGCCCTGTCAAGCGTGATGTTGAGAGATGCAGTGGAGCTCCAGGGCGCCCGACAGCTGTTTGCCGAAGCGACGGAACCCATCTGACCCCGCAGACATGACCGAGTACTTGCGGATGAGCCGTCCAGCAAACGTTGAAAATCCGCAGCCAGCGCCGCATCCTGAACTGCCAATGGATCGAAAATGTAAGCGCGATCGTTGCCATATCCGTCACCGTTTACATCGCCGGCAATCATTGGGGTAAAGCCTCCGCCAGAGCGAAACTGTCCATTCCAGTTCACTTGCACGTAGTCGAAGAAGTTGTACCTGAGATTGTACGTAATCTGGTGTGGTCCGTTTGCGGATCGAGTCCATTCAACTTGCAGCGGATTCGCCCCCGTGCTGCTGAATCCCGAGAGCTGTTGCCTTAGCCCGGTGTACGTGTACGCAGCGCTCCAGGACAGTTTGGAAGGGCGTCGATATATTGGCGCGAGACTCACACTCAATTGCGCGGTCTGCGACTGCAGATCGGACCGCAGCTCTGATACCCGGGAAAAGTTCTGCGACACTCGCGCGTCTCGTGATGCGATTGACCCGGTGGCCTCGACAATACTCGAAGGAAATACAAATACCGGCCGCCCACCTTCACTTTCGAGCTGAAATTGCGCGTCCGGACGGAAATTGAGGTCGACCGTTCGCTGCTGATTCTGATTGACGGCGTATGTTGCTTCGAGAGAGGTCGAGTAGCGGGCGTCGAGAATGCTGCCGCTCCACGAAAGGTTGGATCGCACCGACTGCTGTGGCGCGAAATATCTCGCGAAAATTGTCACGTTCGGCGCATTGCTGGAGAACACAGTGCCTGACGTACCGTCGGCACAACGGGTTGGTGTACTGCGAGGATCATTTCGATACGCATTCCAGTCTGGTGTGGGTACTGCGTCTCCAACGCATGTTATCTGCTGAATACTTCCGGGAAGGCCCGTGTTGTCTATGACGCTGCCGATAGAGCCGAGATTTGCACCATTTGCGAATAGACCGACACCGCCACGAATTACAGCGCGAGGACCACGAAACGCCCCTTCGAACGATGCCACTTCGCGTGAAGAGCCAAGCGTATAGGAGAATCCGATTCTTGGACTGATCGCCACCGGGTACGGCACGTAATCAGTGCGTCGATCGAATACATCACTCACCAACGGGTTGAAGTCAGGTGATTCGGTATAGCGATTGCCCTCTACCCGAAGCCCGTATTGTATTTGCAAGTCGGAAGTTCGGCGGTACGAATCGCCTATCGAAATCGCTCCGTTGAACTGTCCACTCGAGCGACGTGGGGAATTAAGCTGACGGGAGAATAGCGATGGGCGGGAGTTGTGCAAATCTTCGAGCGAATTGAAGACAAACGTTCCAAGCAGATTGTACGAAGACTCCTGTTCGCTGGCATTGTAGCGGATTTCTGAATTGAGTTTGATGCGATGCTTGTTGGCATTGTCAAACCAGGAAAGGGTGTTGGAGATTGTGCTGCCAAGCGAGGTCGAGTGCGAGTTGAGACCCTGGGCACCTCCAAACGACAGATTCTGCACGCCACTTGCCCCGCCATCGAGAACGGAGTTGACACGCACCCGCCCACCCGGAAGATCGAGGTAGGGATGCCCTCCGCTATTCGAGTAGTTGAAGCCAGCATTGGTTTCACTCAACAGCAAACCGATGTATCGGTTCTGTCGAAGCTGCAATCCTCCTCCCCAACTCGTGCGATCACCGCTGGCTGAATTCAACGAAGTTGCGCCGCCACCGACCGGACTGGAGCGATTCCAGTTACCGTTCACCGACATCCCGTAAGAACTGCCACTCGACGAGTTGGGCGGCGAAATATCGATGCTGGTGAGAAAAGACGCGTTGTCGCTGATGCGACTAGCACCTGTGGGGCCACCCGTTTGCGGAATTCCATTCTCATCCAGAAGCGCAAGAAACCTTGTGACAGAGTCGATGCTGACGCCCGCCGTTTGCAAACCGAGTGCGCCTGCTGTCAACAGAGAGGAGTTGTCACGAGACTGCCGGCCAAGTTGAAACGAGGAGTTGTAAAACGCCTTGTTGAGTTTGATGGGGCCGGATGCTACACCGCCGAGCGAAACATTCGTATACTCGGTACCGAGCGCGCGTGCAGCGGGATCAGTCCACTGAAACTGCGGGGCATTTGCCACGAGGCTCAAACCGCGTGTCCGATAATTCGAGCTTCCGCCACGCGACGAAACGTTGAACTGTGCTCCGCTGAAGCCGCCGCGCGACGGATCGTAGGGAGATGTAGCGAGCGAGCTGGAGATATTCGCATCACGCGGTAAACCATTGCCGTCATACTGCACGCCGTTAAGCATTACGCTGTTCTGATCAGCGCCAAGACCAAGAACAGAGAATCCATCTGCTGCACCATCGAGCCCGGGTATAAGCGTCACTCCGGGCAGCGACGCGGCCATCGCGGCAATATTGCCCTGGAGATCGGCAGGCAATACGTTGCTACTAACCGCGCGCTCAGTGCCACTCACATCTGGCGTTCCGCTGTTTCGGCTTACCCGTTGTTGAACGGGTGCAATTACCGTAACGGTGTCGAGTTGAACCGCCGCGAGACGAGCATCGGCGACAAGTACATCCTGGTCAGCGGTCCGCTTTATTTCGTACTGCCTGAACGTATAACCAACGAGCGCGAAGCCCATCATATAATCGCCCGCGCCGCCGGGAAATGCGATCTGGAAACCGCCGCCGCCATTAGTGCGCGCCTCGCGAGTCACGTTGCCGGGAATCGACGTTGCGGTTACGCGAACATTGCCAAGTGGTGTGCCTTCGGGATTTGTGACGCGCCCTCGTATAACATCAACCTGCGCACTCGCCATCTGCGGAAATACCGTCATCAGGAAGCCGCCCAGGAGTCGCAGAGAGAGAGCGCGCAAGTACATTCTGTCCTCTAGGGAACGATAGCGGCGTTGACTGGTTTCGCGTTCTTCACGTATACATCGAACCATGCCAGCCAGCGAGCCCAGAGATCGAGATCGGTGGCGTAGGTGGCGTCGGAGTGATCCTCATATGGGTACATGTAAAGCGCGGCCGGCTTGCCCAGTCCCTGCAACGCCGCCATCATGCGCGTTGAACTCATCGGCGCTGTACCCTGGTTCTGGTCTTCGAGTGCGTGATACATCAACAGCGCACCAGCGATCTTGTCGGCGCGATAAAATGGAGACATGTCCAGGTACATATCCTGCGCCTCGAAGAAGTTTCGACGCTCGCTCTGAAAGCCGAATGGAGTGAGACTTCTGTTGTACATTCCGTCTCCCGCAATGCCCGCCTTGAAGTACGGAACGAGAGTCATTGCGTTCACCGTGCTGAATGCCCCGTAGCTGTGGCCTCCGATTCCCATCTTGTTGCGGTCAACATATCCGGCATCGACTACTGCATCCAGGACCGCGTCGAGATTCTCCTTGAGGTCGCGCGTGTAATTGTCGTTCATGCGGCCGCTGTCGCCAAATATGGGAATGTCTGGCTCGATGAGAGCGTATCCCTGAGACGCCCAGATCCTTGTGGATGACGCAGGTCGAAGCGACGGTACGGCCTGAAAGCGGTTGATGTTCGTTGAATAGCGAGAGCGTTCGTACTCGGCAGTTGACGAGTACTCACGCGGATAAAACCAGATGATGCCTGGCAACCGGGTACCGGGCTTCCAGTCTTTCGGGAGCGTGACGTCCACCCAGATCCGTGCGCCGTCGCGAGGACGAGTCACCTGCAAACGTTTACTGATGGCGCCGGATACATCGGGCGCCACGTCAACGTTGTGCGTCAACTGTTTGGTCGTGCCCGCGGTAACGTCACGAACCCAGGCGTCAGCAACGACAGTGGGCGACTCCCGTGTAAAGATAAATTTTGTAAGATTGTCATCGAGCGGGGTGACAAACTCTTCGAATGCATCGGATGCGCTTTCGAAGACGCGAGTTCGCGTGCCGTTTTCCATGTCGAGCTTGTCGACCCAGGGACGCGGCCCCTGATTGTACCACTGCTCTCCCGGAGAACGCACTCCAGATACCACAGCGGTTTTCTGATCGCTGCCGAGGACGACGAGCTGTTGACCGCCTGGAGCACGAGTCATGAGCAGCTGCCCCGTCACATTCGAGCTGTCGGGCGAACCGCCACCTCGTCCGAATCCGCCGCCGCCGCCGCCACCGCCGCCGAAGCCTCCGCCAGCTGGCATAGTCACTCCGCGCGGAAGTCGGTGCTGCTTCGACTGGTCCGGGTTGGGAAGATCGCCAACACGAACGGCCGTGACGAACCCGCTGTCGCTCACAAACATCGTGCTGCTGTCGTCGCTGTAAACAACCGCATTCATCGAGGGGCCGCCCCGATATAGTGTAGTGGTGTCGTTGGGCCCGAATGGAGCTGTCCACCTGACATACCGTACCGCTGTTGGCTGTGGTCGGTTGTTGCCACCGGAACGTCCGGCGGCGGTGCGTGCACCCGCGGCACCCACACCCGCAGCACCCGCGGCACCGCCTGCGCGCCCCGCCCTCCCGCCGGCGGCGGCTGTCGACGTCGCGGCGGCCGGGGCATAGATAGACTGCAGATAAACGAGTCCCGGACCCGCAGGATTCCATGACAGCGAACGCCTCGACGTATCAGGTGCACTACCGCGCGCTCCCGGCGTGGCTCCTGCTCCGTCGGCCTGCGCACCTTCGCGCAGCGGCGAACTGGAAATCGTTGTCACCAACTTTCCCTTCGAATCCCACAGCTCCGGTGTCGACCCGAATGCACTTATCGGCACCAGATATGAAAACGGCTCGGACATAACCGTCACGAGGATGTGCGAACCGTCGGGAGCGGGATCGATCGATCTGATCATGCGCGGCGAACCTATTCGCGTGAATCCCTTTCCGGACACGTCGACAACCGCCAACTGTCCCGTGCTGTAGTAACGAAGCCGAGCCTTGTCGAAGGGATCTTCGAGCAGACTTGCATGAACGGGCTGCGGAACCGCGCGCGATTCGGTGAGGCGAACAAGTGGTCCATCTGCCACCCCGTCGCGACCGCGAACGGGAACAGAGCCGCGCCCATCTGGAACGGTAACCAGATAAAGCTGTTTGCCGTTATCGGAGTATGTGATCGACGTAACAAGTGTGGCGAGGAGGGGCGAACTGGAAACTCGCGTGGACCTGCCGCTGGCGACGTCCGCAACATACGCGTACGACGCATTATCGAAATTGGCAATAAAGGCGATCCCGCCACCCGTCGGAGACCACACCGGTGCGGAAAGGGTTGCTCCCGCCGGAGTCGAAATCGTCCTTGTCGCGCCCGTTTGCGGATTGATAAGCGTCAGACCACGTCGCGTGCTGGTAGTCAGTGCTCGAGCGCGATTGGCTTTAGGATCCACCTGCAAGCCGGCGAGATAGATGTGCGGCTTACCGTACGACATGATATCACCCCGATCATCGCCAACGGTGCGAAGAAACCAGGATCTGTCGGGCGACGGCGACGTGAATGAAATATCCACCCGCGGCGCCATGATCATGCGCTCGACGTCAGCTGGCGGCTTCACGAATGTTTCCGTGCGAAGGATCTGTTGCGGGTCCCACGACTGCGCGTTTTGCGACGCTGCTGCGGCCGCATTTTGGCCAGCCAGTGATGCGAGCGGCGACGCGAGAACAAAGAACAGAAGTGCGCCACAGGATGACTTCATGTAGTACTCCGGAGGGATGCCAGGGGAAGTATCGCTCTACAATTTACGCTGTTCTAGCTTTCAATACCCGCTTCAGTATTGAAGTCGACGATACCTGGCCACGCCGAAGCGCCATATCTGGCGATCGTGGAAAGATATCTCCGTCCGTCCGGCCCATGCGCAGAAACAACTGCCTCTGCACCTGCTTTTACCGCTGCCACGTCTGCATACGGAGCATCAAGATCGTCAGCAATTTTTCCATTGTCGTGTGTCACTCCTGCCGCGTCGAGAAACGTGCTCTGGATCGCAGGTTCCAGATCGACATACAGTAGCTGCAGGAGCTCCAACTCATCGTGCGCACTTTCCACGTTGAGCCGAACCACTTCCTTTGCAAGCCGCTCAACTGGCCAAGCCGAAAGAGTTACCGCGCGAAAGCCTCCACCGCGCGAGACCAGTCTGGCAACGTACGAAGCTCTTGATGCAGGACTCGCACGAATTGCGTGCATTACAAGCCGGACACGAGTTTCGGCAGGGAGTGAACGATAGGGACTCAGTGAACGCATATATGATGTTCTTGTTGTTAGATCAGATCAGCGCGACTTTTTAAGGTGTACCGCGAAAGTCGAACCATTACCGGGAGTACTGCTGACTTTAATGTCGCCGTCCATTGCCCGGGCTAGCTGCATGCTGATGGCCAGGCCAAGGCCAACGCCGACCCCAGCCACATGCAGTGGAGACTTTGCCTGCACGAACGGCTCGAACATTCTCTCCAGTTCTTCCTCCGCGATACCGATACCAGTGTCTGTTACACTGATGACGACGTTACCGGAGTCGGACGAAACCGCAAATGAAATCACGCCTCCTTCCGGGGTGAATTTAACGGCATTCGCGACGATGTTGAGAAGAATCTGACGCACTCGATCTTCGTCGCCAATTACCTCCAGAGTCTCGGGCACGTCCCACGGAGCGAGCGTCAGGCCGCGTTCGGCGAGCTGAGGTCGCACCATATCGACGACCGACCCGAGCAGAGTCATGACGTGAATGGCGCCTGAGCGGATTTCGATCTCACCCGATCCCATCTTTGCGAAGTCAAGGACGCCGCTAACCAAGCCGTCAAGATGCGTCTTGCTTCGCTGAATTCGTCGCAGGTCAACCTTCTGCTCTTCTGTAATAGGTCCGCGAACACCGAGTTCCAGCAACTGTGCGTATCCACCGATCGCGTTCAGCGGAGTGCGCAGTTCATGACTCATCGCACTGAGAAAGTCGCTTTTGCTGCGATTGGCCTCCTGCGCCTGGCGGGTGAGATTCTTGAGCTCTGACTCGAGCGCCTTCCGTTCGTGAATATCGGTATTGCTCCCGAACCAGTGCAGTATCATTCCTTCGCTGTCTCGTTGCGGGGTTGCCCGCACCAGATGCCAGCGATAACCAATGTGTTCAGCGCTCCATAGCCGAAACTCAATCTCGTAATCAGCGCCACTCTGCACACTCGCGATCCATTGCCTGGTGGCCCGGTCTGAATCTTCCGGGTGAAGTGCATCCATCCATCCTTCCCGCAGCAACCTGTCGGGAGAGAAACCGAGATAGCTCGCTGTGCGCTCGCTTACAAAGTCGAGCATACCATCAGCGGTCGCAGTCCACACATGCACCGGAATGGACTCCGCGAGAAAGCGGTAGCGGGATTCACTTCGCTCGGCCTCGAGCAATGCTGCTTTGCTTTCGTTCAGCAAAGTTTCGATTTCGAGTCGTGCGGCTACTGGTGATGTCACATCGAGGCCGAACACTATTATTCCGTCAGTCTCACCCGACCCTCCTTTGAGAGGTTGAAACGTGACATCGAGGAATAGATTCTGCACGTTACCGGAATCCGAATTCGCAATGACAACCGGGGTTTCCCGCCGCTGCACTGACTTTCCACTCTGGTACACTTCGTCGAGAAGTGCCACGTATCCCTGCGCGCGAAGTTCTGGAAAAGCCTCACCCACCGTGAGTGACAGCAGATCGTTGCGGCCAACAAGCCGAATATACTCATTGTTGACATACTCATACCGATGATCTTCGCCCCGAAGTATCGCGAGGAACGCTGGTGTTTGTGCAAACACTGAGAGCAGCAACTCCTCTGCCTGCCTGGCTTCTCGGCGCGACGAGATCAGCTCCTGCTCGAGCAAAATCTGTTTTGTGGTTTCCACCGCGACGATAAGCGTCGCCGCAATCGAGCCGTCTTCGTTGCGGATAGGACTAAACGAATTGATGAAAAATCCGTTGTCTGCCGCCATGCCTTCGCGAGAAATCTGAAACTCGACGTTCGACTCAACAGGGTGCTGATTGCTGGTACGAATTCCCTGAAGCCGAGGCTCTAAAGCATGCCACCTATCCGACCATACTTGCGCAGCGGGCGACCCAAGAGCGGATTCATTTTTCGCTCCAAGCACCGAACGGTAAGCATCATTGTAGATAAGTATCCTTTCTGCACCCGCCATTATGCACATCGCAAAAGGCGATTCGATGACCGTCTGCACGCTACTTCTTAGTGATGGACTCCAGCCGTCGACATCGCCCAGCGACGTGGTGCTCCAATCGAATTTTCGCGAGCGTTCGGCCATCTCCCCATCGCCGGGGAACGGTAGTGTGCGTCTCATTGGGTGAGGCGGGCTCGTCATAAGTCCGAATATATTCCCATGCCGTCATTTCCGCGCCGACGAGATGCTCGTGATTGCCAGTCGGCAGCGTGCGAATTTGATAACGCCAACAAATTGCGCTGACTTTTTCACTGCTCGGCCAAACTCTGGCGGGGGGTCGCGTCGTCCATCTATGATTCCAGGGTGATCTCACCCCGAATATCGTCTATTTGCCCATTGGTTGCCGCGACTGAATTGCTAGAGGCGACCAGCAACACCACCCGGCGTAATCGCCAGGCTGCTGCCTATATAGTCGCTTCAGCGATGAATCTGCGCGCGATACTTCTGGTAGGAAGGGGCGGATTTATCGGATCCATCGCCAGGTTCCTGTCGAGCTCGTTTGCGGCCACACTGTTTGCCGGCCCCGTCGATTCGAGCGTCAGTTTTCCGATAGGTACTCTGGCGGTAAATCTCGTCGGATGCCTGCTTATCGGGATCTCGCTGGATGGGCCAACGTCTTCCATCCGCTCTCCGTCGAAGCGAGGCTTTTCCTCTTTGCCGGTGTGCTGGGCGGCTTCACGACATTTTCGGCGTTTGGCTACGAGACGGTGGAACTGATGCGCATCGGAGCGTGGCCCTTTGCCGCTATCAATGTCGCCGTACAGATGCTGGGAGGTCTTCTGGCAGTCTGGACCGGAATGCGGCTCGTTACGTCACCGCAGTAAGGTCAGACCTTCGCCTTTCTGGCTGTCTCGTTTACAAGACGACGGAGTTCCTTTGCGTCCGCGGGTTTCACAAGATGTATGTCTATTCCGGTTTCCGCCGACTTTCGCTTGTCCTCGCCCGCCGACCACCCCGTCAGAGCGATCAATACCATTTCGCGCCCCCACGGCTGTGACCGGATGAGCCGCGCCACATGGTGACCGGTAAGAATGGGCAGCCCGAGATCCAATATCGCCACGTCCGGACGAAATGCTTCGGCCATTCGGACTGCTTCGGCTCCATTATACGCTACAGCAGTCTCATGACCGTCCGCAATCAGCATCTGGGTAAGCCAGTCCACACTATCACCGTGGTCGTCTACTACGAGCACACGGCGACGCTTGACTGAACCTTGTTCCTCTTCGATTACGCCTCCTGCATAGCTCGTGTTGTGCCCCCTCACTGAGAGTCCCTCAAAAGGATAATGAGCGGGTGGGAACTTGGGCAATTCACTCAACGGTTTAACATGGGTGTAAAGTTTCCGGAATATTTTCGTAGGAGAGGTCGTATTACATAGTGTGCACTTTGCGTGTGCACTTTGCGTGTGCACTTTGCGTGTGCACTCTGCGTGCCATCGACAGGATGTTCCCACTGTCGTGGCCGCTGCGAATGAAGCTCCGATCATGAAGCTAAGGCGTTTCTCGAATGCTCTCATTGTGTTGCCGTTGTTGGCGGATGTATGCGCATTGCCTAAGCTTGAAAATGCCCTTCGACCTGTCCCGCACCAGGATTTCGGCGCAACCGGCCGTAATTCGCTTCCGCTCAGTTTCCTCCTGTAATGTTCTTCACAATGTTAACGGACAATACGACTCACCTGCGACGAGCTTGTCGGGGGTACAGCGTCAACCCGAGGAGACTCGTGAAAATCGCTGATCTCCGGCCGATGCGCTGGTTAGCAGGGATTTTCGTATTCGCGGCCCTGTCCTGCTCAGACAATACGGTTCCTCAGCCCACCACGGGAGATTCGGTGCTGGCCGCTGCGCGAGATACTGTTGGCCTAATAAACAGGATCGCCAGCGACGCCACTCTCACCATTCGGACAACTCCGCGAGCGGCAGATGCGCTCAGGGTTGTCGCCGACAGTTTCGCGAAACGAGAGGCTGTGCGCGTAGTGCTCGACACACTTGGCTTTTCCGGCGATATCAACTCATATCGACGCGACGGAACTGATGTATTCGCGCTCGACGCGGCCACGATGTCTCTGCTTGTGGTCGATTCCAGCGATGTTTCGTGGTCGGTTCAGGCCACCGTCGACCGGGTAGTGATCGCATATCTCGACAGCGTTGGCTCGGCGACCTCCATAGACAGCACAAACTGGAGAAAAATTCTTTCCAAACGCGAATCACGCGTCGTGCGGGCTGATCCCATGCGGGAGAAAAGCGGCAGCGACGTGCTGCTGGCCATGAGTTTGGCGGAGAGGTATTACAGAGACGATGGCCTCGCTGCGAAGCTCGAAGCGGCCAGTACCGTGATGCCGACAGGCACGCGAGATTCGCTTGTTGCATCGCTCGCTCGGCGCGACGCCGACTTCATCTGGTGTTATGAATCGTTCGCCCTCAACTCCGGGCTCTCTTATCTTCGTCTGCCTTCGGCTGTCGACCTTGGCAATCCCGCTTACGCGGTGCAATATGCCGCGGCGAAGGTGAGTGTTTACGGGAGTCCGACCGGCTCACACGTATTCGTGCAGGGTCGTCCAATTGGTCTCCGGATGAGCATTCCGGCAAAAGCGGTGAACGGTCCGCTCGCAGAACGATTTGTTCGCTACATGGTTTCGCCAGATGGTAAACGTGTACTGGCTGGAGTTCACCAGGAAGTGCCCGAACGTCTCATCATATTGGGCAGAAGCGCACCAATTTCGGTTTCGGCGATGGCCGATTCCGTATTGCCACTCCCATCGCGTTAACGCACAGGAACGATGTCTGCTGCGCTAGCGCTGGTGTTGCTGGTTGTGGGATCATATCTCGCGGCCCATGTCGCATTCGACTGGATCGGGAAACGTCTACTTATCGTTTCCGGGGCCGAGTACATTATTCTCGGCATTTTGCTCGGGCCGCAGGTGGCGGGTTTGTTGAGCGCCGATCTGGTCGAGAGCTTCGCTCCAATCACAGCGCTTGCTCTCGGATGGATGGGAGCCATCCTTGGCAGTCGCTTTCTGTTGAGCCGTATGATTCGGGTTCCAGCGGCTTTTTATCGAATAGCATTTGTCGAAACTGGAATCACACTGTTCCTTGTGTGCGGTGTTGAGCTCTTGCTGTTACGATGGCT
>JBBSTN010000049.1:0-14255 GCA_038235845.1 Gemmatimonadales bacterium | reverse complement strand
CTTTTCCGAAAGCGTACTTCCAATCACTTGGTGTACCGCTTCTCGGACCCTCATAACCTCAACTTTTCGAACCGCCGGATGCGGACCCGCATGTCCGGTGGTGTGGGAGGGAAGTCGGAGGCTCAGTCCTCCGACTCCCTATCCCGATTGTGGGGCTTTGGCAGTACGACGATTGGCTGCAAGGCGTGGCGCGTGTGCTGCGAGGAGATCACCTCGTGTAAGTATGCCAATGACTCGGCGCGGACTGGATCGCTCGACCACCGGAAGCCTGCCGACACCCTCGGTCAACATCAAGTCTGCGGCGTCGCGTAGTGTGCTGTCCCCATAAACAACTGCGGGAGCCCGACGTATCACATCCGAAATTCGACTGGACGCGGAAGCGGCAAACAGATCGCGGCGCGTTACGACGCCAATCAGCAGGTCTTCGGCGTTTATTACGGGAAAACCCTGATGTGAATTCGCTATCTCGGTATCGAGTCGCTGCGTCACATCGGACACCAGCTCGTTAGCCCCCAACGACACAACATTTCGGGTTGCAGCGTCGCGCGCGATTACGTGAACCAGGTGATCGGCCTCATACTCCGTGCGCACAGGTGTGCCACGCCGTGCGAGCTTTTCCGTCATTATCGAATGCCTGCTCAGCAACAGGGCAGTGAGATATGCCGCCGTGCAACCGCCAAGCAACGGCAACAGGCCAACCGGTTGTCTTGTGGTTTCGAATGCAAACACCACTGACGTCAGCAGTGCGTGTGAAGCGCCGGCAAACGTGGCCGCCATACCGACGAGAGCAGCAACACGCGGATCAACGCCTAGCGATGGCGCCATCGTGGCGATAGCCGCTCCTATCAGCGCACCTGCGCCTCCACCAATGATGAATAGAGGGGCCAACGTTCCACCGCTGGTGCCGCTTCCCAGATAGATCGACCATGCGATGAACTTGAGTACAACGAGCAGGAGCAGCGCGCGGCCAACAATTGCGCCTGAAAGTATCGCGTCGATGGTAGTATATCCAACGCCGAGAATCAACGGTTCGAAGTAGCCACACACGCCAACTGCTATCGCACCGATCGCTGGCCACCACATCCAGTGCACAGGCAATCGCTCAAATGCATCTTCAATTTTATATGTGATGCGACTGACACCGACTGCGAACAACCCAATGAACGCGCCTAGTAATACGTATACGGCAAGGGCTTCACCGCCGGGTTGAATGAACGGAGGTACGGAGAAGACTGGTGCAGTGCCTTCAAATGCAATTCGAACAGCAGCTGCAACGGCGGAGGCAAGTGCCACAGGTATCAGCGAACGCGGGCGATACTCGAACAGCAAGAGTTCCACCGCCAGTAGAGTCGCGCTTACCGGGCTCCCAAAAGTCGCGGCCATGCCAGCGGCAGCGCCGGCGGCCAGCAGTATCTTTCGCTCGTCGGAGCTGACATGAATGCGTTGACCAAGCATCGAGCCGATTGCACCACCGGTAGCGATGATTGGCCCTTCGGCACCGAATGGCCCACCGGTGCCAATGGCGATTGCTGCGGAGATCGGTTTAAGAAACATTACGCGCGCCGGAATCCGACTTTCGCCGTGCAACACCTTTTCCATGACTTCCGGAATGCCGTGTCCGCGAATTGCCGTTGAGCCATAACGCGCCATTATGCCAACAGCCAGCGCTCCAATCACGGGAATGACCAGTACCTCGAGACCCACGTTGGCATCAGCAGGCGAAGCGAACGAAAAACTCACTCGATGAAAGAAGGCGAGATTAGTGATCAGGCCGATCAGGTTGACGAGGATGCGTGCCGTTAGTCCCGCTCCAAGTGCGATCAGAATTGCCAGAGCGCTTACGAATACTGTGCGACGATCAACCGGCCGATATTCATCGGGCACTCGATGATCCGCAGTTACATACATCTCGTTTAACTCAAGGCTAGGTGCTACAGCGATTGCGTCTTCGTCGCGGGCGCTTTCACCAGCATCGGCAGGGGCATTGCCTTCGGGTTTTCGAGTCATGAACCGCGCCTGCGCGCGCTATCGCCAGTATCCACTCCGGTGTCCGCGCTGTCCTCGATTTCGTGAAACATTCCCGCACTCTCATTGGCCAAACCCGCAGCGGCGAGCCATATCTCCAATGCGTTGGCAAGTGTTTCGCGTTGCGTAGCAGTCATGTGCGCAAGGCCGTTGACGAGCTGGGTCTGCACCGTTGGTGGTGCCGCCTTGAGCAGGGCACGGCCTCGTGCCGTGATCGCCACATCGCTCCGACGAGCATCGTCGGTCGCACGCGTTCGACGCACAAGCTTGCGTTCGACAAGTCGAGAAACGACACCTGACACCGTGCTCTGGTGGGTGAGCGTTTGCTCACCCAATTCGTTGATGCTTATCGCGGCAGAGCTGTTGGCAAGCGTACGCAATAGAAACAACTGCGCCCCACTGATTCCCGTACTGCCCTCAACAGCGCGGGCTGAACCCGAAAGTGCACGAACCAGACGGCGCGCAGCCGTCATAACTCTGGTGGCGGGAATTGTATTGGTACCCATACATATCAACGATATGCTTGATACCGGCTACGAGCAACACACTTCAAACCTTCAATTTGCAGCAGCGCTCACGCAATGTACGTGTGGCCAGTTTCTCAGGTGCGAGTAACGTGGTTGTCGACCAACGGGTCTGTGTGTCTTTGACCGGAGAGAGACCCGAGGAGGAAGGAGCAGTCTCCCGGGGTCCCAGCCCTTTTGACGACGACGCAAAATTAGAGAATCGAGCGAATTCCGCACCGCTGTATCGAAACCGGCGCTCCCATATCGGCTAACCTCTTCAGTTCCCCACGGCCTTGCCCGAGCGCCTCGGCTCTGGCACTCCCTCCCAGCCTCCATTCACGCGCATGATTGCGTTCACGTTCACCAACGCGCGCAACTTTCGCATTCCGTGACCCATCGCCTTGAGTGAGTCGAGCACCGCCGGCTCGATCCCGCCATCCTCGAACGTGAGCGAATCAGGCAACGCCTGATGGTGAATGCGGGGAGCACGCATTGCGTCCATCAAAGTCATGCGATTTTCAATGACGTTGAGGATTACCTGGCTTGTGCCGGTGATTATCGTCGGCCCGCCCGCAGCACCAACAACGAGCAACACCCGGCTGTTGCTGTCCAGCACGATAGTCGGTGACATTGCACTGAGCATCCGCTTGCCAGGCTCGATCGCGTTGGCCTCGCCCTGCACCAGTCCAAACATGTTCGCGGTGCCAGGTTGTGCGGCGAAATCATCCATCTCGTCATTCATCATGAAGCCCGCGCCGCGAACCCACACACCGCTTCCCCAACCGTTGTTGAGCGTCGTGGTGTTTGATACTGCGTTTCCAAACTTGTCCACCACCGAGTAATGCGTTGTGTGCACTGGAGTGCGCGTAGCTGAGTCCATCATGGTCTTGAGCTTGGAGGTCGGAGTTGCGCGACTTTTGTCGATTGTCTGCTGCAGTGCCTTCGCGTAGCTCTTGCTGGTCAACTGCTCGACCGGAACGTCGGCAAAGGCAGGGTCGGCAATCTTTTCGTTGCGATCGATGAACGCGCGCTGATAAGCGCTCCCCAGCAAGTGGAACCACTCCGTGCTGCCATATGACGGGAGCGATGGATACTGCTCGAGAATGTTGAGCGCTTCCGCCGACGTTACTCCACCAGAAGACGACGGAGGCATTGAGAGCAGCGTGTATCCGCGAAACGTGGTTTTGATCGGCTCCCGCTCAACGACTTTATAGTTCGCCAAGTCGGCCTTGGTGATGATGCCGCCACCCCGCTTCTGTTCGGCCACCAGCGAGTCGGCGATCCACCCGCTGTAAAACGCCGCTGCGCCGTTTTGAGCGATTGCTTCGAGCGTGCGCGCGAGATCGGGCTGTACCAGCGTCGCACCAGTCTGCAGGGCTTCACCGTTGGGGTAATACGGCATGACCGCGCTGCTGTACTTCGTCACCATGCCCTTTCCGCGGGCGATTGAACCGGCGAGCGCACTGTCGATAACAAACCCGTCGCGCGCCAGCCTGATGGCTGGCTTGAGCACCTCCGAAAGCGGCATCGTTCCAAACTTCGACAGCGCCTCGGCCAGCCCGGCAACGGAGCCCGGCACACCGGACGCAAGGTGTCCGTAGATACTCTTGTCGGTGAGCTTCCCGTTGGCGTCGATATACATGTTTCGGCTTGCAGCCGAGGGCGCAATTTCCCGGTAGTCGATGGCGACGCTTCTGCCGTCAGCCAGGCGGATCACCATATACCCGCCGCCGCCGATGTTGCCGGCTTCTGGCCAGGCTACAGTGAGCGCAAATCCGAGCGCTACTGCGGCGTCAACTGCATTGCCGCCCGCCGCGAGTATCTCTGCCGCGGCAGCGCTGGCTTCCGGGCTGTTGCTCACTGCCATTGCGTTGGGCGCAAACGTCGCCTTTTCACCCGCACTCAGATGCCAGCCGGCGGGAAAATGGGCCGGGACCCGAGCTGGGATGGCCGGTGCCGGCTGTGGTCCCGTGGAGGCAACTTTGCCGTTAGCCGTATTGTCCGCGGTGTTCGCGGGGGCGCAGGATATTGTGGCGGTGCCGATTGAGAACGCCACAAGGCCGCGGAGTATCGCTCTGCTTCGATCTATCATGCGCATTTGAGTGGGCGGGAGGGGGACCGGTGTCGTCGACCATCGTTTTAACTTGCCATGATGCCCGACGACTCATTAACCGCAATTTACCTGCAATCAAGCTAATGGAGCCATTGCTCCCTTCAACTACCGACGCTATCGAGAGCCATTCCGACAATATCGACCGGCCCGACCTGCGTACGACGGAGCGTCGTAATCCGCGAACTGTCGACATTGATCTGGCGACGGCCGACGCGATAGTCGATCTCATAAACCGCGAGGACAGGCTGGTGGCGGACGCGGTTGCCTCTCAGCGCCCTGAAATTGCCCGAGCCATCGACGCGGTGGAGCGTGCATTCCGCTCCGGAGGGCGTCTGCTGTACGTAGGCGCCGGCACATCCGGGAGACTGGGAGTGCTCGATGCCAGCGAATGTCCGCCCACCTTCGGGACGCCGCCGGAGATGGTGGTTGGCTGCATCGCTGGCGGCGACAGAGCGCTGCGGACCGCGGTGGAGGGTGCAGAGGACAATCCGGCCGGCGGGGCGGAGGACGTGGTGAAAAACAAGGTCGGGCAGAGCGATGTCGTGATTGGCATTGCTGCTTCCGGGACGACTCCGTATGTCCTCGGCGCACTTCAGGAAGCAAAACGTAGAGGCGCGAAGACGGCACTAGTCGCCTGCAGTATGCCTCCACAGGCCATGCGCGACGCGGCGGACATCCTGATTCTCCCCATAGTCGGGCCAGAAGTACTCACCGGTTCGACCCGCATGAAGGCGGGCACTGCCCAGAAACTCGTGCTTAACACCATTACTACCGGCGCCATGATCCGCATCGGCAAGAGCTACGGCAACTTGATGGTCGACCTTCGGGCCACCAACGCCAAGCTTACCGACCGCGCCGAGCGAATGATGATGGAGGTGGCGGGCGTGTCACGGGAGTTGGCACGCCACTACCTGGCGAGGGCGGGCGGAGTTGTGAAGCGCGCCATCGTGATGCATGCACTGGGAGTGGACGGGGATTTCGCTCAGGAGCGCCTCGACCGGGCCGGGGGCGCCGTACGGCGTGCGATCGACACACCGCCGCCGCCAGTAGCGATTAGTCCTGTTGAGGGCTCGACCGAGCAGTCGTCCGCTTCGTGAGTAGCTCAGGCGCAACTGCTCGGCCCGCCGCGGACATGTTGGTGACCGGTCTGATGTCCGGCACCTCGCTGGACGGAATTTCTGCGGCGGTGGCCAGGTTTAGTCCGCGCGCAACCGGTCCGCGCGCCCACGTGACGCGCGCCGAGGTTCCGTTTGTCGACACTCCGTGCGCCGATATCACACTCGCCGACGCGCTGTGGGAAGATGCTGATGGCGTGAATGCCGAGCTGGTTGGCTACTCGCACCGTCCCTACTCCGCGCAGGAGAGAGAAGCGCTGGAAGCAGCCATGCAGGGTGGTTCGGCGCAGGACTATTGCCGTCTCAATGCAGAGCTCGGTAACTGGCTCGCGGAGGCGGCCTTGAGCGCCATGGAGGTTGGCGGGGTGGTGGCAGCAGACGTCGCGGCTATAGCCTCGCATGGGCACACAATCTGGCATGAGCCCGGTCACAGTACATGGCAGATTGGAGATGCGGCCCGAATCGCGGAGCGAACGTCGTGCACGGTCGTGTCTGATTTTCGTGCGCGCGACGTTGCGGCGGGTGGTCAGGGTGCGCCGCTCGTGCCAATGGCCGACGCGATGCTTTTTGCCCACGGCACATCATTCCGTGCACTGCAGAATCTTGGCGGCATAGGTAACGTCACAGTAGTTCCCCCAGACCTGGGGAGCGCAGCTGAGGCAGGAGTGGGCGGCAGAAACGCTGTGCGCGCGTTCGACACCGGCCCCGGCGTGGTAGTGATCGATGCAGTGGTGCGTCGCGTCCGTCCTTCCTGGAGCTTCGACAGAGATGGCGCGCTTGCCGCGACTGGAAAGGCTATTCCAGCCATCGTGGACGATTTTCTCCAGCATCCGTATTTCAGCGCGGCACCTCCCAAAAGCACCGGTAGGGAATTTTTCTCGCCCGCAATGGTGGACGAGTTTGTCGCCGAGTGCGTTCGGCGGGAAGCGAGCGATGCTGACATCGTCGCAACGGCGGTATCGCTTACGGCACGCTCCATCGCCGATCAGTATCGCCGATATATCAGCGAACCCATAAAAGAAGTGCTGTTGAGCGGAGGTGGATCACAGAATTACACGCTCGTCGACGCGATTGTGCTGGAGCTTTCGCGCGCGATGACTCAGGTTAAGGTCCGACGCTTCGACGACGTGTACTTTGACAGCGAAGCGAAGGAAGCGGTGGCCTTCGCGCTTCTTGGCTATCTGCATCTACGTGGGCTTGCCGGGAATCTTCCCAGTGCAACCGGCGCGGCCGGGCCTCGTGTCCTCGGCGTGCTTACTCCAGGGCTAAACCTGGCGCAAACTTCTAGCTTTCGGGGATGAACGAACTTGGCGGTACGTTTCTATACAAATGAGTAATTCACCACGTGAGGATCTCGCGCAGCTTCTCATCCCGGCAATCGAGTGGGAGAATGGTTCCGGGTTTGCCGGTTCCCGCGACGCGATCGATGAGGCGCTGGAGCTCGGCGTGGGAGGCTTCCAACTCGTGGGCGGAGAGCAGGACGCTGTGCGCGTGCTGGCAAAGGATCTTCAGCTTCGGTCTCGAAATCCGCTTCTCATCGCGGCGGAACTCGAACGTGGCGCAGGGCAGCAATTCAGCGGAGCAACAGGGCTTCCACCTCTCGCGGCAATAGCCGCAACGGGCGACATGGAGTCGTTGCGGCGGGCTGCACGTCTCACTGCGCGCGAAGCACGAACGATGGGTGTTAATTGGAATCTCGCGCCGGTGTGCGATCTCGACTTACTGCGGGAGAACCCGACTCTGGGCACCCGATCGATGGGCGACGATCCGCGCCGCGTTTCGCCAATGGCTACTGCGTGGATCGAAGCGTGTCAGGCTGAAGGCGTGCTGGCGTGTGCTAAACACTTTCCCGGCATTGGCCGCGCAACGCGTGATGCGCATGTAATGCAACCAGAAGTGGACGCGTCGGCAGAAACATTGAAGGATTCCGATCTCCAGCCCTTTCGCGCGGCGATCAGAGCGAACGTTGCCAGCATCATGACGTCACATGTGTCTTATCCATCGCTCGATGGAAGTCGTGCACCGGCAACGTTGTCGCGCGAGATGCTGCAGTGGTTGCTCAGACAGCAGCTCAAGTACGACAATCTGATCACGTCCGACTCGATGAGTCTCGCAGCAATCACTGAGAGTAGTAGTGCCGCCGACGCGCCTGTACAGGCATTGCGTGCTGGATGCGACGTGTTGCTTCGTCCGGTGAATCTGCGCGAAACACTCGAGACGATTCAACGGGCCAGTGACGACGGGACACTCGATCCGGAATATCTGACGCAAAGTTTGCGACGACGTCTGAAGTGGGCTCAGTGGGCGTCACCTCCCAACGACTGGCGTCGTCCAAGTGGCGCTGACACTGCGTGGGGCGCACTACTCGCGGATCGTGTGTTGCGGATTAATAAGGGATCACTCCCACCGCTCGGCACCGTAACGGAAGTAGCTGTCGTGGATGACGATGTTGTAGGGAATAGCCCGCGCAACCCGGCAAATGCATTCGTGGAATCGCTTCGCGCAGCGGGACATGACGCGCGACATACAGACGCTCCCTCGACAGCGAGTGGTGGTCCGCTGGTGATCGCGCTGTTCGCCGACTATGTAGCAGGCAAGGAACGTCATCTTCTGTTGCCAACATCAATTGCTTCGGTGCGCAACCTGGTGGAGCAAGCCGACAAGCTTGGGCGTCGGGCAATTCTCGTTTCGTTTGGTGATCCGAGATTTGCGGAAGACGTTGCGCCGGGCACGGCGAATATTGGTGCGTGGGGCGGGGACAGGGTAATGCAACAGGCCGCTGCGCGTGCGCTGCTTCGAACCAAACGCGCTCATTGAACTGAAGTGGTCCGCGGCGGGCGCGGCGTCAGAAGTATCGGAAGAAGAGCCACACGATTACCAGCGCCGCGATAATGAACAGAATGATGCGGATTGGAGCTACCCGTTTTTTACGATATTGCCTGACTTCGGGTGTAATGAGCGCGTCCTGTTCAGCCGCACGTGCCCGGGCAAATTCCTCCTCCAGCGGCGAGCGCACCGGCATTGCTGTGCCGTAGGGAGGCGTCGGGTCGCTGCGAAAAGGTGAAAGCGGGATCTGTTCTTCCCGGGTTTCGTCGGACAGTGTGCCGCGCAGCGGGAAAGTGGTATAGCCAACCGCGTCGCTGGAGTTGGATTCCTGCAGCGACGAGCCATCGAAACGAACGGCAATCACCGTGATGTTGTCCGGGCCGCCGAGCTCATTGGCTCTGTCCACCAGACGTTGACATATTTCGCGCTCGTCGTGAGACATGGAAGCGATATCGGCAATTTCAGAGGGTCGGACAAGCCCTGACAAGCCGTCGCTGCAAATTATGAGAGTGTCGCCACGACGAACCTGCTGATGGGTCAGGTCGATTGTGACGTGCGCATCGGGGCCAAGCGCCTGAAGGATGATGTTGCGCCGGTCGCTGGCGTCGGCCTCGTCCTGCGTCAGTTCGCCGGCTTCGACGAGACGCTGCATGAGCGACTGATCTTTTGTAAGCTGCTGCGCCTGACCGTCCCGTATGAGATAAGCGCGGCTGTCTCCCACCTGGGCCAGAAAGAGACGATCGCCAAGCAGGCCGGCAATGGTGGCTGTGGTGCCCATACCACGATGCTCCGGATTCTCGCGAGCGAAACGATGGATGCGACTGTTTGCCGTATCGGTAGCCTGACGAAGCGCCTCCGCAAAATTATCCTCACTGATGCTGCCGGAGTTCACCCACTGTTCGCGGAGAACGTCGAGGACAGTGTCTCCTGCCATGCTGCTAGCAAGCTCGCCTGAAGCCGCTCCCCCCATACCGTCTGCCACCAGAAAAAGGAGGCCATGACCGGATGTCAGGATTTTTCGCGGTGCCGAAGCGAACTCCACGGGCATGCCGGATTCGAGATCAGCCACGAGGAAGGTGTCTTCGTTATGCTCCCGAGTGCTACCCACGTCAGTGAGGGCAAATACACGTGCCTCGACTCGAGTGTCGCCATCTGGCGACGGGCTGGGAATTGAAGCGGAAGCAGTCACAGAGTCATTTGGCAGGCTGGTGCGTTCGGGATTTGATTGTTGGGAACGAGCCAGGAACGTGGCAGGCACGTGGCAGGCACGTCTTGAAACGTTTTAGTCACTACGGATGTGTCGTCCGCAGGTTTTGATAGAGTTTATCGGTTGAAGAAATTTCAGACTAGCGTGAGGCCGTGTTGATTGAATCCATGCTGAACTTCGACCTCCATGATAACGATTGTGAAAAGGATCGACCGCCAGATTCTCACAGCCCTGACGATAAAGATGGACTCCGATTCACGCTTCGGTCAAATGCTGCTCCTCAGGTTGTGTCGATGAAGCAACATTTTAGCCTCCTCGCGGTCCTCATCTTTGCGGGCGCGTGCGCCTCCGCAGCGTCGTCGTCCGTGTCTGCAGGCCGTCCGGACTTGCGCGACGCAACGGTGCGGGAAGTGCTTCCCCTGCTGCCGGTCCCTCGTATTAGCGGCGCGACGCTCGCTATTCGCGTTCAGTATCCGTCCGACAATCAGATCATCACTAGTCGCGATTCAAATTTCGTGTTGGGCGTTGTCGGATCGGGTGACGCACGATTGACGATTAATGGATTTCCCGTTGATGTGGCTCCCAATGGATCGTTTATTGGTTGGCTGCCCAATCCCGCTGCAGCCGCGCCGCGATACGATCTCGTGGCGGTGCGTGACGCGGACACGGCCCGAGGTCGAGTGACCATACGCTATCCCGTCCGGCGTTTGCTCCCTGCTAACGGCGCGCTCAGGGTGGACAGCAGTTCGGTGATTCCAGGTCGAGGGTTGCGTGTGGGCATGAATGAGTTTGTTCGCGTCGGAGTGCGCGCGCCGTTCAATGCGACTGTATCGGTGGAAAGCGACGACGGATCGAAGCGACGCGTCCCCCCTGCACGAACGTCATTGCCGACACCAACGTCGAGCACCCAGGATGATGCCGCGACATTTTTCGTGACGGATGTTCCCGCGCGAGTACTGGCGGCGGGCGCTCGGCTCGTGATAGCTCGCAACGCTGATACTGTGCGGTTGACGCTGCCTGCTCCCTCTGTGATGCGGAGTGATGTACGGACGCTCGGCATGCTTAAGACGTCGGTCACAGCTGGAAGTGACACCGACCGAACGGTGAATGCGAGAACGATTCCCGACGGCACTTACAAATGGCTCCTCTTTCCGGGCACAGTGCTCGAGATCACCGGCGCCCGGGGTGGATTCACAAGAGTAAAACTGGACGAAACTCTCGAGGTGTGGGTGGATAGCGGTGACATTACCGCTTTGCCAGACGGGAGTGCGTCGGCCGCGCGCGTGACGTCCGGCTTCCGCGTACTTCCCGACGTAGGCTGGGTAGATCTCGTGATTCCGATGGGCGAGAAGCCTGCGTTCATCGTGGAGCCGGATTTTGAGAAGCTGACATTGACGCTGTACGGTGTGCAGGCCAATCCAGAAATAAGTCCGATAATTGGCAACGACACACTGATTCGACGCATGAACTGGGAGCAGGTGACCAGCGACCGTGTGCGCATCACGCTCTCGCTTTCGCACCCCGTTTACGGTTGGCTGTCGCTATGGGATGAACACCGACGTGCATTTGTGTTGCGCGTGCGAAGGCCACCGGTAATTGCCGACGTGACGCGCCCGCTTGCGGGATTGACGATTGCCGTTGACCCTGGTCATCCACCGGCGGGAGCGACTGGTCCAAGTGGGCTTTACGAGGGAGACGCGGTGCTACCGGTGGGGCTGTTGGTTGCTGAGATGCTCAAATCGCGAGGCGCGCAAGTAGTGATGACCCGAACCACGAAGGACGCGGTGGGGCTAACCGAACGCGGGGTCACTGCACGTCGAGGTAATGCGAATGCATTCGTGTCGATACATCTCAATGCATTGCCGGACGGTGTAAATCCTTTTGTTAACAATGGCACAAGCACATTGTTCTTTAACGGTTCGAGTGAGCCGCTTGCTCGTGCGCTGCAATTCGAGCTCATGCCCCGGTTGGGCCTGCGCGACCTGGGCGTGCACTATCAAAACCTCGCGGTGGCGCGTCCAAGCTGGTATCCCGCGGCGCTCACGGAGGGTGCTTTTCTAATGATGCCCGATCAGGAGGCAGCCATGCGGAACCCGGCGTATATACGTCGCTATGCGGAAGGTATTGTAGCCGGTCTTGAACGGTATTTTCGCGAGCTGAGGGGACGATGAAGAGTGGCGCGCCTCGGGTTGTGGGTGGATCGTATGCTGTGCGGGATTCGTTTGCGGCGCGTAGTTCGTTCGCTGCGCGTAGTTCGTTCGCTGCGTTGCTGTCTGTGCTTGTGCTTCTGATGTCGCCGATAGTGGCTCGCGCCCAGGTAGACCCGCGGGGGTCGCTAAGAACAATCACGACCCCGCATTTCCGCGTGCACTTCCGTGCTGCTGATTCGACGCTTGCACGTCGCGCGGGATCATTGGCGGAGCAGGCATACACAAATCTGTCCAGGGAGCTTGTGACGCCGAAGGGGAGAATAGATCTTGCTCTCGCTGACAACACCGATGCGTCGAATGGATTTGCGCAGGTGTTTCCGAACAACCGCGTAGTGGTCTATGCGGTGCCGCCGATAGCAATTCAGGAGTTGCGTTTTCAGAGCGACTGGCTCGAACTCGTAATTACACACGAACTGGCGCACATTTTTCATATCGATCGCGCACGTGGTTTGTGGGGTGTTGGGCGTTCGGTGTTTGGACGCAACCCATTGTTTTTCCCCAATCAGCTCCTGCCAAGCTGGATAAAGGAAGGGCTCGCGGTCTACTACGAGAGCAAGTTCACCGGCAGTGGTCGTAACGTCAGTACCGAGGCACCGCTGGTACTTCGCGCTGCGTCGCTGGACGGGGCGTTGATTCCTATCTCACGCTGGAGTACCGCCACCACGCGATTCCCATTGGGGCAAACTGCTTACGCGTACGGCGCGCAGCTTATGCTACGGGCCGCCGATGCTGCAAACAGTAGTGACACGAATGTGCGCTACGGAATGCGCCGCTTTGTCGAGCGAACCGCAACGTATCCAATTCCGTTTCTACTCAACGCACGTTCGAAAGAGGGCTTTGGAACGAGCTTCACGACGTTGTTCGATCGCCTGCGCGACTCGTTATCTGCGGCGTCTGCAACGCTTGACCGAAACGGCGACAGAGCGTGGACAACAATCAGCTCCGACGGCTGGTATGCGGATGCGCCGCGCTGGCGCGGAGCGGACACGCTGCTGTGGACAGCCCGAAATGGTCGAGAGCCACCGGGCCTCTACGAAGCGATCGTTGGTGATGCCGATCAAAACACCGGCACACACCGCGTTGCGCGCCGCAACACCATCGACGTCAATGTCCCGATTGGCGGCGACAGCGTGCTCTTCGCGCAGGTCGACTACACCGATCCGTACACAATTCGCAGCGACCTCTACACGGGCCACGGCAGCGGCGAGAAGCGACTAACCTTCGGCGATCGGCTTACACAGCCGGACGTCCGGGCGGATGGCGAGATTGTCGCGGTGCAACTTGGCGCTGCAAGTGCGCGTCTCGTACGCGCGTCGAGAAGCTCTGCCAAGGTTACCATTACGCCAATCACCAGCGTCAATCTCTGGGCAGAACCAACCTGGTCGCCAGATGGCCGCTTCATCGCCGCATCTGAGCTGCTGCCAGGCGGCGACCAACGGATTACGGTGGTGGACACTCTCGGTCGCGTGGCGAGCGTCGTTGCCGGCGGCCGAGCAGTTTTTGCATCGCCATCGTTTACACCCGACGGCAAACGTCTTGTGTGGACAAGCGACCGCAGCGGTCGAACACAGCTCGAGACGGCGCCTATCGACCTGGCGACACTGTCGTCCTCAGCGCCGGACACACTCGACTGGCGAACTGAACGCGCCGAGGTACGAGTTGCATCGAACGTGACAACGGGCGTTTTTCAGCCGCGAGTTTCACCAGACGGAAAACGCATCGCTGCGCTGCTCTACCGAGCGGATGGTTTCCACGTCGCCGTAGCCGCACTCGATACTTCAGGCCCGGTCGCGAGAGGCAGCTGGTACTCGGGTGAACGCGCAGGCAACGACAGCACTCCAAAGGCTATTACAGCACCGGTAAAGGGATATTCGCTCGCCGTTCAGTTGCTTCCACGATATTGGCTGCCCTCAATCGGCACCGGCCGCGATGGAAGTTCGACTTACGGATTCTCGAGCAGTGCAAGCGACATCATGGAGCGTCACAACTGGTTTGCCACCGCACTCGTCAATCCCCGTTCGAACGAAGTCGACGCCGGCGCCTCTTACCGCTATAGAGGCTTTGGTATCCCGGTGCTCGACCTGTCTGCAAGGCAGGAGTGGGACGCTACGTTCCGCGCTACCGATACATCGAATACGACGCTTGGCTTCATCGCGCGCCGACGTCGCTTCGCAACAGTCGCAACGAAGTTCGCGAGGCCGCGCGTTCGACTGTCGATGAACGGAACCCTGGGCGCCCAATACGACTGGCGTG
>JBBSTN010000048.1:0-14517 GCA_038235845.1 Gemmatimonadales bacterium | reverse complement strand
CCGGGCACCGTCGCTCCGCTCGCGACAGACACGTCAAAGATCGCCGTCGCGCCCAAGAAGTCGGCCGCCGTCGAGATAACTATTGATCGGGAAGTTTTTGACTACGACCGATCTGGCCGTCGAGACCCGTATAAGTCGCTGATGACATCCAGCGATGTCCGTCCGCTGTTGAGCGACCTGCGCCTCACTGCTGTGGCGTTTGATCCAGACGGCAATAACTCGGTTGCAATCCTGCGCGATTCGTTCTCGAATCAACAGTATCGCATTCGCGTTGGACAGCAGCTCGGAAGACTCCGCGTTGCTGGCATCAAGCAGAAATCAGTTCAGTTCAACATCGAAGAGTTCGGATTCAATCGGCAGGAAACGCTGGTACTGGCCAGCGACACGACGAAAACGAGGAACCCATGATGGGACCGAGTACCGTTGCGGCGATCACCGCAACCCTGGCACAAATCGCACTACTTAATTCGGGTTCGGGTGAGACAGCTCCGACGCCCTCCAACCACAGTCCTGTCACCTTCGTCTCCGCACCCGCCGGGGAGTTTGGTGCAGGCAGGTTACGCAACGTCGATCCCGCACCCCGTGGTATTGTATCGGGTGTGGCGGTTGCCGTTGGAACCAACGGCGCAGACGTTCTCATCACACTCGATGAGGGGGTGACGGTTAGTCACTTCACGCTGGAAGGGCCGACGCGTCTGGTAGTCGACCTTGGCGGCGCTAACTTGTCACTGCGTGGAGCGGGCTATGACGGTCTGGTACGCGGCCCGATTCGTAATGTGAGACTGGCACAGTATCGGCCTGACACAGTGAGAGTGGTGATCGATCTCGACAACGCGCGTGAATACAAGGTTTCGCGCGGCGCAGACATACTCCGAGTTGCTCTCGAAGCGCCTGGCGCTTCGTTTGCTCGTTGGGAATCGGGAGCTAGCCGTGCTCAGACGACTGTAGCAATCGCTAACCCGAACACGAACAGCGCATCCGGTACACTGGCTTCGCAAACCGCGGCGATCGGAAACGAGTCCGCCGCGCCGGTGAGATCTTCTCAGCGCGGGGAAGCGCAGCGGGAAGTCAATACGCCGGCGTCTGAATCAAGGCTTGTATCGCGCAGTGTGTCGATGGAGCCGAGGAACAGTGACGCGTCCAGAAACGTCGACGAGTCGCGCATGGCCTCCGCGTCGAATTCGCAGAAACTGCAGGCGGGCTCTGAGCGAATCGAAGGCACATCTACCGCCGCACCAACACGCCGTCAACAGGCGAAGCCGCGAATCACGGTGAGCTATGACGGCACGGATATTCGCGACGTCATCGCAGCGTTTGCAGCGTTCTCGGGCCGCACGATCGTTGTAGGTAAGGATGTTGGCGGCAACGTCACTGCGGAAATCGCGGATAAGCCGTGGGACGTCGCCCTGCAGGCAATTCTGCAGGCGCAGGGTCTTGCTGCCACAGAAGATGCAAGCGGCATCATCACGGTCGACAGCTATCGCAACCTGGCTTCTAACCAGGCGCTCGAGCCGCTGGTAACGCAGATCGTCGACGTTAACTATGCCAAGGCAACGGCGTTGCAGGCGACGGTGCAGGCGCTCCTCGCGCGTGATTGCACCGGTCTCAGCACTCTCGCAACCGGGCGTGAGCTCGGCGCCAATATGCAGCAGGGCGGCGGCGGTGGGCAGAATCAGATGCAAGGACAAGGCTGTGTCGTACGTGGGTCGATCTCGGCCGACAGCGCCACCAACAAGCTCATTATCACAGAAGTGCCTAGTCGCCTGCCTGAAATAATCGCACGGCTCGCCGAACTAGACGTGCGCACACAGCAAGTTGCCATCAAGGCGAAGATTATCTTCGTGAACCGTACCGGCATCACGGATATCGGGCTCGCATACGACCTGGGCAACGGTACCAAGCAGTTCTTCCAACAGCTCGTTCCGCGCACCGATCCAAGCACGCTTGTGCCGGTGGATCTCAACGGCGACGGTGTGCCTGAAGCACTCGGTGGCGGCTCGCCATATCAGGGTCCCGCGCGAATCGCCTTGGGTGGAAACGCGTTCGCCGGTATCGCAAACGCCAATAACGCAATCAAACCCAACGCTCTAAACCTCATCTACAGCACGGCGCTTGGTAAATACCAGCTCACCGCCTTCCTGAATGCGCTTCAGACTTCTTCGCTCGCAGATGTGCAGTCCGAGCCAAGTGTGACGATTCTCAACAATCGCAGTGCAGAGATCTTCGTGGGCCAGGAGATTCCGATTCGTGTCATCGACGCCAGTGCCGGTGGGTCGGGGGGCGGTGGCGGAGGCGGTGGGTCAGGCCAGTCACCCAATTCGGCTGCGTTCTTCCCGCGCGCAACAGTATCCAAGGAAGAAGCTGGTATCAAGCTTTCGGTGACACCTCAGATCACGAACAACAGAATGGTCCTGCTCAATATCAAAGCAGAGAATTCCAGCGCCGAACTGTCCAACACGGATGTGGGTGTTGTCTTCAACCGTCAGCGTGCCGAATCGCAAGTGCTGGTGGCAGACGGTGAAGCCGCGGTCATCGGCGGCTTGACGGTCACGGAGAACACGCGGTTCCGAAGCGGTATACCGTTCCTCATGGATCTTCCTTTCATCGGTCGACTGTTCTCACAGAACACGAAAAATGAAACGAAGCGAGACCTGCTGATTCTCGTCACACCGCACATTCTCGAGGACGGCTCTGCGCCGCCCCCGGGTCGCTAATCACAGAGAATTCATCATGCGCCCTTATTTCGCAGGCCTCGCAAAGGCCAACCCGTGGCTGCGTGCAAATCCACGGACATTCGCACCAACAAACGCACGCATAGTGGTACGAGCAGCGACACGGGTGATGGCAGGCGCAGCACTCATCGCCGGTATACCTGGCTGTAGTGGAAACGAGGTAATTGATCCGCCATTTGCAGACGGCGTCAAACCTCGAATCTCGCTCGTGAAAAGCACAAACAACGCAGATACGCTGTTGTCGATGGGAGTGAACGCCTCCGACAATCTTGGCATCAAGACTGTGCGAGTACTACTCAGTGGTGGCGTTACCAGCCAGTACGACACCACGATGACGAGCTCGGTGCAGGCGCTCAGTATTGCGCTCAACTTCCGAGTGCCGGCAAGCGCCAGGCTCGGCTCTACCGTAACTGCGCGGGCAATCGTTTTCGATGGCGCCGGCAACATGTCAGATACTGCGCGGCTGTTGCTTACCGTCGGAAACCTTGAGCCGCCAGTCTCGGTGATAACAAGCCCGGTTAACGGATCGTCCGTTGTAAGGGGAAGAGACCTGGTGGTGTCGATCTCGGCAAAGGCACGATACAAGGTTGCGACGTTGGGCTATCAGATAACGGGCGCCTATCAGTTTGCCGATTCGGTGCAGTATTCCAACCCGCTTCGCGATTCTGTTGCCATGCTCGACACGCTATCGATTCCAGATTCGGTGTCCGGCCCGAACATTACGGTAACGCCGTTCATCACCGATTCGCTTGGGCAGAGAGTAAATGGCACGCCGTCGGTCTTTCTCGTGAAAAAATCGGGCGATGCCAACTCGGTTCCGCTCGTGCGACTTGGAGTCAGCTCCAGAGTAGAGGTTTCGGATACCATCTTCGTAGAAGCAACCGATCCAGAGGGCATCTTGCGGCTGGGTTATGAAGTACGAACACTCTCGGGAACACTGCTCAAGGCAGATTCGGTTTCGTCGACCGGAAAGTTCTCATCGCTGCTTCGTACGTTCCAAACTCATCTTCCAGTCACGTCGTTTCCGACGACTGTAACTGTCTCCGCTTTTGCAACCAATGCCAACGGGCGGCGCGACGTCGTACGCACGTCAACTGGAGCGGTCCGACTCGATACTATTATGGTTGTGGCGGGTTCGACGAATCCATTGCCAAGCGGCGGTCTGGTCGCGGACGCACTCTACTTCCCGAGAAACGATCGACTCTATCTCACTAACATCGAGCGTAACCAGGTCGAGGTGTTTAACCTTGCCGATTCGAGCTTCAAAGCGCCCGTAATAGTCGGGTCACGACCCTGGGGTATTTCGGGCTGGCCGAGGACCAGAGACGGAGTAATGGGTGACACGCTGCTCGTTGCTAATTCAGGTGGTACGAATATCAGCTACGTGGATCTTCGTTCCGGAACCACCGGCCGCGAGGTCTTCCGATACCATCTCCCAAACATCGTGGCGTTCAGCATCACCACGGTGAAATCGGAAACGACCGATCAGCCGATCACGCAACGAACACTGTACGACTTCAGCGATCGACCACAGTACATCGGTTCGACCTGTACGGGTTCAAATGCGCCCGGTGCTCCCTGTCAGGATGTGGTGCTTGTTTACAGTACCACTCCAACACCTGGCCAGTCGGTTCCTTTCCCGAGCCAGGGTACGGTTCGCTGGGAGAATTTGACGAAGAGAACGTCCCACTTCTTCTTCGAGCAGGCGGAAGGACAGTCGACGGCCCGCTCTGACACTCTCGAAATCGTCAGATATGCCGCGCAGGGTTTCGGAAGCGACTCGGTACTTGTGCCTGCTCGTCAGCTCGTGACGCGGGCCGATGGTACCAGCTTCTACTACTCGATCGTGGTGCGAATCAAGGAACTTGCCTTCCGCGACACTACGTACGTTCGCAACTCCGGCAACTTTCGTCGTGCAATTATCGGTGAAGGTGGCCCGGTGCAGGGAAGCAGAGCGCTTCACTACGATGCGACCACAGGATTTGATCTCACACCGCCTTTGCCGGTTATAGACATGGGTATGTCCAGACCGCTCGACGTCACTGATTTCATCGCGAACACCTTCGCACGGGTTCAGGGTGTTGGTATCAACTTTGACGGCGAACTTGCCGCGGTGAAGGGCGACTCCACCTACATCTTCGACAAGACGCTGCGGCTGCAGGGCATTCTTCAATCGAAGTCGAGTGTTGGCGGCCTGGACTTCCATCCGCTTAACGCTGGCCTCAATTCGGCACCGCTCAAGACCCGTCTCGCCTTCGTCGCGTCGAGCGAACCAGTCATCGATATCTTTGATACTTACTGCTACAAGAAGATCGCGTCAGTGCCTATTCGAGATCCGATTGTTGGTCCAGTGCGCGCGTCTATACGGTCAAATGGACAGATCGTGTTGGTCGGCGCAACCGTTCGCGGAGTAACGTTGGTGGCGCTGCCGGACAATTTCACCACTTCTTGCGGCTAAGCGTAGTCGAAAGCCGCTCAACAAGGTGAGTGCAAGCGCCGGGTTCTCAACGAGAGCCCGGCGTTTTTGCACTCCGTGATACGCGCGGCGGATTTCCCAGCTCAACCGAGAGCGCTCCCGCCCGAAACCACCGTCCCCCGAGCCCACAGTTGTCCGAACCTTCTCCCGGGCGACCCCACATCTGACTGGGCCGACCGTCGCGAGCCCTGCCGGGAACTGTGCATTGGCGCGTCGAGCGAATACGTTGCGGAATGATTCGCTTTACTACTGCCGGTGAATCTCATGGGCCGGCCCTCGTATCAACTCTCGAAGGGATGCCCGCCGGTGTCCCGCTGCTCGCCTCAGACGTCAACACGGAACTCGCACGCCGCCAACAAGGCTACGGTCGCGGGAGGCGCATGCAGATCGAGACCGATACAATAGAATGGCTGTCTGGCGTGCGCGCGGGCGAAACGATCGGCTCGCCCATCGCCATGCTCATCCGCAACCGCGACTGGACGAACTGGGCGGAGATTATGGATCCGGCTCCTCGCGACGACGATGCCGCGGGCCCGCGCAAGCGACAGGTTACTCGAGTTCGACCGGGTCACGCCGATCTCACGGGCATCCTCAAGTATGATCGCACCGACGCTCGCGACATCCTGGAGCGCGCGTCCGCCCGGGAAACGACGGCGAGAGTCGCTGCCGGCGCCGTCTGCAGGGTGCTGCTACGCAACCTGGGAATCTCAATCGGATCGCATCTCGTCCACCTCGGTGGCATCGAGGCGGAAAGACCGGACGATATGCCAGCCGACCTGAACGCTGCGGCCGACGAGTCTCCTCTTCGCGTCCTCGACAAAAACGCCGAGGCTGCGATGATCGAGCGTATCGACAAGGCGAAGAGAGCTGGCGACACCATGGGCGGCATCTGCGAGGTTGTTGTCACAGGTCTCCCGGTCGGGCTTGGGTCGCATGTCTCGTGGGATCGCAGACTGGACGGAAGGATTGGACAGGCAATGCTCTCCATCCCCGCAGTCAAGGGTGTTGAGATGGGCCTTGGATTCGAGTGCGCTCGTCGGCCGGGATCGGAGGTGCACGACGAAATTGATGCAATGCCGGGACGCACCCGCGCAGGCCATGTGCAGCGACGCACCAATCGGGCGGGGGGTACCGAAGGAGGAATGACCACCGGAGAGCCCCTCATAGTCCGGGTCGCCATGAAGCCCATTTCGACGCTAATGCGGCCGCTCGACACTGTTGACACCGCTACCGGCAAGGCAGCAGCGGCAGTCGCGGAACGAAGCGATGTTACGGCCGTTCCGGCGATGGGAGTCATCGCCGAAGCGATGGCGGCCATAGTCCTTGCCGATGAAATAGTGCAGAAGTTCGGGGGCGATTCTCTGGCTGAGCTTCTGCGAAACTTCAACGGGTATCTGGAACGTCTGAACCAGAGAGCGGGTTGAATCCTTTCTCATCGGTGCGATTGCCCGAGCAGTTCGACGGACACATCGTACTGGTGGGGCTTCCCGGCTCGGGCAAATCGACCGTAGGCCGAGCGGTGGCAAAAAGGCTCCGACGACCATTCCTTGACTTCGATAGCGAAATTACCCGGAGGGATGGCCGCTCGATAGCGAGAATTTTCGGCGAATCGGGGGAACCCCAGTTCCGCGAAATGGAGATCGCGCTCACTCGCGAACTGGCGGCAGCACCCCCGATGGTACTCGCTCCGGGCGGCGGATGGATTACTATTCCCGGCGCACTCGAACTTTTGAGACCGCCGGCTCGGGTCGTTCATCTGCGCGTTTCACCGGCTGCGGCAATTCGAAGATTGGCCCGGGCGCGAATAGCCCGACCAATGCTTCTGGTCGACGATCCGCTCCAGAAAATGACCCTGATATGGGAGAGCCGAGCGGGGCTGTACGGTCGAGCAGATTTGGAAGTGAATGTAGAACTTGTTGATTCTCAACAGGTTATCAACACGGTCGTGGCGCTTGCTCGCGACTTGACGAGGGAAGTAGGTTAGGCCCATGGAAGAAAGATGGACACCGGTCGTTCGAGCACTTCGAAAACGTTTTGCGCGGGACGCTGATACCGGCGAACTCGAGGCATATCTGTCGGAGCAAGGATACGATCAGGGACAAATTGGTGAAATACTTTCGTTGCTTGCGGGCAATAGTGTGACGGCGTCCGATAAAAGAGCGCGGTTGCTCCCTCGTGCGGTTTCCTTCCGCGTTCAGGGGCCACACGAGCGCGGTCGATTCACGTCAGAAGCATGGGGATACTTGATGACCTTGAGTGGCTCCAGTTCGGTAAACATCAACGATTTTGAACAATTGGTCGAGCGGGCGCTCGTACATGTCGATGGAAGAATTGGACTTCCTGAAATCCGTGCAATTGCAGAAGACGGCGGATTCGACGATGTGGGCGTGGGCAGCGACCGCACCCAGGTGCATTGATAGAGATGACAGTAAAGAAGGCCAGTAAGAAGTCACCGCGAAAAAGCGCGAGTAAAGCCGCCACTAAAACCGCGAGCAAGACTGCGACTACAACCGCAGGAAAGGCGGCGAATAAGGCAGAGGGTAAAACTGTAGCCACCGCCTCTGCCAAAAAGTCGCAATCCGACGTCGAGGCCAGTGCGCCGGATGCCGCTGCATTTGCGGCGTTCGTCAAAAAAACCGCCTCGAAAAAGGCGGGAGTCAGGAAATCGTCGCGCAAAGCGGCCAAAAAATCGACTCGAAGCCGGAAAGCTGCAGCGGCGGAAGATGAGGAAGATTTCGGGCCGCCGCCCGAAGGTGGGACTTCGCTCGTGGTGGTTGAGTCTCCCGCCAAAGCCAAGAATATCGGCAAATATTTGGGTCGGAACTACACAGTTCGAGCCACCGTAGGGCACGTGCGAGATCTTCCGCCCAAGAAGCTCGGAATCGATATCGAACACGGATTCGAACCGGAATACGTCACAATCGACGGCAAAGAAGACATCCTCGGCGATCTCAAAAGAATCGCCCGCGGTGCCCGGGAAATCTTCATCGCTACCGACTTGGACCGCGAAGGCGAAGCCATCGGCTGGCATGTCGAACAGCATTTCACAAAGCCCGGTCGGCATGCCGTATCGGCACCCATAAGGCGAGTGCGATTCAGAGAAGTAACCAAGGAGGCGGTCAAGAACGCGATCGCCAATCCCGACGATATCGACATAAATAAGGTCGAGGCGCAGCAGGCGCGGCGTGTACTTGACAGGTTGGTGGGCTACAAAGCCAGCCCGATCCTCTGGAAAACGGTCAAGAAGGGGCTCTCCGCAGGGCGAGTTCAAACGGTTGCACTTCGCATCATTGTCGAGCGCGAACGGGAAATTCGTGCGTTTACGCCTGTCGAATACTGGAGCGTGGCGGCCGATCTCAAAAAAGGCGAGTCGCCGTTCACTGCCAAGCTTCACCAGATCGACGGGAAGAAGCCCGAGATTCACAACGCTGAAGAGGCTGAGTCGATTCTCGCCGACGTAAAGGACTACAAGAAGTTCACTGTAACCGAAGTAAAGCGGCGTGAACGTCGGAAAAACGCTTCAGCGCCGTTTACCACCAGTACGCTTCAGCAGGAGGCCGCTAAAAAGCTGGGTTTTGGTAGTAAGCGAACAATGCGGCTTGCTCAGGATCTGTACGAAGGCATTGATGTCGGCGAAACTGACGGTGCTGCTGGTCTCATCACATACATGCGTACCGATAGTACGCGTGTGTCCGAGGCATCGGCGATTGCGGCACGGGACGTTCTTCGTGCTGAATTCGGCGAAGCTCATCTCGCGGATGGACCCCAGCTCTTCCCGAGCGGAAAAGCAAACGCCCAGGATGCACATGAAGGCGTGCGGCCTACCGATCCCTCACGTCGCCCCGATCGCGTACAGAAATATCTGTCTGCCGATCAGTTCAAGCTGTATCAGCTCATCTGGCAGCGATTCATGGCGTCGCAGATGGCGCCCGCCGTATTTGATACCACGACAGTCGATTTTGAAATGCCGGGCAAGCGGGCAGGTTCGGAGCACAGCTATCTGTTCCGCGCCACGGGCTCCGTCATCAAGTTCAGTGGCTTTCTCGCCCTCTATCGCGAAGCAAGAGAAGAGGGAGACGCCAAGGCTCTTGAGGACGAGCAGGAACTCCCCATGCTGGAAAAAGCCGAGCAGGTGCCGGTTTCAGCGATCAACCCGAGTCAGCATTTTACTCAGCCACCTCCTCGTTTTTCGGAAGCGTCACTGGTGAAAGAGTTGGAGCGACTTGGCATCGGACGGCCAAGCACCTATGCGAGCATTATTTCTGTACTGGAGGATCGTCGCTACGCGTTGAAGGAGCAGCGACGTTTCTTTCCGACGCCGCTTGGCGAGACGGTGGAGAAAGTCATGGTGAAGAAATTTCCCGACATTTTCAACGTCATGTTCACGCGTCAGATGGAAGAGGAGCTCGACAAGGTCGAAGATGGCACCATCCAGTGGAAGAAAGCCCTGGGCGATTTCTGGAAGCCGTTTCAGGCCACGCTGAACGACGACGATCTCGATCTTCTTATCGCGGAAGCGCACGATTTGTCCGCGCTCGAAACAGAGAGATGTCCGGACTGCGGTGGTAAACTTGTCGCAAAGGGTGGATTTTTCGGGCCGTTTGTGGCCTGCGAGAATCATCCGAAAGAGTGCAAGTATACACGCCCTATCAAAGGCGAGAAAAAGCCTGCCGAGTTGACCAAGCATTTGTGTCAGGAGTGCGGCGAGCCGATGGTTATTCGACATGGCCGTTCTGGAGATTTCCTGGGTTGCTCGAAGTTTCCCAAGTGCAGAGGAACCCGCTCGATGCCTACTGGCATCATCTGTCCAAAGGACGGCGGGGAAATCGCAGAACGCCGGAGCAAGAAACGCGGAAAGGCGTTTTATGGCTGCGAGAACTATCCCGCTTGCGACTTTGTCGTGTGGGACAAACCGGTGGCGGTGGTATGTCCGGAGTGCAGCTATGTAGGTGCTGAGCTCAAGAGCAACAAGACTCGCGGCAGCTACCACAAGTGCATAAACTGTGGTAATGAGTGGGATGTGCCTGCAACAGTCGATGCTGCTTGATTGGCGGAAGTTGTCGGCCGAATTCGACGCTCGAAAGGGAATTGATGATCGAGAAAGATGAGTCTCTGCATGTGATTGGTGGTGGCCTTGCGGGCTGCGAGGCCGCCTGGCAGCTGGCGCAACGCGGTCACTCGGTGACGTTGCACGAAATGCGCGGAGTTCGCACTACTGCCGCTCATCGAACGGACAAGCTTGGTGAGTTGGTGTGCTCAAACACCTTCAAGAGTACCGAGTCGACAAACGCTCACGGTCTCCTGAAGGCGGAGATGCGCGAGCTCGGCTCGATGATCCTCGAGTGCGCCGATCAATCTCGCGTTCCGGGTGGCACTGCCCTGAGCGTAGACCGCGAAGTTTTCTCCGCGACAGTTAACGCGCGTATCAGTGAGCATCCGCTCATAAAAGTCGTGCGCGAAGAGGTTTCGGAAGTTCCGTCGCCGGGTATTATTGCAACCGGCCCGCTTACGTCCGATGCGCTGGCGGAGTCTATTCGCGAGCGACTTGGCGTCGAATCTCTGGCATTTTACGACGCAATTGCGCCTGTGATATCGTATGAGTCGATCGATCAGAGCATAGCGTTTCGCGCATCGAGGTGGGACAAGGAAACAATGGACGGTGCGGGAGCGGAAGGTGCTTACCTCAACTGCCCGTTCACCCGCGAGGAATACGAAGCGTTTCTCGATGCTCTTGGATCGGCTGACCAGTTCACTGCACACGAGTTCGACGCCGTACCGTATTTCGAGGGTTGCATGCCCGTTGAGGAAAGTGCGCGTCGCGGAAGGGAGTCGCTTCGATTCGGCCCCATGAAGCCTATCGGTCTCCGCAATCCGCACACGGGTGCGCGCCCGTGGGCTGTTGCACAGCTCCGCATGGAAGATCGCGGGGGGCGTATGTGGAATCTTGTTGGATTTCAAACGAGGCTGCGGATCCCTGAGCAGCAGCGTGTGTTGCGAATGATTCCTGGGCTCGCTGATGCGGAATTTTTGCGCTTTGGATCGATTCACCGAAACTCGTATGTGAACGCGCCGGCCGCGCTATCGAGCCATCTCGCACTTCGCGATTCGCCCATGACGCTGTTTGCGGGGCAGATAACCGGTGTCGAGGGATACACAGAAAGTTCAGCAACCGGGCTTCTTGCGGGTATCAATCTCTCTCGCATGCTTCGCGGCGAGGACGCTGTGGTGCCGCCGCCCGTGACTATGCTGGGCGCGTTATATCGATATCTTCGCGAGGCAGATCCAAAACATTTTCAGCCCATGAATGCGAATTTTGGGCTGCTAGATGAACTGGAAAACGTTTCGAAAGAGATCCTTCGCGACAAGATGGAAAAGCGAAGGCATTATGCTGCGCGTGCACTTGCAAGCATTGCCGATTGGAGAGAAAGCGAGGGAATCAGCCCTCAGTTGGCCGGACGGTCTCAGTGACACCAGTCGAAGTTTCCGAATATCTCACTTACGTCTCCAAGGAACGCGATCTTTCGGAGAACACAGTGAGTGCCTACGAGCACGATCTGCGCGAGTTCTCGACGTGGCTGGCTGCATCCCGTGGCGCGGAAGGTTGGAAGTGGGAGTCGGTGACGCGGGCAGATATTCGCGGCTTTCTCGCGCATCTTACCCGCAAGGGGCAAGCACGGCGTTCGATTGCACGCGCGTTGTCCGCCGTGCGAAGCTTTCTGCGCTGGCTTCACCTCGATGAGCGCATTGACGTGAATCCTGCTCGCGCGGTAGCAACCCCAAGATTGCCACGCACGTTGCCATCGTACCTCGACAGGTCGCAGGCCGAAACTCTTATGGCATTCGCCGAGACGCGTGCTGGCAGCGGAGAGTTCACGGATGTTCGGAATCTGGCGATGCTGGAGCTTTTCTATTCCAGCGGCCTCCGACTTTCCGAGCTCAAGGGCATCGATATTCGCGACCTCGACCTGATTACACAGCAGGTGAAGGTGAAAGGGAAGGGTCGAAAGGAGCGAATCGTCCCGTTGGGAGATCACGCTCAGCTTGCGCTGCGAAACTACTTTTCAAAGCGTGATGCGTTGATTGCGCAGATAAGTGATTCGCATGGTGGGCGGCTCGCTCGTGGCGCTCTGTTTCTCAGCAAACGCGGTTCGCGAATCAGCGCGCGCGCAATACAGCACGCCATTGTTGGCTTGCTGAGCGCGGTGGACGAGGGTGCCGGCCTGACCACGCACTCCCTTCGACATACCTTCGCGACGCATCTCGTCGACGGTGGTGCCGACCTTCGCGCAGTGCAGGAGTTGCTGGGTCATGCGAGCATAAGCACTACCCAGATTTACACCCACACCAGCGTCGAGCGATTGAAGAAAGTGTATCGTCAAGCTCATCCGCGTGCCTGACAACAACAGTCATTGAACATGAAAACCATGCTACTCTCGAGAGCTCTCCGATAATGCCTCTTCCAAAGTTTCGCGCGACAACCATACTTTCCGTTCGCCGCGACGGGAAACTGGCGATTGGTGGCGACGGTCAGGTGACTGTCGGTGACACCGTTGCAAAGTCGATGGCGACTAAGGTCCGCACTCTCAAGGGTGGGAAAATTCTTGCAGGTTTCGCCGGTTCCGCAGCAGACGCGATAACGTTGTTCGAGAAGTTTGAGGAGAAGCTCGATCGATATCCCAGCAACATGCCCAAGGCTGCGGTTGAACTTGCAAAGGATTGGCGCAGCGACAGAGTGTTGCGTCGTCTCGAAGCACTGCTGATCGTCGCCGACGTCACTCACGGTTTCATGATTTCCGGCAACGGAGAGTTGATTGAACCCGATGATGGAGTGCTGGCAATCGGATCTGGCGGAGCGTACGCCGAAGCGGCGGCCAGAGCGCTGCTCAGGGAAACCACACTGTCTCCTCGCGAAATCGTGGAGAAGTCACTGCGAATCGCTGGCGAGCTTTGTATCTACACCAACACAAATATCACGGTGCTCGAACCCGGCAGCTGATCGCGCACGACCGAGCGAGTGCGCCGCCGGTCCCCGCCGCCGCGAGCCCCCGCCGTGCGCGGGGACTCCCTTCGTTCCGAATAGGGAGCTTAGCGCCTATTGACTACCTGCCGTGCGAAACAGCCAGCTGGCTTTCACGAAGAAGCCATCGCTGGCGCGTCGCAATCCGTTGAACGACAGCGCTTCCGCCTCCACGAGACTGTTACCGTAACCGAGGAAGAATACCGTTCCAGGGTTTGGCCGGTACGAAAAAAGTGCATCCGTTCGCAGCAGGTTATTTCGTTGTGCAATTGCGGGCGTCACTGTGCCGTCTCTGTTCTGTACAAGGAGAACCGTTCCTGATCTAGGATCACGAAGCGCTTCGCGTCGCGTTGCCTCGTACTGGGAAACAATGCGCACGAAGATTGGTCGCGAAACCTGATATTCCAGTTTCAGACGCGGAACTCGGGTAGAGAAACTCGAAAAGCCGTCGATGCGGCGCTCGAGCGAGTTGCTGTTGTACGTGGCATTTACTCGCATGCGTCCGGTTGGCCGCAGATCGATGCTCGCAGTGTAGGAGTTTCGGCGTACGCGGGATGTCTCGAGAAAGTCGACATCGTTCGCGGTCGTTGCACCCAAAGCAGCGGCGAAGCGCCGGAACTGCGGTGTGGAAACACTTCCCGTAATGACGCCAGTGGTCACACGTGGAAGCGGAGAAAATAGAGAAGGCGGAAACTCTGCCGACGCGGGAGACGGTGCTGCATGAGGTAATTCAGAAGGATCCACCGCCGAATTTACCGTCGGCAGGAACAGGTTGGCGTACGCCGCCGGGTCGAAGGCATACGTGGCAATAGCAGGATTGAGCGACACCGACCATCCGCCGCGCAGCGTCACCTGGTTGCTGAGGCTCGCTCTGCTCTCCAGCAGGCTTTTCCCGGCAAAAAAATCGCTGTAGCGCCACAAACCGCTCGTCATCATGAAAACGTTATAGCGTTCGAACAGCGCGCCCTGTTTTCCGTATAGCGTGAAGCGGTTTGCCGCATTGGGTTGAACAAAGCCAGTACGTGACACGAAACCGTTGTCGGCACGAAACTGAGGTTGTATGCCGATCAGGTTGTAGTGAAAGCCGTACGCGCGTCCGGTGCGGTCTACAACAGCTTCCCACAAGGCTCCGGTCTGTTGTGAAGAACCAACACCGGTAACACTCCCCGCGGCTTGCAGGGAGGCATAGTAAAGCCCCCCGAAAACATGACGCACATCTGCACCCAAAACTCGATTTCCGACACCCGCCCGCACCCGTTCGCTGTAGAGCAACCCAGCCTGAGACTGGGTTG
>JBBSTN010000047.1:0-14763 GCA_038235845.1 Gemmatimonadales bacterium | reverse complement strand
TTGGCGGTTGGGTGCCATGTGATGATGGTTGAGCGAGAACGATCGCAGAAGCCGTGCAGGCACCCGCAATCAACAGTAGCAATTGTGTGCGTCGAATCATGACGTACGCTCCTTGGAGGCTGCTGGTTTGACCGGCGACGTGCGCTCGACGTATGTCTGCAGCGTTATCGTCGACGCGAGCGATGACTTGTCCGCGGTGTTGATCGTCGGGCGGGCCGGCGCGCCGCGGGCACCGGTTCCGGTAACGATCGAGAAGTTCACTGGCGCAACGATGCGTGGAAGCGAACCTACGTTGGCGAGAAATTCGCCAAACTGGTGATAACCACCAATGATCGTGACCGTATACCGGTACGTGTCAAAGCGCTCACCTTCGATTACCGGTTCTGGCGTTACGCCGCCGACATCGAGGCCCGCTCTCCGTGCGGCGGTCGAAACTTCCTCCAACAGCGCGGGAACTTCATTCCCCGTTGGAACAAGCCGACGCATTACGACCAGAGCCGAGCGATTCTCGGCGGCCTGAGTACGCAGGGTTTCAATATTGCCAGAGGCGAATTCACGCGCTGCCTTCTGGTTGGCGTCGTCGAGTGTAACAACTCGTTCAGCGTCCAGCGCGATCTGCTCTTCGCGCGATGCGTATGGATACACGTAGTATGCAACAGCGAGCGCGATTGCTGCGAAGCTGATCGCGAACTTTATCTGGTCGCGCTTTTGTGTGGGCAGTAGTGGCATGATTTTCTCTTGCGATCGTGAGACTAGCGAACCGGAACTACAAGGGGCGAAGTGCGCACTATGCCTGGGGCCGGCACCTCGTATGCTGCGGAAAGCTCGAACTGCGTAACGTCTTTTCCGTCCAGCACAACTATTTCGGACCGAAGCAGTGAGACTCGCTGAATGAACTGGGAGTTCTCCAATTGTCGCATGAACATCGTCAGTGCCTGAATGTCGACGGTTTGTCCAACCAGTCTGAACGCAAGCTCCGGATGCACGTTGATCGTGTCCGGTACAATTGGCTTCTCCTTCTCGCCCTCTTTGAGTTTTGGCGCTGCGGACGTGGAGGCCGTATCGACACCAGGCGGAAGTGGAGATTTGCTGGTCTGCTCGAGAGCGGTGAGCCACGTATAGGCGGGAAGAGCGCGACTCACTTCATCGAGGATGTGCGCCCAGTTGTATCGGTTGTCATCGATCGTTCGAATGATCTGGAGCTGCCGGTAAACGGAGTCGCGTTCGGCAATGAGTTTTCGTCGGGCCGAGAGTACTTTCGAATACCGCGTGGAATCACGAACGGCACTGTCGATCTTGTGCTCCACTTCGGTGGCTCGCGCCTGCTGGGCCGAGAAGAGAATGCCGACCGCGGCACAGGCGATGGTTACCGCGCCGGCCGCGCCAACGAGCCATGGATCGCGGATACGCTCAAGCAGTGCACCAGTCCCACCTGCCAAGCTGAGACCAGCGGATCGTGCGCTCTTCTTTGCGCCCGGAAGGAGATTGATCTGGATCATCATATGGATTCTCAGGCGGCGCGGAGAGCGAGACCGACAGGCAGCATCAGTAGCGGCGCGATTTCGTCGGTTGACAGAAACTCCAATGCACCTTCACGCACGGTGATGTTGGCAAGTGCATTTGCGGGCTGCACGGGGAGGCGAAGACGCTCCGCCAGCCATTCGAGCAGGCCCGGGACACGTGCACCGCCACCACATGCATAAACCGCCCGCACCTGACCGAAGCTTCGGGTCGATGTGGCGAGAAACGTGGCCGCGCGTTCGACACCAATAGCGATATCATCGCCGCGCAGCGCTATGGCGCCATCGAGTTCCATGGTGCGGTCGAAACCGCGAAGCATTGCCTCCGCATCGTCCGAACTCATGCCGTTCTCACGCTGGAGATCCTCGCGAAAGCGCCGTGTGCCAACAGTCAGGTCGCGCGTCAGAATCGGAACACCATTATCGAGTATATTGAGATTCGTTATCTCGTTTCCGATGTTGAGCAGCGCCACCGTTCCGCTCATGGCATCGGGATGGTTGGTCTCGAATGCGTTGTGAAGTGCGAAGGCGTCTACGTCGATTATCGTGGCGGCGAAACCTGCTTCGTTGAGAAGATCGCGCTTGGCCTCTACCAGTTCGCGCTTGGCCGCGACCAGCAGCACGCTCATCTCCAGTCCGTCCTCGTGGGGGTCAAGAATCTGAAAATCTAGTTCGACGGAATCCATGTCGAACGGCACATGCTGTTCCGCTTCCCAGCGCATCAGTTCACGTGCCTGCGCCTCCTTCACGCGCTCAATCGAAATCTTCTTGACGATGACATCGCGTCCGCCAACAGCAGCCACGAGCTGCCTGGCTTTCACACCGGTCGATTCCAGCGTCTGCCGAATGGCATCCGATACGATGGCGTGATCCATTACCTCGCCCTCGACAATTGCGGTGTCGTTCAGTGGCGTGATCACGACCTTCACCAGTTCAGGTATGTCATTGGAGTGATCCATGACAACCGCCTTGATGAGACCAGATCCGACATCGAGACCAACGGTGATCTTCTTACGGCCGAAGAACTGCATGTCACTTGGGGTTGTACGGGTGGTGGAAGGCGTTCGACCCGTCACGTATTTTGTGCGCGAAGGATCATGACACGCCAACCGGCTGTGAATCGGGCGACTCTCCCCTGATACGACCACCAACCGGCGAGGTAACGGCGTGCCTGGGGAGGTAATGCGGAGCGAGTACCGACTTCGTGATAGTGTCGACTCGTTTAGCGGATTTCATGAATGTCACCTTACCGGCGCAATCGTTACAAGGCGGGCACGATGTACATCGTGCCTGGAATTGGACTGCATCTGGTTGGCGCACGTTTCACCTCGCAGCCCAGAGTGTGAATGGCATGGCAGAGGGTCGCGCTATCGAGGCGAGTGCTCGTTGCAACGCGCACCTGGAGAATCGGATACTGGAACGCGAACCTATCGTTGAAGACAGCGCTCGTCGGTCACGAACCAGAACAGCGCCATTGACGTCGAGCACACCGGAAGTAGCGTCGATTGCTCCGTTAACTATCAGCAACCCGTCGAGACGAAGCGTACCGAACAGGCGCAGATCACCGTCAATCAGAAGCAATCCCTCATGTCTGCCCGTGCCGGTTGCATCAACCAGCGGGGTCACCGTGCTGTCGGGGGGCGCTATAAACAGGTATGACCACTGATTAAACACGGGTATGGCATCACGAGGCCCTATCCTTGTAACGCGATCGACCCGCGCGACGGCGACAGACCATGCACTGTCAAACTCTGCACGAAGATCAAGTGCCAACGCTGAGTTGGCAACGGTGCTGATGACTGGGGTCGTGCCGAATACGCGGGTTGCACCCGAGATCGATGCTTCTGCTCCAAGGACTCCAACGGCCGACAGTGAATCGCGCTGCCGATCGCAGCCTTCTGTAGCGACGGCGACATCCCGTCCATCGATGTCGCTGCTCTCAACTGACACAGGTGCAAGAACCGTGAGCGCCGCGCGAATTGGAAAGAGAGGAGGCGATAGAGCTAACGCACGCAAAACACGCCTCGATGCGGTATCGAGTGATGATCCACTCCTGCTAGTCATCGTGGCTTCGACAAGTGCACTCAGTGGCCCGGTTCTCACGCCCTGCAAGGAGACCAACCCGCCGGATCCGGTAACCAACGTGCGTTGCCATCGCTCTCCAACCTGCAGAGCCGAGAACCAATCTGCGTCCCATGGGGCCACGTGGCGCGCTGAGCCCTCCTCCGCTCCCAGCAATGCGCGCTCGCCGTTCCATGCCAGGCGAGCCGAACGCATCGCTCCCCACGATGACAGCGAGGTAATCGCCGTCATCGCTGCCATTACAATTAGTGCGAGTAGCACGAAGAGAAGTACGAACCCCGGTCGCGAACGTTGTCCGGCATACGGATGCGAAAAACGTCTCATCGGTCGACCCCTCTAAGTGCAATGTTTACTCCGAGCGAATCGACAACGGCCGGCACCGAGTTCTTTCTTGGCGCGCGAAGCATGATGTGTATGCGCATTGCGCTCGAATCCGGAGAAGCCAGCGCTCTGTCCAGGCTGTCCAATAATTCGAATTGCAAACCTCCGAGCGAAGAGCTTGCGAGCGGCCCTGCGACGGGCTGAATTACGTCCCAGAGTGCGAATGATCGGGAGCGCCTGCCCAGATACCAGTCACGGTTGCTGCTTCTGTAGATGCTGTACCTGGTTCGTCTCGAGATACTCACTGGCGAGCCAGCCTGAATCTGGCCGGGCATAGCGTCAACGAGCTGAAGCTGAACGTTTCGGGCTGTTGTTGTGCGAAGCAACGAACTGTTGCATGCTGCAGAACTTCCGACCGCCCGGAGAGTCGAAGTCCAGGGTAGAGGGGCCATGGACGGCACCGGGTTGGCGAGCCATATCGTTGCGCGATCACCAGCTTGTGGAACTGCCGCCCATGCGGTGCGAGCAGGATTGGCAGCACTTCTGCTGACGTCTTCGGAAAGGATTTCGATAGCATTTGCGGCGCCTGTGGCGCTGCACACAGTTCCGCTTCCTACGAAGCTTTCGAACTCCAGACTGGTGTCGGTGATTGCAACAACGTCTGCCGGCCGAAGAGGTCGCAGTTCTGCGGACAGGATGAATGCCGCGTGGCGAAGTTCTCGACTGCTTGTCAGCGCGCCATCGTTTCGTCCGGATTGTCTGAACGATGTGATTACCACCGACGCAGCTAGCGCACCGAGTAATGCGATAATGGGAAGAGCCACGAGCAGCTCCGCGAGGGTTGCACCGGAGCGGTTCGGTGCGTTTGAGCTGCTCATCTGCAATTGAACGCTGAACTCACGCTGAGCGTGGGCGGGGTATTTCGCGCAAATGGCGAAAAGGACAATGTGGCGGAAATGCTACTGGCGCGGACGCCGGAATCAGCACGGGTTACGGTTTGAGCGATCACGCGTGCTGAGGTGTCCGAGCGCGCAGCTGATGCAGATACGCATCCATGTGCAAATATCGTTTCTGCAGCGCTCTCGCTGAGGAATTGCGCGCGACTCACAAGGGTTGCATCGTCGGCCAGCAACGCTACAGCCCTGTTGCTGACGGAAAGCGCGACCGAAGCGACGGCAAGCAGAAGCATGCCCACCAGACATTCGGCCAGCAGATGTCCACGTCGATTTCTGAGCGCAGGAAACTTGAACGTTCTCGCAACTACAGAGAGCAGCTCCTGGGCCGGAGCGGCGTACGTTGACGAAAGCGAGTGGTGACTATTGCGGTAAGGCATGGGAGTACAATGCGTGCTCGTCTCCCAGACTTCGTCACCACTTCATTTGGCGCGTTACCGTTCGATCGCAGCCTCTGGTGACCCCCGCGCATCACTATTCGCTTATCGCTCGACTTTCATTCGCGGAACCGTGGACTCCAACGGAGTAATTGCAGTCTCGAGCGGCGTGATGACCGACGACAGCGACCGCGCGCGCATTCCTGCATCCCCGCTGATCGCGGGAAATCCCGACACAGTGTACAGCGGCAGCAGTATCACGAAAGCAGCTCCACCCTCTCGCGCTCGCTGAACCCAGATCGTTCCGCCAAGGTTCTCAATCGTACTCGCGACGATTGCGAGCCCCAAACCTGTCCCCTTACCGGGTTGCTTCGTGGAAAAGAATGGCTCGAAGATCTTCTCCTGGTCTTCCGACGCCACGCCGGTTCCCGAGTCGGCGATGACAATCTGCAGGAATTTTTCGGGTGCTCCTGGCCGTGCAAGCCATGCTACCGCTCTTCGGCTGGGACTATGAGTCCAATGTTCGTCCACATTGTCAGTTCTTCTTCGTCCCTGAGTTTCAACCAGTGATGAAACACTGCTGATGCGCGTGCGCATAACAACTCTGCCCTCGCGGTCCATGGCGTCGACGGCATTCAGCATCAGATTCACAAACACCTGCTCAAGGTCGTGCCGCTCAGCATAAACCTGACCCTGGGGTGCTTCCAGTTGCGCACTGACGTTGAATCGACGCGTGATTCCCTGATCTGAAAGCAGCCTGATAGCGTCCTCGATCACACTGTCAACGACCACCGGTTTTGGTGTGAGACGACGTGGGCGGGAATAGTCCAACAGGCCCCGCATGATCCGGTCGATGCGCGTTATCTCGCGATCCAGGGCATCCAGCAGCTCAACGGAACCCTCGACTTCGGCGGTCCGCATGCGAAGCACGTGAGCATAATTTGCAATCGCAGATAGCGGGTTGCCGATTTCGTGAGAAACACCTGCTGCAATCCTTCCCATTGTTGCAAGCTTCTCTACCCGCATGCGAAGCTGGTTTGCAGTAAGCAATTGCTCCGTCATGCGGTTGACGCTTCGTGCTAGCTGATCGAACTCCCGCGTAACGCCCTCGGGCAGCCGGCGGGTCGTTTCACCGCCAGCTATGGCTTCTGCAGCCTCGAGACTTGACCGGAGGGGGCGTGAAACCAGCTGCAGGATTTGCCGGCGGAGAACGCTGGCCCAGATCACGAAGATCACCACGATAAGGGCGCCAGCGAAGCCGACGCGCACCGCCCCCGACAGGTACTGGGTGACGAGCATGGCGGCGATAATTCCCGCCACAGCAGCGGTATTTACTGCGAGGACGCCAATGATGAGCCGTTTGGCAACAGTCGGGAGCTTGGATTCTGACACGGCGGGAGTTTGAGCAACCGGCCGACTGTGCGCAACCGATCAACACGAATTCGCTTCATTCGATTTCGCTGCATACGAATTCGCCCGACACCACTATACGCGCAGAAGGGCCGGACTTTCGCCCGACCCCTCATGCCCCGGCCCGCTCGGACCGGCAATCTCATTTTGGTTGATGCGTCATTACGTGCAACCTGCAGATACTTCAGACGCTCAGCGTGCTGCTTACTTGCACTTGGGCTCGCCTTCGGCCGATCCGGCTGGAGTGGCGGTACCGGTGCCGATGTCGCACGTCTTGGTCGAGCTGAGGTGTGAGGCCGTTGCAGACCAGCCAGTGGCCGCTCCAGTGAAGGTCAGGGTAACGCCCGCCGAACCTTTTGGCGTCGGATAACCAACATACGTGTTGGCATCCGAGAACCACGCTTCGGCGCCTGAGACCATGTTCTTGAGGTCAGACTTCATGGCGGTGATGTACGCCTTTTCCTTCGTCTCAGCGAACTTTGGAATCGCGATCGCGGCCAAAATGCCGATGATCACGACGACGATCAGAAGTTCGATAAGGGTAAAACCTTTGCGAGTCCGGGGCATGAAACTATCTCCTATGGGGGTTTGATCTGCGCTGATTATCAATCGAAGGTCAGCGTGACACTATGGCATTAGGCAACGTGCAGGCCAACCTCGTGGCATTAATCAAACCCATTGCAACTAAACGACTTACATCATTTCATCGACTGCAGTACCACTTCATTGCATCTCTCTCTTTGCAAAAGAGCTTGCAGGTTGCAATAGCGGGAGACCGCCCCGATCGCACCTGAGCTTATGAGTGAGTGACCGGCGCTACTGACAGTCCGGCTGCGGGCGAGAAGGCTGTCCGGCCACAGCAGCCGAAGCGATTGTACAGGTCATTCCGGGAACACCGGAGTGTGTAGCAGACCCGGTCCACTCGTGAGCGCTCGAGGTGACCGAGATGGTCACACCCGCCGACCCCTGCGGTGCGAGCAGGCCGGCATAGCTGTTGTCCGCTGCATACCTGGTTTCGGCCGTGGTGGCGAGGTTGCGAAGATCGGATTTCATGGCTGCTATGAATCCACGCCGCTTTGCATCCCCGAACTTCGAAATACTCATCGACGCAAGTATTCCGATTATCAGGACCACCACCAGCAGTTCGATCAGGGTGAATCCACTACGACGTCTCATTTTACGCATCTCCGTAGCGCGCCAATTTGCGATAGAGTGTTGATGGGTCGATGCCAAGCATATCGGCCGCCCGGCTCTTGTTCCCGCTTTCGTTTTGCAAAACCCACTGAATGTACGCACGCTCGATTGCCTCAAGCGTCGGCGATGCCTGTATACGCTCGCTCACCAGCGGCTCGGCGCGCCTTGCGGTCACGCGCTCCGGCAGGTCGTCCGCCGTAATGACATTTCCGCTGGACATGATTACTGCTCTTTCCAGGGCGTTCTCCAGCTCCCGCACATTTCCGGGCCATTGATACGCCATCATTGCATCGAGTGCTTCTTCGGAAAGAGCCTTCACTTCCTCACTACGATGCGCTGCACTCCTGGCTAGAAAAAGCTCAGCCAGCAGCGGGACATCGTCAGACCGCTGACGCAACGTAGGCAAATGCAGCGCGATGACGTTTAAACGGTAGAATAGGTCGGACCGGAAACTGCCTCGCTTGATTTCTTCCTCGAGATCTCGATTAGTAGCAGCAAGAACTCGAGCGTTCACTGCTATCGCTTCTGTCGCACCGACGGGAATTACTTCCCGCTGTTGCAGAACACGCAACAGCTTTACCTGAGTGCTTGCCGTCGTCTCGCCTATTTCGTCGAGAAAGAACGATCCTTTTTCCGCCGCCGCAAACAAGCCTGTCTTGTCTTTCACAGCGCCAGTGAATGAACCTTTCATGTGTCCAAACAGTTCACTTTCGAGGAGTGATTCCGGCAGAGCTCCACAGTTTATCGACAGAAAACTGGAATCGCTTCGCGATGACAGATCGTGTATGTAGCGCGCAATCACTTCCTTGCCGGTTCCGGATTCACCGGTAATAAGAACCGTGCTATCAGTGGGAGCAACGGTCTCGGCAAGTTTGAGAACGTCGACCCACGCTCTGCTCTTTCCTACCGGTCGGCCGCTTGTGTTACGCTCGCGCCGCTTTATCTCCTGCTTGAGCGAGTGATTCTCGAGGCGTAAACGTCGATGCTCGACCGCACGCCGGAGAATTGCAACAAGTTCGTCGTTGCGAAACGGTTTCTGGATGTAGTAAAATGCTCCTTCGTTTACCGCCTGCATTGCACTCTGCAACGTAGCTTGAGCCGTCATGAGAATGACCGGCATCTCCGGGTCGAGCTGACGCGCCGCGCTCAATACTTCGACCCCGCTTACGTCGGGCATCCGCACATCCGTCAGGACGATATCGGGTTTGAGTTCGATCAATCGTTCCTTCCCTTGCCGTCCACCGTGGGCGGTAAAGGGTATGAAGCCTTCCGTCTTGAGAAGGATGCGGAGCGAATCGAGTATGCCAGATTCATCATCGACAATCAGCACCCGCGGTGCTGATTCGACGGCCAATGAATACGCTGTCACGATGTTACTCCAGTAAATATCACGCTATTACTCCGGTTCATGATGCCGCTGAGAAATCGAGAAGCTGTGTTTCCTGTTCGTGGGTCGCGCTGAGGGTCGCAGTAACCGGAAGCACTATGGAGAAACGCGTGCCCCGTGAAAGTGCGTCAACCAGCACTACGCCTCGGTGAGCCTCCACTGCGCGATGCACCACCGGCAGGCCGAGGCCACTTCCGCCGGGCTTGCCGGATACGAATGGCTCAAAGAGATGCTCGCGCAGTTCTGACGGCACTCCGCCGCCATCGTCGGTCACGCTTATCACCACAGTATCATCCCTTTCACCTTTGGCCTTGTCAAAGGGACGATGTTGTACCTCGACACGAATGTTGCCATTCTCGGAAACCGCCTGAATCGCGTTGAGCACGAGATTGAATACGGCACGATGCAGAAGATCCTCATCTCCATCCATTGGTGGGATGTCTCTGCCGACTACGATCTCGACCTTCACCGACGCCGCGCGATCGGGGTGCGCTGCGGCTAGAGTTGTGGCGGCGGTTGCAACTGCCCCCAGATCCAGCGCTTCGATACTTGTCACTCGTGCTCGCGCAAAATCCAGGAATTCGCCCAGCAGGCGACTTAGCCGATCTGCTTCGCGGACGACCAGTGAGTGCAATACTCGCTCGTCTTCGTCGTCGCCATCGACGGCGGGTCGAAGCTCACGCCTGCGTGCAAGCTGCTCGGTCGCGCTCCGGATCGACGCAAGCGGATTACGAATTTCGTGCGCCAGCGAGGCGCTTAGTTCAGCCACCGCCTGGAGACGCTCTGCGCGAATGTGGAGCGACTGAAGACGCTTTGTGTCTGAAATATCCTGAAAGATTGCCGTGGCGTTCTTACGTCCCATTTTGGGCGTGTCATCCGAGATCGTGGTGGTTACACCAATCTCGAACTGTTCGTCGGCGCGTTTGATCCATCCTTCCGCGCGAGTCATTCTGATGCCCAATCTCGATGACTGCTCGAGAACGTTGACCAGTTGAGGCGAGATCTGCCGCAACGTTTCCATTACCGGTCGACCGACAAAAGCGCGGAGATTCACCCCCAGGAGCTCGTTGGCGGCAGGATTGGCGTAAAGGAGGAGACCGCGGCCGTCAACGGTAAGGATGCCGGATCGGATCGTGCGAAGTATGTCTGCCGCCTCCAATTGTACCTTTACCAACTGTGCCGCCAGAGCATCTCTGCCCATGCCTGCCTGGCGCAACCTCAACGCGACGTAACCAGATCCACTCGCCACTACCACAAAAACCACGAGTTGCACGATGATCCCCACCTGCGAAACTCCGGGGCGCAACCAGAGTACCTCGAGGGTGTAGAGAACACATGCACAGAATGCTACAATGAGCCCCCCGCGCAGCGACAATAGCAGGGCCGAACTGGCGATAACCAGTATGTACAGCGCCGCAAACTGCGAATTCCATCCGCCGGTGATGTGCACTACGGCCGTGATGAGCGCGAGGTCAAATCCGCATTGCAACCCGTGGAAAAGCGGACTGTGTGGCCTTCCCTGAAGCTCACACCAGATCACCGAAGCGACGGTCGCGAGGATGGCAATCGCAAACGCGAGCGTTGCAACGAGAGTATCGAGCGGATCGGCGCGATTCCAGACGAATACAGCGGCCACAAGAATCGAGCATGCCAGGATTACACGGCCAAGCCAGATCCAGCGCAGCACCCTGCGTGGATCAAGAATCTCGTTTATGACTACATGCTGGTTAGCGGGCGTGTAACGCAAATTGATTTTACTGAAGTCGTGAAAAGCCCGCCCAGGTGTGCTGGGGACGGTATTTTGCAGATTGCAAGAGAGGCGGTTTGCCCAACTCTCTTGCAGATTGCATGAGCGCGTTCACTAGCCAGACGAACAACGCGTCCGCTCGTTTCCCCCAGAGATGATTCTCGAACCCATAGCTTTGTCCGATTCCGAGCTGACCTTCGGCAGCGCTGCACTGCGCCTCTTCATGGTGCTGATGCTCGTCCTGTTCAATGCCTTCTTTGTGGCCGCCGAGTTCGGCCTGGTAGCCGTCAGGAGGAGTCGAATCGATCAGATGGCTGCCGAAGGCGACCGTAGTGCGGTTGTCGTGCAGAGAGCGCTTTCGCAGCTCGATCGTTACATCTCCGGCACTCAGCTGGGAATTACGCTTTCATCGCTCGCGCTGGGCTGGATCGGCGAGCCGGCCGTGGCAGTACTAGTAGACAAGGTCTTACGGTTGGTGGGAATCGTGCCGGCGCCCGGGGCGGTCCATACTGCCGCCGGCATCGGCGTCGCCTTTCTGGTGATCACATTCCTCCACATTGTGCTCGGTGAGCTGGCGCCAAAGTCTGTCGCACTCGCGTCGCCCGAAAAAGTCAGTAAACTTGTAGTTCGCCCCCTGATGCTTTTCAGCCGGGCGATGTCCCCATTTATTGGCGGTCTCAATTACACCGCCAATAAGCTGCTGAGTCTGTTCGGCGTGAGCCCGGTGGGCGAGGGCAATCATGTGCACTCACCCGAGGAGCTCCGCCTTCTGGTGATGCAGGCCCACGCGCACGGCACTCTTGAGGAGTCCGACTCCGCGATGCTGGCGGGCGTTTTCGACTTTCACAATAAGAAAGCCCACGACGTCATGCGGCCACGAACAGAAATGGTAGCCATCGACGAGGAGGTCGAGCTTGCCGAACTGGTTGCCACTCTGCGATCGGAACGGTATTCGAGGTATCCCGTGTACCGCGAGACGCCGGACGACGTGATCGGTGTTTTCCTGGCGAAAGATTTCTGGCTCGATGACAACCAGCACAACTTCGTGCTCGGTGAGCATTTGCGTGAACCGCTTTTTGTACCGGCCACCCGGGCCGCGGAGCGGGTACTGGAAGATCTTCGACGCACACGGGCCCATTTGGCGGTCGTTCTCGACGAATACGGTGGAACCGCAGGCATAGTGACCATGGAAGACCTCATCGAGGAAGTCGTGGGAGACATTGCCGACGAAGACGATCCGTATTCGCGGGATGCCCTTCTCTTCGACGGCGTTCTCGAACTCGCGGGGTCCATGTCCCTCGTGGACGCACGCTCCAACCACAAGCTTTCCATTGTCGATGGTGACTGGACCACCCTCGGCGGCTACGTCTTCGGGATGCTTGGCCGCATTCCACGTGTGCGCGACAGGGTGACGATGCCCGGTGGAGAGCTGGAGGTCGTGGCCATGGATGGTCGACGAGTGGCTGCAGTCAGAGTTCACCGTCGCGCCGAAGTGGAATCAGCGATATGAAGATGTTGCATTGCCGGACTCTCTGTCTCGCCGTCCTGGCTCTCTCGCTGTCAACGGCCTGCCGCTCAAATCGCGACGGAGAAAACAAGGAGGACGCAACTCGCTCCTCCAATTCAGCGTCTGCGGTTTCGGATACCGTAGTGCCCGCAGGCCCAGCCGGTGAGCCTGCCGATTCGTTTCCATCGCCCTCGCGGGCTGTTGCCACGATCGTCGCGCCGCGCTGGACAAATGAAGATGCGCGTGACAACGCAGGTGAGTTTGCGCGGGTCGTATCGCTTGCCGGGATCGAACCTGGAATGACGGTGGCGGACATCGGTGCTGGTGATGGCTACTACGTGGTTCGCCTCTCGCCCATCGTTGGGCCGACCGGAAAAGTGTTCGCCGAGGATATCGTAAACGACTATCTGCGAATGCTGGAAGAGCGCGTTCGGCGGGACAAACTCGATAACGTGCAAATCGTTCGCGGCGAGCCACATGATCCGAGACTGCCCACGGCCGAGTTGGACGTGGCGCTCATGGTTCATATGTATCACGAAATCGACCAGCCTTTTGGGCTTCTCTATAATCTCGCGTCAGCGCTCAAGCCCACCGGAAAGGTCGCCATCCTGGAGCTGGACCGGCAGACGTTTGGGCACGGAACTCCACCTGCGCTGTTACGATGTGAACTGGAAGCGGCGGGTTATCGGGAAGTGGCATTTTTGAGGCCGGGTGGTGAGGAGTACGTAGCTGTGTTCTCCCCACCTTCCATGGAAAGTCGACGCACACCGTCCGCAATTCGGGCCAAGCTCGATTCTCTCCCCTGTCGGCCAGCGACGAATTAGCCCGGAAATGAGCGTCGCTCCGCGTACTCATGTCAACAACCGCGATTACGTGGCGCGACCTCATGAGTGAAAAGAACTATCCCATAGGAGACTCGTCGCAGCAATCGGTGAACGTTGCTCCCTCGGTCGATATCCCCTTCGACGAGCTGGAGATACGCGCCACTACCGGCGGTGGGCCGGGCGGTCAGCACGTGAACCGCAGCGCCACCCGCATAGAGCTTCGATGGAATGCTCGCGACAGTCTCGCACTCGACTCGGCGCAGCGCGACCGTGTCTTGAGCAAGCTCGGCCCCCGGCTCGATACGAGCGGATCTCTGCGTATCGTAGCGGGCGAATACCGAAGTCAGCTTCGCAACCGGGTTGCGGCAATTGAGCGATTTGCAGCGCTCGTAAGCAGAGCTCTCGTGGTTCAGCCCACCAGACGCGCGACGAAACCCGGCAGAGGTGCGGTGGAGAGACGGCTATCCGAAAAGCGGAAGCGAAGCGAGACCAAGCGGCGGCGCCGCGACGTTGATTCTGACTGAGCTACCAGACGATAACGTTCACGCCGGCATAATAGGTGACGAAATCGGCTCGCCCCCGTAGTGGAACGGGCGGGCGATCATTCTGGAAGGCGTCGCGAATTCGGTCGTCGTTCAGGTAGCTCACGTTGTCGTGCCTGAGCACCCGTGCGCCGACATCAATCCGGACGGGCCTGCTGCTATTACTCACGCGTACGTAGGCGCCGGCTGCACCACCATAGGCGAGCACTGCGTCATTCGAGTTGGTTGTGCTGGCAAAAGGTTGGTCTGCACCACGCGTACCCTCTACCGAACTTTCAGTCCAGAACACGGAGAAACCTCCCAGCGCCGAAAGATATGGCGTGAATACACCGGTTGGCCCAAGCAACTGCGGACCCGCTACAAATGAGACGATGCTGTTGGAGGTCTTGAGGTCGAGAGTGATCAGCCCACCCGTTCCCGCAAGAGGTATTCTGCGGGTAGATCCGCCGTATGCAAGAAAACTGAGGTCGCCACGGAGGTTCAGTATCGATGCGTTATCAATGCGCAGGAGGCCAACTCCGCCCAATCCCCACCCTGTCCCGGTGTTCACGCCAAAGTCGCCTCGGGGGTCGGATACTTGTCCGTGAACGCTCACCGAGGCTCGCCCTGTAAGGGCGCGCGAGCCTGACTGTGCAGCTGCGACGGCAGCAGTGATTGCCAGGCCGAACAAAGGCACTGCAAACGAGCGTAGCAGCAGCTTCGAAGCCACGCCGAGCGGAATTGCGGGAAAGCGAGTCATTGGTATCATTCTGAAGTCCGAAGTGCGAATGCTGTTATTGGGCTTGTGGGTATTACTCTCCTGATAGTTTACGGTTCGCCGCGCCAGGAGTTTCCAGTTTCGCGGCCGCACAATTTTTCACCACGCGAACGCCTCCTATGCATTCAAACGGCTCCCGGCA
>JBBSTN010000046.1:0-14933 GCA_038235845.1 Gemmatimonadales bacterium | reverse complement strand
GTACTTCCCCCGGATTGACGTAGATCTCGACGGCCCGGATACGGTCCACGTTGACCAGCGCGTCGAGATCGCTGGTGGGAAGCTGGTATAATCTGCCGTCGACGTAGATGTTGGGGGGGCAGGACTTTCGACCGTATCGAATCAGAATTCCAGCGCTGAACGATTGCGTCGGCAGCACCACAATCCCCGGCGATTTCCTCACGATGTCGGCAACTGCACGCGGATGTTTCCGCGAAATTTCTGCTTCGTCGATGAAGATGCCAACGCCTCTGCGGCGACGCGTTTCGAAGCCGGCGAAGGAGCGTGGGGCAATCACGTTTACGGTTTCGAGCTTGGCAGGAATTGGTTCGAGCACAATGCTGAGTGCTTGGTTACCCGCTCTACCTAAGTCTACCGGGGTTCGCTGTGGCCTGTATCCAATCGCACGCACTTCGAGCGAGCGCGTTCCTGAAACTGTTGACGCAATATGGAAGTGGCCACCCGAATCCGTCTGCGAGGCAACATCATTGTCGGGAATAGTTACCAGTGCATTCGATATCGGTAGACCGGTGGGAGCTTTGACTATCCCGCTAATAGCATTGCTCACCAGCCGACGCTCGCGCTTCTGACCAGGTTGAATGCTGTCGTTCAATGCCAGACCGGAAGTGTTTGTTACAAATATGTCACGCAGCAATAGTCCCGACTCAGGTACGGTCAGCTCAATGATGCCAGATGAATCTGCCCCGAGCCAAGTTGCGCATCAATGCGCGCACCGGCGGCGAGACTGCAGAGTACGAAAGACCGCTTCCGTTTGTTGTCGCTACTGACGACGTCTTACTGCGTTGCAGCTTCTTCTCGTTGATGAACAGCTCAAACCAGCTCGCGCGAACGCCTCCAAAAGTATCACCATCGTTGCTGGCCCGCATTCCGCGCGAGAGTGCTCCGTGAAGTGAAGTTTCGCGCACTGTTCCAAGCATTAGCGCGCCGGCAACACGTACATCGCTTCTGTCAACCTGCTGACCGCAAAATTTCTCCGCTAGCGTTCGCACCGATGGTACAAACAAGGTTATGAGGCGCTTGCTTTCTGCAGGAATAGCGATTAGCCGAGCTCCGGGTGCAAGGAAGAGCGAGTCAAGACGCGCATGCAGGAAGCCAATAAGGTATTCACCGGACTGCAGCGAATCGAACTCGAAGGCACCGTGGTTGTCCGAGCGGACAGATAGAATTCTTGACGGATCGCGGCGCGATACAACTTGTACCAGTGCATTCTCCAGTGGCACGCCGGCACTGCTATCGAAAACAACGCCAGAAAGCCGAGTGTAGCTGCCCCCCGTAGATGGAGCGGATGAAGCGCTCTGACCACTCGCGAAGAGGATCGGCACTACGAGCAAGATGCAAACGGATGGGATATAGAATTGATTCGCGTAGCGTGGATGGAGAGCTTCTGAGCCGAGTCCCCCACGTCCACGCGATGGTAAAACCGATGTCAGAGAGAGTTTTAGATCTTTCCAACCTTTCGAACAACTGAAGCATGCCAGGGTGAACCCCCGGGCAGTGCAAGTTCGGAAGCCCTTAGAACGTTCGTGAATCTGGTAAAGCCCAACATTGAATGCGAAAGAGGCTCGGGCTCTTCGACTATGCTGGCAGTTCGGCTTCACATCTCACCGTAACTGGCGTGCCATCGCTTGCTGCGCAATCTGATCAAGTCTTGCCAATCCCACGTTCCCCTTGATTTTCATGTTGTTCAGCAAGAACGTGGGAGTCTCATTAATTCCGAGTTGCGCAGCAGCAATTGAATCCCGTACAAGTGCAGAGTCAGCGGATGCGCTGTTCATGCAGGAGGTAAATCGTGTGGTGTCGGATATGCCGGCCTCCAGCGCGAACGATGTCCATGACCTAACCCCGATCGAGTCAGGTTGCGCAAAAAACCCATCGTGAAGGCGTTCGAACGAGCCTTGGCGCATGGCGCACTCTGCGGCGAGTCCAGCCTCTCGCGAATGGGTGTGTAGCGGCATGTGGCAGTAGACAATCGCTATAGAGTCCGAATATCGCGATAGCAACATTTTCACGTCTGACGCGGCTTCAGCACAGAACGGGAATCTGAAGTCCGAAAATTCGACAACTGTAAGCACGGGATTTTTTGCGCCGAGTCTGATGCCCTCTTTGCCATAAAATTCCCAATTATCAACGAGAACTGGCTTTTGAGGCGCATTCGGATCTTTGGGATATAACATTTCTTTCACGCGCGTTCCACCTATAAACAGAGCCAAGAGGACGACCACCCCAGTCACGACATTGAGTACGATCTGGCCAATGCCTCTCTTGCTTGCACCTTTCTTCGGCGAACTCGTCATCGGTCCTCATTGAGAGAAAGACTTATAAGGCAGTACTCATCGCAAGATTGCTGCTAGACGGCTGAAAAATCTTGCAGCAAACTTGCCTGAGGGTTTGGAACCAGAACGACAATGATCGCTACTGATATTTGTTGGGTCTACTCTTCGTCGCCAAATCCGCAGGTCCCCGTACCGCCGCCAGTACTTCCGTTGCAATAGCTGCACGCTATGCCGCAGCTTAAAGTGGTTCGGCAAGAGACCTTCGAGCATCCCGCTTGCACTGCAGTTGCAGAGCTCGCCTCGGGAGTTCCAACGCTTATTACCACAAGCGACGCACACAATAGTAGTAGCCTCTTCATGACAACTCCTCTGCAAAACGTGAGTTGCAAGCATCAAGCGCGCCTCATACCAGCAAGCTCGCGTGCTTGCATGTCCTTCGGGGAAGGGCAGCAGACTTCTCTTTCTAAACTCGCGCAAGGGTGTGAATAGCGCCGGGATTCCCGGAGGCTCCAAAAGTTGCTATGGGAGTCATGGCCAACGTGTCACAATTTTCACCGGAAGTACGTGAGCGGGCGGCACCATTCGTGTTCGAGCACGAGAACGAGCTGGGCGTTGAGACCGAAGGCATGAGCTTTCAGACTTGTCTCGAGACGCTCGCATCAGAAGAAATAGCGCAACGGTCTGAAACACGGCTCACCTGTGCGGCAAGCAAAGCGCGCTTCGCCCTTCTCCGCACGATCGACGATTTCAACTTTGCCTTTTGAATTACCATCAGACTGCAAAGGCTGGGCAGTTATCTTTGGCGCGAACCGGTGCGCGAACGACGAAACGCAGTGCTGAGCGGTCTGCGTGCTACAGGGAAAACACATCTCACAATTGCCATCGCATATCGTGCAATCCAGAACGGCTACGACGCGCACTTCGAAACTGCGGAGCCGATGATCGGATGCCCGTCGCGCGCCGCATCAAGGGAGAAGCCGGACAGCGTCCTGGAGGAGATCGGCTATCTCTCACATGCCGCCTATGCGGGAAAAGGTACTTTCGCGTGTCGTGTACGAGAGATACTGAAAGAGCTTCCGATCCTCAGGATTACCACAAACGGATCGGTTAGCTGAGGCTCAGTGCTGCATGACGGCGATCTCGCCGAAGCGAGACTGGACCGCGCAATGAAACGAGGTACGCACTTTATGCTGGGAGGTAAATCCTACCGCGCACGCCAAATCAAAGAGGTAAATTACGACCGCAATAGACTGAGCCGGCTTGAACGCTTCCAGCGCGAACAATCGTAAAAAACTCTCAGAAAAGCGACCAACAATCTGGAGAAGTGACCGGACATCCTTTAGAGAACGCACAATAAGAAGCCTTTTCTTCAATCATCGGCCTATGCAGTTCGCATCTATTCCAAGTTATCATCATTAGCACGAATCCTGATCCCAATCCAGCAACCAGGAAAGAGCATGCGAGAACTAGGCAATGTTGCACATGCCAGAGCAACAGGCGCACTCTTCGTTTATGCGTACTTGCTGACAACGGCTGCATCTTCTGAACTCAAGGCGCAGCACGCGTCGGTCGCGACGGCGATCTACCAAGTTGGCGACAAACCTTTATCGAAGTGGCGAATTGAAAGCTCTCCGATGCTCAGAATCGATGGAAATAAGGTGGAACTCGTGGACGTGAACGGAGTTATCCGACTTTCGTCTGGAATTATTGCCGTGGCGAGCAACAGCTCGAATAACATTCGCATCTTCAGCGGCACCGGCAAGTTGATTAAGACGCTAGGTCGCTTCGGAAGTGGGCCTGGAGAATTTGCGGGATTATGGGGGATTTGGAGGGTGAGAGACACGCTCATTGCGTATGATGCCCGGGGAATTGCGCAGGTGTCTGCGCCAAACGGCCAATTTGTTAGAACCGAGAGAGGGCGTCCCCAAGGCCCATTAGGCGAGCGAGCTGAGCGAAGTGGTTATTTCGCGGACGGCACCGTGTTGATGCAAACAGAAGCGAACCGGGAGAAGCGCGAGCCTGGGAAATGGGAGACTGGATACTTCAAGTTATTCGTGCCTCCGGCCAAGGTTCTGGGAAAGTATCCAGCGTCAGATTTGCGAAGCGATGCCGCGGGAAGAGAAGAGGGACAAGTCTATGGCGCCCGAGCGATGGTGGCCGTGCTTTCTTCCTCCTTCTGCGTCGGACGTTCGAGCGCGTACGCGTTCGAATGTTTCGACGAGAGTGGCAAAGCAACGTTGAAAGTCCAGCGTCGATCGGAGACTCCGCGCGCCGTTTCCAGTGCTGACCGTGAGATCTACTTCCATGGAATCGATGTCGCGAATCCACTTCCGAGGCAGGCGGCGTATCGCGAGCGAGTGCGAAGATCAACACAGTTTGCCGACCATCTTCCGTATTTTGGCCGCATGATAGCGTCGACATCTGATGAAATCTGGATCGGTCCGCTTAACCCTGCCGATGAGACCTTGGGTCCGTTCAGCCCCGTGCCTGATGCGGCGACCGAGTGGTCGGTGTTTTCGCGCGGTGGTCGCTGGCTTTCGACCGTTACTCTTCCAAAGCGATTCCGATTCATGGAGGCTGGCGCAGACTATGTTGCTGGCATATCCAGAAATAGTGATGACGTTGAATCAGTGGTGGTTTACCCGCTCCGGAAATAACTTTTGCGCCATTGTTAAACCGGTGCCTTCGCCGTCCTGTACTTCATCGCGTTATACGACGTAGTTGATTGATGCGAGTTCTTTGGACGGAAACCAGGGAGGGATGGAGATTGCGACTCAGAACAAGAAACGCCTCGGCGAGTGGGAGGATCGAGGTTCTGGTTGTTAGCCTTATCCTTTCGATGACCGCGAATTCTCAGCATTTGTTCGCGCAGACAAGCCGAGATAGCGAAGGGGTGCAGCGACATGTCTACGAGGCCCAGAGCCGGCCCAAAGGTTCCTGGAAGCTTTCTGCAAAGCCATCGCTCGTTCTCGATGCGCTGAGTCATGATCTGTTGGTGGTTACCAACGTGGCAGTGCTTAGTGACGGTAATATCGTCGTTACATGTGAGAACGATTTCCGTGAGTTTGACAAGAACGGAAAGTTTATCAGATCCATGGGGCGGCTTGGCCCGGGGCCCGGAGAATTCGTAGGCGGTCTGGTTGCATCGTGGCGAATTGCTGATACGGTGATCGGCATGGGCGGAGACAGCCGCGTCGCATTCTATTCGCCCGCTGGCAAGCTGCTGCGAACAGAGCAGCGGCCAACGGTTCCCAGTAATGAAGCAGTCTCGCGCGTCGGATACTTTGCAAACGGCAGTGTGGTTGGCAGGGCGCGTCAAGCAACATCCTCGTTACCAACGACGGTCAAGACGATCGCGAACTTTACACTCTGGCTCGTTGGGGCCGGTCGTCCCACAATTCTGGGTGTGTTTCCATCGGGAGAATTCGAACCGCAGCCGGGTGGACCGCCGCGCAGAAAAACGTTTGGGCCGAGCGGTCACGCGGTGGTACTTCGCGAGGCTTTTTGCACGGGATTTTCCAGTCAGTATGCAGTCTCTTGTTTCGATTTGCGCGGAAAGTTGATATCCAGATTTGAGAGGCGGGGAGTAGCCACGCAACGAGTTACGGGTGCCGACAAGGAGTACTATTTTGACATCGACGCTCGTGCGAATCCTGGACCGCTCGGTGCAGCTCGTCGCACGAGAATTCGACAAGTAACGCAGTTCGCCGAGCATCATCCATTTTTCGGCCGGATGATGGCTTCACGAAACGACTTGGTCTGGATCGGGCCAGCCGCTGCCTCCGATGCAACGGTGATCGCCGCGCCGTCGCCAGAAAAACCGACCACGTGGTCTGTGTTCTCATCTGACGGTGAATGGCTATCCGACGTGGTACTGCCGAAGCGATTCCTGTTGATGGAGGCCGGAAGCGATTATGTCGCAGGAGTTCAAAGAGACGAAGACGACGCTGAGAACGTCGTTATATACACTTTGAATCGATCAGAATCCTTTGAACTTGACTTGCATTGAGGGAATCCGGCAAGCGCGGTGCGAGATCTCCGATGGCAATAGAATGATTACGATCGCATTAAAGGGATGTTGCATTATTTCTTCCTGTTGCACATTCTGGCCGAAGTGCTTCGGCAGAATTTCCACCGCAACCGTCGTCGCATACCCCCCGCACCCGCCCGCTATGTCAGCACGATCATGATGGCGCGTACATCCTTGAAGTCGCTGCTGCTGCTGTCGATTCTGACCGTCGCATGCGCGAAAGGCGACACCACGGCAGAAGAGAACGCCGCTTCATTCGAACAGTCACAAGCGAACGGCCCCTCTCCTGCCGACTCTGCCGAAGAGGCTAATCGCCCCGCACTCGCACTGCCCGTCACCGCCCAACTCGCGCGCGACGGCGATCTCATCATGCATGTCAACACCACCGGTCAGGTGCGCTCTGACGCTGTGGTACAGCTACGGTCGGCTGTCGAAGGCACAGTGCAGCAGATACTCGTCCGGCCCGGAGCGAGAGTGGCGCGCGGAACAACACTGCTTCAGTTCGACCCTTACCCCTTTGATCTCGCAGTACGCGAGGCGAAGGCTAAAGTCGATGAAGCCGAACAGCGATATCTGGAAAGCTTTCTGCCGGAATCGCTGGTCACAGGCATTGGTCCCACCGCACAAGCGCGGGTTGCACTCATGAACAGGGCTGGCCTCGCAGGTGCGCGCCTCGCCCTCGAACGCGTCGAGTTTCAGAAGAAAAATGCCGTCATTACAAGCCCCGTAAATGGAATCGTAGACGCCGTCGCAGTTGCACCCGGCGAACGCCTTGGCGCAGGCTCTCAACTCTTCACCATAGTCGACACCCGCAACATACGTATCGAAGCGCAGGTGCTCGAGCACGACCTTCCCAATATCCGGGTTGGCGGTGAAGCGAAAGTCACCAGCGCTGGCGCACCCGGCCGCACCATTCGAGGGCGGGTGGACGCAATACTGCCACTGGTCGATTCGATAACCCGCGCGGGGCGGGCAGTCATAAGAGTGAACGGTGACGGCACACTGCGGCCTGGCATGTACGCCGACGTGCAGCTCGAATCCGCGCGCTTACTCAATCGCCGGCTCGTGCCCACACGCGCGATAATCGAACGCGACGGACGCCCACTCGTGTTTGTTGTGAAAGACGGGCGGGCGCAATGGACCTACATCGTGCCGGGCATGAGCAACGGTGAGGAAACGGAGGTGCTGCCGGACTCCGGGTCGAATGTCATTCCGATCAATGCCGGCGACGAGATCATTGTTGAAGGACATCTCACGCTGACACACGATGCCGCCGTCAAGGTTTCGGTGCCCGGGAAGAATGTGAGCCTGTACGACCTGCGTCGATACCGTTCTCGCTCTCGCCCAATGCGAAACGCGGAAACAGTGCTCGTTGCCCTGCGCTAGCATCAGGTAACACGGGGATGTCGATTGCTGCGTTGGCGGTTCGCCGCCCGGTCGCCACTGTCGCCGCAGTCATGGCGGTGGTGCTGCTCGGCTCCGTCTCCCTCACAAGGCTGCCGGTTTCATTGCTGCCGGACGTGTCGCTGCCCGTGCTTACGGTGCGCACACTTTATCCCGACGCGGCAGCCACCGAGGTTTCGCGATTCGTAGCTGAACCGATTGAATCTGCCATCGCGGCAACACCCAATCTCGTAGAACTGCGCTCCATTAGCCGCAACGGTGAAGTCACCACCACGATGAGTTTCGCGTGGGGCACCGATATGCGGTCGACGGTGCTGACGGTGCGGGAACGACTCGACGCGGCGCGCGGTCAATTGCCCAACAACGCGCTTCGCCCGACGCTGCTCACCAGTGACCCCGGCGAACGTCCAATCGCGGTGCTCGCGGTAAGGAGCGACACGTCAAAAAGAGGTGGCGACCTTCGCAGTCTCGCCCGCACTGCCGACGATGTACACGCCCGTCGTCTCGAACAGATCGAAGGAGTTTCGAGCGTCGCCGTGGTTGGTGCGCCGAAGGACGAAATTCGTGTAGATCTCGACCCGGAGCGTCTGCGAACACTCGACCTGACGCCGGAAGATGTTGCACGAGCGATCAAGAACGAGAATGCGGCCGGCGCTGGTGGAACCATACGGCGCGGGCAGTTCCGCTTCTCCGTGCGAGCATTGACGGAGTTCAGGTCACCGGGAGAGATACTGGCGACACCACTGGGCAGGCCGGGAAGTGGTGTCACATTGCGCGACGTTGGCACTGTGCGACTTGGTCTCGCCGATCCGGAAACTCTCACCCGGCTCGATGGTTCTGATGCGATTGGTCTCGTCGTGTACAAGGACGCGGGTTCGAACACCGTTGCGGTTACCAAAAGAATGCGCGAGGCCGTTGCGCAGCTCGAGAAAGAGTTTCCCGGCATTGCGATAACCGTAGTGGCGGCGCAGGCCGACTTTGTGGTCGACGCTCTGAGCAATCTCGGTCAGGAAATCGTGGCCGGCGGAATTCTTTCGCTGATGGTGATACTGCTCTTTCTCCGCGACTGGCGCATGTCGCTGGCGATCGGGCTCGTTGTGCCTTTGTCGGTGCTCATATCGCTGGTGGCGCTTCAAAGCATGGGCGTTACCATCAACGTGCTTTCGCTCGGTGGCCTTGCGCTCGGAACCGGCCTTCTGGTGGATACGGCAATTGTGGTTGCCGAAGCCGTCGGGCGAAGACGAGATGAGGGAATGCCGCTTTCGCTGGCGGCAGTGGTGGGAACCGATGAAGTGGCAGCACCGCTCTTTGCCGGAACTCTCACGACAGTGCTAGTGTTTGGACCTATCGTTTTCGTTCGCGGCCTGGCTGCAGCGTTGTTTCGCGATCTTTCGCTGAGTGTGGTGACAACGGTGGCCGCGTCGCTGCTTCTGGCGTTGACCTTGATGCCGGTAATGATCGTGGGGCGCCGTCGGAGAAATGCGCGCGGCGTGGTGATGCCCGATGCAGCGAAACCGTCGCTTGCGCAGCCACTCGGTGAAGTTCGTTCATCGACCACCGCGTTCGGTCGCACACTCGACCGATGGGGCGTGTCGCTCACGGCGTTCTACGAGCGGGGCATGCTCTGGTCGCTCTCGCACTCGGCAGCAGTGATTTCGATGGCGCTTGCGCTACTTGTCGTCACCGTTGCACTCGTCTACGTGCTGCCGAAAGAGATTTTGCCCCGTGTAGACGAAGGCTCGCTCGTGGCAGCGTTGCAATTGCCCGAAGGCACGAGCATAGAAGCAACAGCTTCGCAGGTGGCGAGGATAGAAGCGGCAGCGCGTTCGCTCGGTGCCGCTGGCATTTACGCGAGAGTTGGCAAGGCGACGGATGAGGAAGTTCTGGCCGGCGCTGAGCCGGGTTCGAGCGCGACGGCGCAACTCATTGTGCCTATTCCCGACGGTGCGGACGCGCCCGAATTCGCATCCAAGCTTCGCGCCCGTGTACCGGACCTTGCGCAGGGTGCGCTGGCGATCGATCTCGCCGGCCAATCGGAGTTCGGGTCGCTCATCGGCCGAGAAGGACGTCTGGTTCGCGTCGAGCTTTCTGCGCCGACGGTTGCCGAGTCTCAGCGCTGGGCAGAGACGGTGCGGGAGAAGTTGCGCGAGCTGTCCTCGCTGACCGATGTGCGTGATGCGTACGCCGAGACACAGCCGATTGTGGAGATTTCGCTGGAGCGTGTGCGGCTTGCCCAGCGCGGAATATTGCCACAGGAGGTTTCGAGTGCGCTGAGTGGCGCGCTGGGGGGTCTGGCGGCGAGTGAGCTGCGGGAGACCGACCGTCGCACACCCATAATGGTGCGATATGCGGGCATGCGGAACGAGGAGCTGGAGACCGCGTTGGTGACACCAATACGAGGTGTACCACTCGGCCAATTGGTAAAGGTTCGCGAAACGCGTGCGCCGCTCGAGGTTGTGAGGGTGGGGCAGAGGCCTGTGACCATCATTGAGGGGTTGGTGGAATCCGGTGGTACAGCAAAAGCGGCACAGGATGTGGCGGCGAGCATGTCATCGCTCACCGTGCCGCCGTCGGTGACGTGGCAGGTGGGCGGTGCCGATGCTGAACGTCGTCGCACCAGCGATGAACTGGTGCTCGTTGCGGTGCTTGCCGCGCTGCTCATGTTTCTCGTCCTGGCCGGCGAGTTTGGAAGCTTCACAATTCCATTTGTTGTGATGCTAACCGTACCACTCGCTGGCGCTGGCGCCGTGATTTTTCTCTGGATCACCGGCCAGTCGCTCAATGCGGTATCGCTTATCGGCATCATCGTGATGATCGGGATGGCGGACAACGAAGCGGTAGTGAAGCTCGACGCCATACGGAAATTCCGCGAGGCAGGTCACCCAATCGAGGAGGCAATAATCCTCGGGGGTGAACAGCGCTTGCGGGCTATTGCAATGACGTCGATAACGACGGTTACCGGTGTGCTCCCGCTGCTTTTTGGATGGGGTAGTGGCGGTGCGTTGTACAAGCCTCTGGCGGCGGGGATAATTGGTGGCTCCGTGAGCGCGTTGCTGGTGACGTTCTTCCTGCTGCCCACGGTCTACGCGCTTCTGGAAAAGAGAACTGAGGCGCGTGCGCAGCGTCGGTTTGCCGCGAGCCGTGAGCGGGGTGGGCGTGGTGAGCGGGGTGGGCGTGGTGGGCTGGATGAAGAGGGAGGCGAAGGAGAGTACGTGGCCGGGCCAGTGGCGGCGATGTGATTGACGTGGCGGCGATACGATTGACCGAGCGGCGATGTGATTGACGTGGCGATCACGCGCTTGCCGAGGCACGCATGATTTCCGCAGCGGCGCATCGGCCTGCGGTCGTGTGGGCATGCTGTGTCGCGCTATTGGTGGCAGGCGCCATTGCGTTTGCGCGTTTACCGTTGGCGACGCGGACGACCGTGGAGCTACCGCGTCTTCAGATGTCCGCCGCGTGGCCCGGAGCGGCGCCGGAGGTAATCGAGACTTATCTCACATCACCGTTGGAGGCAGCCGCGCAGGGCGTGCGGGGTGTGAAAAAGGTGTCCAGTATCTCGACTGACGGTTTTGCCAGTCTGACACTGGACCTCGAGCCTGGCGCTGACGTTCAGATGACACGCCTCGCGATACTGGAGCGCCTCGAGCTGTTGCGTCGCGACATGCCGCCCGGCGCATACGCACCGACGGTCAGCAACTACGTGCCGGAGGGGCTTGAGGAAGCGCCGTTGATGTCTATCACAATCAACGGGCCGTACACATCTGGCACACTACAAAAGCTGCTCGAAGAGCGTGTTAATCCGCGGCTCAGCGCAGTGCCGGGCGTGGCGGGCGTCAGCGTACGCGGGCGCACGTCGATTGGTGTGGCGGTTACGTACGACGCAGCAATGCTGCGTCGGCTTGGCATTTCACCTCAGTTGGTAAGCAGCGCCGTGAGCGGCGCGCGAATAGTTCAGTCGCTTGGCGTCCAGACCCGCGGCTCAGCCGATCAGACTGAGGCGCGCAACGTTATCCTGCGCGACCAACCGGCGGCCCTCGAAGATCTGCTTGCCCTCCCCGTCACCGGAGCGGGGGGCCGAGTGTTCTCGTTAGGCGAGCTGGTGACTGTGCGCGCTGAGGAGGATTCGCGCGGAAGCTTCTTTCGGGTGGGTGGAGCGCCCGCCGTCTCCGTAGACGTAACACGACATCCCGGTGCTGACGCTATCAAGACGGCGGCCGCGCTCCGCGAAGCCGTTGCCGAACTCGCGCGCTCGATGCCGCCGGCCGCACGTCTCGAAATCAATCGTGACGAAAGCGAAGATCTCGCGCGCGAACTCACCGACCTCAGCAAACGCGGTGCGATCGCGTTCGTCGCCGTCTTCGTCGTGCTCATTATCTCGCTTCGACGATGGCGCGCGGTCGCGCTCGTTATGGGAAGCACCGCCGTCGCCGTCGCCGCGACCGCGCTTACTCTGTACCTGTTCGAAATTCCAGCCAATCTGCTCACACTTGCCGGCCTTGGTATGGGCGTAGGAATTCTGGTGCAGAACAGCCTTGTCATCGTCCAACGACTTGGAAAAGCAGCCGACCTCCCGCAAGCGCGAGCGGCCGCCGCGCGAAAGATCACACCTGCAATTATAGGAAGCACGCTTACCACTGCCGTCGTGCTCTTCCCCTTTCTCTACCTGCAGGGCAACGCGCGCGCGGCGTTCGTGCCATTTGCTGCAGCGTTTGTAATCGCGCTGGGATGGAGTGTGGTCACAGCGCTGTTGGTGGTGCCTGCGTTGGGGAAAGGCGTTTCGATGACAGCGCAACGCACGTCGAAAGACACGTCGAGACACGGGACGGATATCGCTGCCGAGCCCCTACGGAAGCGCACGAACCGGCGAATGATCGGCCGCGAATTTCTGGAGCGACTCTACATTCGCCTGCTCGCGAAGATCTTGCGCTGGAGAGCTGCGACGCTCGTGGCAACTGTCGCAGTGCTTGCCGTGATGACATGGGGGTTCGTAAAGAAAGTGCCGCGCTCATCGTTCGGCAGCTACGGCTCGCAACGCACAACGCTAACGGTGAGCCTGTCATTTCCCCGCGGCTCCGATCCGGTAACACTCGATCGCGGTATGCGCGAGTTCGAATCGATTGTGGTGGGCCGGCCGGAAGTCGAGCAGGTAAGAACACAAGGCTCGACCACACGCGCATCGATGAGCGTTCTCTTTACGCGCGAAGGCGGATACACAGCGGCTCCGCTGGAGATGCAGGAGCTGCTGACTCAGCGGGCTGTCCTCATCGGCGGTGCGTCGGTGGGTGTGTACGGGCAGGGCCCCGGATTCAGCAGCGGTGGCGGAAGTGGAAACTTCTCATCCTTCCGCATTCGAGTACTCGGCTATTCATACGACGGGGTTGCTCGAATCGCCGACGACCTCAAGGCTCGGCTCGAACGCATCACCCGGGTTAGAGACGTAAGAATCACGAGCGGCGGCTACTTCAGCTCGGAGCGCGGCTATGAAGTCACGCTCGAACCCGACCGACAGGCAATGGCTCAACATCGATTGAACGCGACCATGCTTGTGCAGGCGATTGGACGCGAGATCCGCGGCCCGATTGGTGGGCTTTTGCTGCAGATCGGGGGCGATGAACTGCCAGTAACGGTAAAAGCCAGGGGAGCGCGCGACCGTGCGCTCGACGAACTCGAAAGCACCCTTGTACCAAATGCCAGTGGCTCACCTGTGCGCATTGGTGACCTTGCAACGGTGAGTGCGCGCGAGGCGTTGAGCAGTGTCAACCGCGAAGATCAGCAGTACGTGCGTCAGGTAGCCTATGACTTTCGCGGGCCCGGCAAACTGGCACGTCGCACACATGACGCGTTCATGAAACAGCTTTCTGCGCCCGCAGGCTACAGCATCGTCGATCTAGCCAATTCATACGGTTTTGATGAAGACAAGAGTGGGCAAGGCCTCTATCTCGTGTTCGCACTTGGGCTTGCGCTGGTAATTCTCGCAGTGGCGCTGGTATTCGATTCAGTGTGGGGCGCAGCAATGGTGTTTCTCAGCCTTCCGTTGTCACTCGCTGGCGTTTCGGCCGCATTCTGGGCAACCGGAAACGCGTTCACGCGTGAGGCAGCGGTTGGTGTGATTCTCGTCGTCGGTCTGGCCGTCAACCACGCCATCCTGCTGGTCGACGCGGCATTGGCACATCGTCGATCCCGACAGGAGCGCGGGCTCGACCATCGTCTCGACGCCGGCCTTGTCATGCGCTCCGCACTCGACCGCGCGGCGATGATTCTGTTCATCACGCTCGCTAGTCTGGCCAGCCTCGCGCCACTGTCAATCGGCACCGATGCCGGAAGCTTGTTTGGCGCAATCGCGCTCGCGACGGCGGGAGGAACAGTCGCCGCGCTTTGCGGAGCATTGTTTGTGCTTCCCGTCATGCTGGTTGGGCGTCGCTCGACTAAACCAAAGCGGGCTTCGTTGCGCGCACGAATGCAGCCATGAATCGACCGTCGATCGAGTCAAGGTTGGCGTCGATGTCAATACCCGAGTCCATCAGAAACGTCCGGGCGTCTTCGCTCCGATACACACGCGTTGGCTCGATTGAACACTGAGTGAAGCCGGCTTCGTTCAACAGCTCCAGAAATTCCTGGCGTTCGAGAGCACCCGCCACGCAGCCCACCCACAGCTCCATGCTGCGCCGCAGCGCCGCGGGCACTTCTCCGTCAACGACCACGTCGCTCACGGCAAACCGGCCACCCGGCTTGAGCACCCGATACGCCTCGGCAATGACTTTGCGCTTGTCGCCGGAAAGGTTGACGACGCAGTTGGAGATGATCACGTCAACGCTTTCGTCGGGCAGCGGAATGCTCTCGATCTGGCCTTTGAGAAAAACAGCGTTGGTGATGCCCGCTTCGTCCGCATTTTTTCGCGCGAGCGACAGCATGTCATCGGTCATGTCCACACCGTACGCCTTGCCGGTTGGTCCGACCCGTCGCGCGGAAAGAATCACATCGATCCCGCCGCCCGACCCGAGATCGAGAACTGTTTCACCCTCCACAAGTTCGGCAAGTGCTGTGGGATTGCCGCAGCCGAGTGAGGCTAGTATTGCGGCATTGGGAAGCTGGTCTGCTTCGCCGTTGATGTAGAGATTGGACGTAATCGGGTCGACGGTGCCATTGAACTCCGCGCCGCCGCAGCAACTGTTCACCTGTTCAACCGC
>JBBSTN010000045.1:0-14950 GCA_038235845.1 Gemmatimonadales bacterium | reverse complement strand
TTTCCCGGAGACGAGACGTCCGAGGGCGGCTGGATCTCGCAAGGGTACTACGGGCTCGACCAGGGTCCCATCGTGCTCATGATCGAGAACTACCTCTCGGGGCAGCCGTGGCAGCTCATGCGCGGATGCGCACCGCTCGTGCGGGGGCTGCGTCGCGCCGGGTTCGCGGGGGGGTGGCTTGAAAGTGCCTGACCGCTTGATTCTGTCGGGCGCGGCCGCGAAGCCCGTGATCGTCTTCGATCTGAACGAGACGCTGCTCGACCTGTCGGCGCTCGACCCGACGTTCGCCCGGATTTTCGCAACGGGGAATGGCGCCGAGCTGCGCACCGCCTGGTTTCGGCAGGTGCTCGAGCTCTTCCTCACCGCGACCGTTATCGACGACTACCGAAGCTTCGATGAGCTTACGGCGGACGCCCTCCAGATGCTCGTCGTGCAGCGCGGTAAGTCGCCGGATCGACGTGATGGCGCCCTGCTGAAAGAGGCGCTCGGCGGCATCCCTGCGTACCCCGACGTCCGGCCCGGTCTGGATCGACTGAGGGAAGCGGGCTTCACCGTCGCGACGCTCACGAACTCGACGAAGCAGTCCGCGGAACGGCTCCTGGAGAGTGCCGGGCTCCGCCCGCTCTTCGACCATGTTCTCTCGGCCGACGACGTCCGGCGCTACAAGCCGGCCCGCGAGGCCTACGAGTACGCGGCTCGACAGCTAGACGTGGGGCTCGACGAGATCGTGCTGGTGGCGGCCCACGCATGGGATATCGCCGGGGCGATGTCAGCCGGCTGCACGGCGGCGTTCGTGAAGCGACCGCAAAAGGCGCTGAGTCCGGCCGCAAAACAGCCGGAGTTCAGCGCCGATGGGATCGAGGCGCTCGCCGAGCAGCTCGTCGCCAGGTACAGCTAGCCGTCACCCGCCTGTAGCAAGGTCGGCCGGTCAGTGCCCTCCCCCTGCGCGCTGCATTCTTCCTCCTCCCGCCCCTTGCCTCTGATTCCGCGATCGTTCCTCGTAAGTGTCACCCTGCTCTTTACGCTGATGCAGTTGGATGTAGCTGTGGTAAATGCGCAGCCGGCGAGCTCGGCGCCCACGTCCGCCGTCGGCCAGCCGCCCCGCGCAAAACCCTGGTATGAGCGCTTCTCTCTTCGCGGCTACACGCAGGTGCGCTATAACCGTCTGCTCGAGACCAACCCGGACCTCACCTGCCCGCAGTGCGATCGCTCCATTGGGCATGGCGGCGGGTTCTTCATTCGTCGCGCGCGGGTGGTACTGAGCGGCGATGTCAGTGATAGGGTCTCCGTGTATCTCCAGCCCGATTTTGCCACCGAAGTAGACGGTAGTCTCAACCTCGGTCAGATTCGCGATGCTTACTTCGACGTTTTTCTTGACAGTGCGAAGACATTCCGGTTGCGCGTGGGGCAGAGCAAGATTCCATTCGGCTGGGAAAATCTGCAGTCGAGTTCCAATCGTCTACCGCTCGACCGCGCAGACCCTCTCAACAGTGCTCTGCCCAACGAGCGCGACATCGGCGTATTCGCGTATTGGGCGCCGTCGACGATACGTCAGCGGTTCAAAATCCTCACCGACAGCGGCTTAAAGGGATCGGGCGACTACGGGGTGGTGGGCGTCGGCGCGTTCAACGGACAGACCTCGAATCGTGCGGAGGCGAATGACAACCTTCACACCGTGCTCAGAGTCGCCTATCCCTTTCGAATGGCCAATGGACAATTCGTCGAGGTTGGTGCGCAAGGCTACACAGGCCGCTTTGTGATTCCGTCGTCGCAGCGAACCGCGGGTTTTACGGGCCCTGCCGAGTTCGTCGACGAGCGCGCCGCGATGACGCTGGTGGTGTACCCGCAACCGTTCGGGTTTCAAACGGAGTGGAACGTGGGCCGAGGGCCGGAGATCGATCTCGCATCGCGGGAGATTGTTGTGCAGCGGCTGGACGGCGGCTATCTCCAGGCGATGTATCGCGCGCAGTTTGCGGGGCAGACGCTAACGCCGTTTGCTCGCGCGCAACGTTACGACGGTGGCAAGAAGCTTGAGACAGATGCTCGCAGCTATCGGGTGCAGGAAGTTGAATTTGGTGCTGAGTGGCTGCCGATGACTGCGCTCGAGCTGACGGCGATGTATACGATTTCGGATCGCAGATATGAGGATGCGGCGCGACCGGACAATCATCAGCGTGGGCGGCTGCTGCGTTTGCAGGTGCAGTTCAACTACTGAGAGATTCTGGCGGGGTGCGTCGGCAAAAAAGCAATCAGCAAGGAGCGCACAAATGCCCGTCTTTCCAAAGCCTCGCCTCATCTACGAGTACAACACCGCCGCCGAAAAGAAAGCGTTACGAGCGCATGCGCGTGCGCGAAAAATTCCGTCAAAATCGAAAGATCACGCGCTGATAGCTACCTGGAATATCGCGAATCTTGGTGCACAGCACCGCCGCGATTCCGACCTGTCGCTCATCGCAGAAATTCTTAAATGGTTTGACATCATCGCAGTGCAGGAAGAGCGTGACAACTTTCTGGACCTTGCCGCCATCACCAACGATATGGGCAGCAAGTATGCCTACGTCATGTCGGATTCATCCGGAAACAATGAGCGTATGGCGTTCATCTATGACAGTCGGAAGTTCGACCTGTCGGAGGAGATCGGTTGCACCTCACTTCAGTATTCTTCTGCTCAACGTGCATCTCTCTTTCGGTAGCACCAGCAAGGCAAACGTCGAGCGGCGTGCACTAGAAACGGCCGCTGTGGCGCGCTGGACGAGACTTCGCGCAGCCAGTCGCTATGCAACAACGCGCGACCTACTCGCGCTCGGCGACTTCAACATGCCAAAGTCGGTTCCTGGCGAACTTGTGTACACCGCTGCCACTCAGGGCGGGCTCAGGAAACCCGATCACTCAAGTAACGTGGCTTCGTCAATTTCTACCGACAATCAATACGACCAGATTCTATATTTCCCAAAGCAGACCGAGCCTCGATTCATGGACATGGGTCTCTTCGACTTTGACACAGTAGTCTTTCGGGAACTCTGGGAAACTCGCGTTCAGAAAGATCCCGAGCGCTTCGCAGCCTATCGTCGATACTACATTTCCGATCATCGTCCAATCTGGTGCCAACTCGATATGCGCAAAAGTGACTGAAAGCAGGTTCGACGTATTTGACGGCGAAGGCGAAGTGCGGGCGCTATGCCGTGAGTTTGACTGGAGGAGCACCTCCCTGGACCCTGTTGAGGGATCTTCGCAAAGCCTGCGCTGTCTGGTTCGCACCCTGCTCGCCTGCCGAAATCCGATGTTCCTCTGGTGGAGACCGGACTTCATACAGTTTTACAACGACTCGTATCGACCGAGCTTCGGCGAAAAAGGCCGACACCCGACGGCGCTGGGTATGCCAGGAGCGGACTGCTGGACAGACATCTGGCAAACGATCAGTCCGCAAATCGAACAGGTAATGACTACCGGCGTCTCCACATGGCATGTGGATCAGTACCTGCCAATCGAACGCAATGGACAACTTGAGGAAGTCTGGTGGGCCTACAGCGACAGTCCTGCCTTCGACGATGACGGCTCTTTAGCCGGAACTCTGGTGGTGTGCCTGGAAGCCACCCAGCGGGTGTTCGCCGACAGAGAATATGTTCGCCTCGTATCAGAGCTGGAGGCCGAGCGTGCGCGACTTGAAGACACGTTCCGCCAATCGCCGTCATTCCTCGCAGTGTTGCGCGGTGCCGATAACACCTTTGAGTTTGTAATCGCGCTCGAGCGGGTATTCCAACCCTTCGTGCAGCTCGATGTAAAGTTGACTCGGAAAGGTGAAGGAACAGGCCTCGGCCTCGCGATCAGTCGCGATCTCGCTGGCGGCATGGGCGGCGATCTGAAAGCGGAAAGTGAACCTGGAATCGGTTCGACATTCATTCTGACGCCACCGATGCGGCAAGAGGAGTTCGACAGCGACGCATGCTTGCTCTTCTCTTCACGATAACTCAGTGGATTATACGCGCTGGAGCGCTGATATACGTTCCGTATCGGCGTTCGCCGGAGGCGGCGAAGGGATGGTTGCTGCTGTTCATGATCGCGCCCTGGCCAGCACTTATCGTCTACGTGTTTGTCGGTCGTGCCCGCCATCCCAAGTGGAGAAGAGAGCGCGCAGAAGCTCTCCCGGCCGTCCTCGAGCGATTCGTCGGCAAAGCTCGCAACTCATTTGAACAATGTCGGGGCGAGCTACAGGGCGACTCGGCAACGATAGCGAGTCTCGGGGTCGGACTTGCAGAGCTTCCCCCGCTCACGGGCAACGACATTCTGCTTGAGTCCGAATACGATCGATTTGTCGACAGGCTGGTGAGCGACATCGATGGCGCTCGCGATCATGTACATCTCATGTTCTACATTTTCGCGTGCGACGAAACGGGGAATCGCGTGATGAGCGCGCTCGAAGCCGCAGCAAGGCGAGGTGTGACATGCCGGCTTCTGATTGACGCGTTTGGCTCGTTGAAAGATGGGAAGGAGGTGGGAAGCCGAATGAAATCAAACGGTGTGGAATTCAACCTGATCCTCCCATTTCGACTCTGGGGTCGGGCTACTCGCGCGGACATGAGAAATCATCGCAAGATCGCAGTGATAGATGGATCCATTGGCTGGATCGGCTCACAGAACATCGTCAACGCCCAGGGAGAGGCGAGCAAGCCCAATCGCGAATTGATGGCACGGGTGACCGGACCAACGGTAGCGGAGCTTCAGGTGGTGTTTATCGGTGACTGGTATCTGGAAACCGCAACTGAGTTGAGTACGCCCAATCTGTTTCCGGCCCCCGCGATATCAAACCGCGGCAAGACAGCACAAGTTGTTCCCAGCGGCCCGGATTATACCGATGGCCGAATCGACATGATGATTGTCGCGCTGACACACGCGGCGAACAAGTGCGTTGTGCTTACCACGCCCTACTTTGTGCCGAGCGAACCTCTACTATTTGCGTTGAAAACGGCGGCAATTCGTGGCATCGATGTGCGTCTTATCATCAGCGCGGTAACAGACAGCATTTTCGTTGATCTTGCGCAGGCATCGTATTTCGCTGAGTTGATGAGGGCGGGTGCAAGAGTCTCGCTTTGCGAGCGGCACTTTCTCCACGCCAAACACATCTCGGTGGATGACGAGATCGTGCTGCTGGGCTCGACGAACATGGATATGCGTTCGTTCGAACTCAATTCCGAGATTTCGTTACTGGTATTCGACGAAGAGGTCGTTCGCGCGATTCACGCGCTCGAGAACGAGTATCTCGCAGGCGGTCGCCAGCTCGAACTGGAGCGGTGGACAAACAGGAATTTCGCTAAACGAGTGGCGAGCAATCTCGCCCGCCTGGTAAGTCCACTGCTGTAAGGATACGTTAGTATCGTCGCATCTACAAACGACCCGGCAGCACACTGAGAATGTTGCCCTCCGGCGGCATGGTAACGCGAATAACGTCCCCGGGAAGGAGCGTAATCTGTCCCGTGCTGGGAGTACGATTGCTGGCAAAAACACGCGCTACCACTGTCACCGCACCGCTCGCTCCGATTGCCGCTGGAGAAACTCGAAGCGATTGGGTACTTCCGGGAGATACGGTGCCAATGCGCGCCCGATTACCAGAGGAGTTTACGACAAAGACGTCGACCTGGTCTACCGAGCGGTTCTCGAACACCACCGATGTCTGCGGCCCGGTACCGCGTCTGAATGGTCCGCAGGCGGCGATTCCGCCCAGTACCAGGACAAGAGCGAGAGCGCGCACTCCACGAGAGGCGCTATATATGCGATATATGCGATATATGCGATATATGCGATATATGCCATTGAGAAACATGGTGGACATTGTCATCTCCCTTGGATTTACTTTCGCTGATGGTTAAAACCGGCGTTGTGAAGTTGTCACGATTGGAACTACAGGTAACCACCCGAGTCAAACAAGGCCTTCTGCTGATAGGCCTCCTGTTGGCAAGCGCCTCCTGCACCCAAACGAACACACGTTCGGAACCGGCGCAGCGAGCGCAAGTTAATCCCAAACCAGACTTCAATCACTCGGATACCGCGCAGGTGCTTGCACCAGGAAGGATTTCCACGGGAAGCGAAACATCCTCTACAATCACAGCAGACGCCCACACAATTCTTTTTACACGCCACAGTAATAATGGTCGCACTGCGGTAATTATGCGCTCGACGTGGACCGGGACAGAATGGTCGACACCATCGCGATTGAATCTGGGAACGGGCGATCGGGAGATGGATCCGAAAGTCTCTCCCGATGGGAAAACGCTGTATTTCGTGGCTCCGAGGAGGCGAGACGCTGCGACAGGCGATCAGGACGGAGATCTCGATATGTGGATGACAACGCTGGCAGAACAGCCCGTCGACGGGTCAACTCCAGGTGTCGCAACCCTCGGCGCTTACCAGCTTGTTTCGGCAAGAATAACCACCCTGGCAAATAGCGCCGACGACGAAAGTAATCCCTCCATAGCCCGCGATGGTACACTTTTTTTCGCACATCGCGCACGTGCACTCCGCGTCAATCCGGAGGCGAGGAATGGAGGAGCGTCGGCAGACGCGGCGAGGTCCGGGAGTGAAATCATGTACTTCTCAAAACGGATTCGAACAACGCCGGTGCCAGTGGTGCTGGACAAGCGGTACACTCAACCGCTCACACCCTTCATCAGCTACGATGGACGCGCGCTGATCTTCTCGGCAGTCAGCACGGATTCGCGCTCGGGCAGAGATCTTTTTGTAAGCGTACGTCGTGAGGACGGGCGTTGGTCTGAACCCCGGGACCTCGGTCGGGAAGTAAACAGTCGCGCCAACGAGTTTGCACCTCAGCTATCACCAACACTCGACTATCTCTTCTTCACGAGGGCGGAGAATGCAGAAGAGGCGACGAGCGACTACACGGGTGCCGGAAACATTATGGTCATCCCCATATCGTCTATACCCGTTTTGCGCGACGCACTTCAAAAGCAGTAACGATCCCACAGCATGCTACGTACCTGCGGACTTTCTCGCCGGCAGTTGCAGCGTAAACGTCGAGCCCTCCCCCAGAACGATCTTTACGGTGAGGTCGAAATAGCTCCACCCTCATCCGTAAATTTGACCGCGAATGCGTGACAATAGGCGCGCGCGCGTCGCTTGTATATGTGCAGCTGACAAGCGTCATCAACTATGCGATGATTCCGCGGTTACCAGTGCGGCCCTTGGAGTGCAGATTCAAGAGATGACAACAAGACGAACATTCATCGGTGGCGCTGCCGCAAGCATTGCCGGCGCCGCGTTTGTGACGGGAAGCTCCTCAGCGCACGCGCTGAACGTCCGTGCCGACAGCGAGCCAGCACAACAACCGCCATCTAACATGCCGCCGGCGATTCGAGCCCTCGCGCCAATGCGGGACGGAGTCGTGCCCATTTCTGCCGACGAACGCAGAGCAAGGATAGAGCGCGCAAAAGACCTCATGAGCAAAAACAACATCGACGCATTGCTGCTCATGGGCGGCACGTCGATGGATTATTTCACGGGCGTAAGATGGGGCCTTAGCGAGCGAATGCTCGCAGCCATCATTCCGTTAAAAGGGTCGGCTTTTCTCGTAACCCCAAAGTTCGAGGAAGAACGGGCAATGGAACAGGCCCATAACGGCCCGCTTGGAAGTGATGCTGAAGTTTACGCGTGGGAAGAACACGAAAGCCCGTATGAACGAATTGCCCTGGGTCTCAAGGCGCGCGGAATATCTACCGCCACAATCGGCGTCGAGGAAACCGTCCGCTTCGTTTTTGCCGACGGAGCTGCACACCTCTCCAACGTAAAGGTTGTGAGCGGAACGCCGGTTACGGCGGGATGCCGAGTCATCAAGGATGAGCACGAGCTCGCGCTGATGCGTCATGCGAGTAAGGTGACACTCAAAGCCTACGAAGCAGCATGGAAGTCGCTTAAAGAAGGTATGACCCAGGACGATTTCGGACGGCTCGTTCAACAGGCACACCGTCAACTTGGCTACGACGGAAGCGCAGGCGTGCAGGTGGGCAAGTATTCCGCACTTCCACATGGGTCGGTTACGCCACAGACGGTGCACGAAGGCAGCATCCTCCTCATCGACGGAGGGTGCAAAGTGGAAGGCTATAGCTCCGATCTGTCCCGGACATTCGTTCTGGGAAAAGCCACCCAGCGCATGAAGGACGTCTTCGAAGTGGAACATCGAGCACAGAGCGCGGCGCTTGCGGCAGCAAAACCAGGAGTGCCCTGCGAGGCGGTCGATGCTGCAGCACGAAAGGTTATCACCGATGCCGGTTTCGGACCCGACTACAAGTACTTCAGCCACCGGGTCGGACATGGAATGGGTATGGACGGACATGAATGGCCGTATCTCGTTCGCGGCAATAAGTTGCCGCTCGCACCAGGCATGGTCTTCTCAGACGAACCGGGCATCTACATACCGGATGAATTTGGCATCCGACTGGAGGACGACATGGTAATCACGGAGAGCGGCGCTGAGCTCTTCACCCCCCAGTCACCAAGTCTCGAGCAGCCTTTCGCCAACGCGTGATTTCGGTCTTGCTCCCACGGGGGCAGGCACCGTTGGAGCTCGTTTAGCGCTCCGATCAGCCACTCCGACGCATGGCGGGCACATCAGGCACGTGGATTGCTCTTTACGCCCAGTTAGAAGAAAAAACCATTCACGTGTTCGTACGCCGCAGCCCGTGGGCTGCTGTTTACCTGACGATTAGTCTCCCGGGAGGAGAGTCGTAAAATGACCAACTGCAAAAGAGTTCGTTTTCCCGTCGGGATTAAGCAATACGCGCTAGGCTTGGCGTTCATGTCGGCCGTTGGCGGTTGCGCCACGAATCCCGTCACTGGAAAGAGCGAGCTGTCGCTTGTTTCGCAGTCGGATGAAATCCAGATGGGCAAACAGGCGTCTGCCAACGACCTTCAGCGAGTGGGAGAGGTGCCCAATCAGGCGGCTCGCGCGCTAGTAAATAAGATCGGTCAGCAGATGGCGCAGAAGTCGGAACGCCCGAATCTTCCCTGGGAGTTCCATGTCCTTGACGACGCTTCGGTGAACGCATTCGCCTATCCCGGTGGATTCATTTTCGTGACACGTGGGCTCATGACCCATCTCAATAACGAAGCCGAGTTGGCGGAAGTGATCGGGCATGAGATCGGACATGTTACTGCCAAGCATACCGTTGCCTCCATGAGCAAGCAGCAGGTTGCGCAGATCGGCCTGGTAGCCGGCAGCATCATTTCTCCGCAGGTCGCCAAGTACGGAGATCTACTCGGCACCGGGGCATCGCTTTTGTTTCTCAAGTTCGGAAGAGACGACGAACTCCAGGCCGACCAGCTGGGATTCCAGTATTCGCTCAATAACGGCTACGATGTTCGTGAATCGCCCAAGGTGTTTACCACTCTTGGACGGCTCAGCGGTGATGCGGGTTCCCGGATACCAGAGTGGCAAAGCACCCATCCAGACCCAGGCAACCGCGTCGCCAAGGCCGAAGAGCGACTTGCGCAGCTTCCCGCCGGCGCCTTGGCGGAAACCAAGGTCAATCGCGCAGAATACCTGCGCATTGTGGACGGAATGATTTTTGGAGAGAATCCCCGTCAGGGCTACTTTCGGGGAAGCACATTCCTTCACCCCGATCTTCGGTTTCAGTTCGACCTTCCCACGGGGTGGAAAAGCGCCAACCTTCCGGACGCCGTGGTTTCGCAAAGCCCGGATGGTGGAGCCCAACTTCAGCTCATGCCCGGCAAGGGCTCTCCAGCTCAGGCCCTCAACTCATTTCTCGGGCAGCAGGGCATTCGGGTGCTACAAAGCGGGCAAACCAGCATCAACGGACTGCCGGCAGCCATTTCAGAGTTCGAGGCGCAGGCGGAGCAGGGCACCTTGCGTGGACTTGCAGGCTCCATTCAGCAGGGAAACACAACCTATCTGCTAATTGGAATCATGGCGCCACAGGTGGCGGCAAAGCATGGCCGCGAAATCGAATCCGCCATCCGATCGTTTCGTCCGCTCACCGACCAAGCCGCGCTCAACGTTCAACCGGCGCGCGTTGAGCTGGTGACACTGCCAACAGCCATGAACGGTCAGAATTTCGTTGATCGCTATCCCAGCTCCGTTAGTGCCGAACAAGTTTACATCATCAACGAGATGGAGGCCGCGACGAACCTTCCACGCGGCACAGTGCTCAAGCGTGTCGTTGGTGGTATTCAGCAGCGCTGACACGCCGTATGGCGTGAAGAGTTCGAACTGAAATCGAACAACAAGAGCGACGAAACGCTTGAACCGGAGATTGATCAGGAGATTGATCCGGATTTCGATCATCAAGAGGACATAGCGAGACGCCGACGGCAGGCGCGTGCAAGGATACCACGTGAGCTGCGTGCATACCGGGCGTGGGCGCTCGCAAGAAAGATCGATGGCGGTGTAAGAAGCGACAATTTCGTCGACCTCGTTCAGCGTATTGACGGTGGCCTCACGCATCGCTGTCCGCCCGTAAAGCTCCTCATCGACGGCGAAAAAGCGTTCGACGAAGTAGTTCGTTGCCTCGGCGAAGCAAAAGAAGAGATACTGGTAGAGACCTACATCCTTCGCGATGATCGGATTGGCATGGAGGTCGCCGATGCACTGGCCGCAGCGGAAAAGCGCGGTGTGCGCGTGCGAGTTCTAGCGGATGCGGTGGGCTCTCTGGCTACCAAGGACATTTTCTGGACGAAACTCGAGGCAACCGGTATCGAGCTTCGGCTCTTTCATAAACTCTGGCCGATACCGCTAAGCATTCTTCGACGCGATCATCGCAAGATTATCGTCATCGATCGTGCCGTCGCCTTCACGGGTGGAATGAATATCGGCGAAGAGTACGGGAGTTCTATTCGCAAGCACAACGTCGCGTGGCGCGACACCTTCATGCGTGTCGAGGGGTCGGTCGCTGCCGAGCTAGCTGCCGTTTTTGCCGAAGGGTGGGACCGGGCTGGAGGCGATCCCTTACCGGGTCTCGAATACGTGTCCTGGACTGATGGCATCGTCGTTCCGGAGGGCGCTTCTCTGAGATCATTCAAGGCGAGCGCAATCCGCGCACGTCTTGAACGCCGCATCGGCCAACGACGGGACAGGCGAAAAGGCCGCAGGGTCGTTCGCGAAGGAGATGTTCGCAATCCGTCTGATTCAGAAAGCGCGGGTACGGTGATCGTGCTTGATTCGCGACCTGGACGAGGACAGCGTGAAACTCTTGCGGTGATGTCGGCGCTGGTAGGCGGTGCACGCGAAAAGCTGTGGATTACAACTCCCTACTTTGCTCCTCCCGCGCGGGCACTGACACTGATAGTTGGTGCTGCCCGACGGGGCGTTGATGTCCGGCTGCTTTTGCCAGGCCCGCGCACCGACGTACCGCTCATCAGACACGCGGCGCATGCAGCTTACCATCGGCTACTCAAAGCGGGCGCAAGAATTTTCGAGTATCAGCTCGCGACCTTGCACTCGAACACGTGTGTGGTCGATGGCCACGCGAGCATGGTGGGCTCTACGAACCTCGATTTTCGATCGTTCTGGCTGAACGCCGAATGCGACTTGCTTGTGATGGACAACGACTGCGCGCACGAGCTCGAGGAAGCATTTCTCAACGACTGTCAGGGCAGCGAGGAAATCCTGGGGGAACGGTGGAAAAAACGTGGTTGGCGTCATCGTGCCCTCGATAGAGCCGCACGCGCTCTGCGCTTCGCACTTTGACAGCCAAGGCGTGACTAGAAAACGCGAAGGTTGAAGTAGCGCCGCGGATTTTTCTTTATGTCAGCGATCAACGATCTTAGCTCCACCACCAGCGAGTCGCTGTTCCGGTACAGGCGCGGGTCGTTGATGAGCAATCCGAGTGACCCCTGACCGCTGTTGATTTTCACAAACACGGAGTCGGCGCGTGAAATCGCTACAGCAAGCTTACCCTGCGTTGCATCTGCATCTTCCGTGATTTTACGGAGACGAGTCGTCGCATCGAGCAATGCTCTGGATGCCTGCTGGGTACTCGCAACGATGCCTTCCAGCTCGCCCCTTCCGGTAGCCGAGTCGACTCTGCTTGAAATCCGTTCGACTGTCGCGGCCGCTGCCTGAACGGACTGCACTCCAACCCTTACCTCGCCGCTAATGCGATCGAGATTGCGCGACTGGATCTGCACCGTGCGCGCAAGATCATTGGACATTGATGCGAAGTTGCGGATTGATTCGCGAAGCTCTACTGCGGCCGAATCGTCGAATGCAACCTGAACGCGATCCGCCACCTTGGCCACATCACCAGCAATTCGCCCCGCAACCGATGTGAGCTGAGCGATGTCGGGAAGTACTGCGCCAGCGAGAGTGTCACCCCGCGTGCGGGCCTCCGCGATTGCTGCACGCAAGTCGCGATCTGGTGGCACTCCGGAAGCATCGGCAATGGTCGCCTGCCATTCCCCAAACAAGCTGGCCGCGGTTAGCAGAACAACCGGGTCGGCCGGCAGATCGATGTCGCGGTCAACTGTGAACGTCAGCACGACCCAACCGCTGTCGCCGAGGGCGATAGCAGTTACGCGCCCTGCACGGACGCCGCGTACGACGACTGGGTTGCCTAACGCAACTCCGCCGACGTCTCGCGTACGTACGAGAAGGTCGCGCGAGTTTCCGCCGAGATCTGCCTGCTTGATCCATAGCACTGCGGCGACTATCAGCACGAGTACACCGATAACGCTCGCACCCACCATGAAATCGTTCGTCCTACGTTCGTTCATGTCTGTTTATTCAAGTGACAGTCGTCATTGCGCGCAACGTTATTGGATGGTTCTGCCGGAAAGCCAGACGATCGCCCAGAACGCATCGAGCACCAGAATCATTGTGGCAGAAAGAACAACGGCCCGCGTAGCACTTTTGCCGACGCCCTGTGCACCGTGTTCTGCAGACAAACCGGCGCGACAACCGATCAATGCCACCGCCGCTCCGAAACTCGCGGACTTGACCATCCCGTAACGTACATCGAACTCGCTGAAGAATATCCGCACTCCTTTAAGGAACTGTGGAGTCGTGATATCGAGCAAAACGATCGAGGCGAGCCAGCCCGAGATCAATCCCGCCACCATCGCGAGGCCAACCACGATCGGAAACATCATGGTGCTAGCCAGGACCCGGGGCACGACGAGATAGCTCATCGGGTCGAATGAGAGTGTTTCCAGCGCATCGATCTGTTCGGTCACCCGCATCGTCCCCAGCTCGGCGGCGATGTTAGCTCCTACGCGTCCAGCGAGTGCAAGACCGGTGAGTACCGGTGCAAGCTCGAGTGTGATCGTTTTTTGTACGAGCGTGCCGACAAAGTAGGGAGGCACGATATTGCCCACCGAATAGCTGGCGAGAAGCGCGAGCACAATTCCGGTGAACAGCGCGATGAAGACTCCAATTGGGAGTGATCCCACGCCAAGAACGCGAGCGTGCAGTGTGAATTCGGGCAGCCAGGTACCGGTATCGGCGGAGGCCACGCCGACGGCACGGATGAAACGTGCGCCCGCGCCGACAGTTTCGAACCATGACCTCACGACTCGACCTGTGCCAGCTACGAAGTTGGTCAGCAGTGGCATGAAGTCAGGCAGATGAGTACCACAACCTGAGCCCCGGATTCCGATAGCATCGCTCAAGAATATCGACGGTGACGGTTGACATGGAGAATCGACGACGCTATCCATTATATCCGGCCATCCGGATATGCGGATATTGTCGATTGACCCGTAATTATGAGCTCATCCCGACTTTCAATTCACGATCGTCTTGCACAGCTCGCTGACGCTACGCGCTGCCGGCTACTTGGCGCGCTTGAAGATCAGGAAATGACCGTGGGCGAACTCTGTCATGCGCTTCAGCTGCCTCAAAGCACAGTAAGCAGGCATCTGCGAATTCTCGCTGACGACTCCTGGGTAACGTCGCGAGGGGAAGGTTCCACGCGGTGGTACAGGATGTCGAATGACCTGGACGAGGAGTCGGCGACACTGTGGAACTTCGTCGTACAGCGTTGGAAGGAAAGCGCAGGTGCAGCGCAGGACCGCGCGCGGCTCGAGTCGGTTTGGGCCAATCGTCGTGTGCGAAGTGAAGAATTTTTTCAGCGCGCCAGTGCTGAATGGAATACGATGCGCACGGAGCTTTTTGGTGTTCGCACAGACGTTGCAGCAGCGCTTGCCCTACTCGACCCGGGCATGGTTGTGGCAGACCTGGGTTGCGGGACTGGTGAACTGACGCTTGCTCTCTCACCTCACGTAGCACATGTGCATGGAATCGACGCATCGCCGGCAATGCTGGCTGCGGCACGCGCGCGGACGTCGAAGCTATCCAACGTTTCCGTTACTGAGGGAACGCTCGAGTCGCTGCCACTACCGGATGCATCGGTTGATACAGCGATTCTTCTGCTGGTGCTGCACCATGTCGCTGATCCTGAGCGTGTGCTGCGCGAGGCGCGACGGGTGCTCAAGCCAGGTGGTCGAGTACTTATCGCGGACATGAGAGCGCATTCGCGCGAAGAGTATCGCCAGCAGATGGGGCATGTCTGGCTTGGCTTCGAAGAAGTCGAATTGAGAAGATGGATGAACAGATCGGCATTCGCGGCGACGAGATTTGTCCCGCTACCAATTGACACGCTGGCAACAGGCCCGGCGTTGTTCACGGCGACAGCCATTGCAACAACGGTCGCGGCGTCTGCGGCGACAGAAGTACATACACAAACCTGAGGAAACGACTGATGGGTACTGCGGTAATGACAGAAAACGGTACGTCAACGCTCGCCGACACAACTCGGCCCGCGTTCGCGGTAAAGGATCTTGCTCTCGCGGAGTGGGGACGCAAGGAGATTCGTCTTGCGGAGCAGGAAATGCCGGGTCTCATGTCGCTGCGCGAAGAGTACGCGGGGAAGAAGCCGCTCGCGGGCGCGCGCATCATGGGTTCGCTGCACATGACCATTCAGACGGCGGT
>JBBSTN010000044.1:0-15075 GCA_038235845.1 Gemmatimonadales bacterium | reverse complement strand
CTCGGCACTCTCTCCACCGTCGACAGGATTGGATTCGAGTCGGCGCAGCTGATTCACCGCGACTTTCAGAGGTTGCTCGAACAGGGTAGCCGCTGGCATTGGCGTCCGACGCTCGATGTGGTTGAGAAGCTGCGGGAAAGAAAAGATGCCGAGGAAGTGGCCAGCATCGTACAGGCCATCAACATTGCCGAAACGGCCCTCGAAGGCACGGTTAAGGAAATCCGGCCAGGTCTTACGGAGACCGCGCTTGCGGGTATACTCGAGCGTAAGCTGCGGGAGGCAGGAAGCGAGGCCTTTCCCTTTCCATCCATTGTTGCTTCGGGGCCGAGGTCAGCGCTTCCGCATGCACGTGCATCGGACAGGAAAATCAGGACCGGCGACTTTGTCCTGCTCGACTTTGGTGCCGTCGCTAACGGCTACTGCTCGGACATCACCCGGACAGTGGTTGTGGGCAGGGCCACGGACGAGCAACGCGACGTTTACGACATCGTTTGCAACGCAAATGAGCGCGCTTCGGGCGCGGTTCGGGCTGGAATGACGGGAATGGCTGCAGATGCAGTGGCGCGGGAGTACATTGACGCCCAAGGCTTTGGTGAAGCATTTGGTCATTCGCTGGGACACGGTATCGGCCTTGAGGTTCACGAGTCCCCACGTCTTGCCAAAAGCAACGATGCGCCCCTCCCCAGGGGTGCAGTCGTAACTATCGAACCAGGGATATATCGTGCTGGGTGGGGAGGCGTACGCATCGAGGACGACGTTCTTGTTACCGAACAGGGTTCCAGAGTGCTTACGGGTTTCCCACATTCGCTTTTAGAGATTGAATGAATCAACGGCTTTGTATGATGGTTGGTCATGTTGGCCGACCCTGCCGCAACCCCTGCCGCATTAAATCATGATCGACCTGCGCTACGTGAAGAAGCTGATTGACATGCTCGACGGTTCCTCGGTGGATTCCATCGAGATTTCCACCGACAAGGGCATGAAGCTACGCATTTCGAAGAGCCCTCATCACAGAGGCGGGGCCATCTCCATGGCCCCGCCGATGCAGATGCCACAGCCAATGCCCGCAGCAGTGTTGCCGTATTCCGGTGCGGGGCGTCCACTGGGAGAGGGGGAGGGTGAATCGTCGTCGCCTAAGGCCGAGGCACCGAAGACCGCTCTTCTCGAGATCAAATCGCCAATGGTGGGAACGTATTACAGTGCGCCGGAGCCGGGCGCGAAAGCCTACGTTTCTGTAGGTGATCGCATTAGCAAAGGCCAGGTAGTCTGTATTATCGAAGCGATGAAGATCATGAATGAACTGGAGTCTGAGTTCGACGGGGTGGTGAAGGAAGTCGGGGTCACCGACTCTCATCCGGTCGAGTATGGACAAGTCCTGTTTCGTATTGAACCGACCGGCTGAGACACTATGACATGACGATGGTCTTTCCGGCGACGGGCGACGCTGCAGCGCCAGCTTTGCCTCCCCACCTGGACCTCAAGTTGGCGTTGCAGAGAATGGTGAGAGAGGGTGCTTCCGATCTGCATCTCAAGGTTGGACGCCCTCCGACCCTGCGATTGCACGGTGACCTGGTGGCGCTCGACATGCCGGCGTTGCGTCCCGAGATGCTCCGCACGCTCGCCGAGCAGCTGCTTCCACCGGCGCAGCTTCGGGAGTTTGTCGACATGCGGGAGGCGGATTTCGCCATCAATGTTCCTGGTATCGGCCGTTTCCGCGTAAACGTATATCAGCAGAAAGGTACCGTTGCATTTGCAATGCGTGCGATTGCGCACGCCGCATCGTCCATTCGCGAGTTGAACCTGCCCGAGGTGCTCGAGAGTATTTCGTTGCAGCCGCGTGGCTTGGTACTCGTCACCGGCGTTACGGGCTCTGGCAAGAGCACAGCGCTGGCAGCGATGATCCAGCATATCAACGATCGTCGCTCAGCAAACATCATCACGGTGGAAGATCCGATCGAGTTCGTACACCGGGACATCAAGAGTCACATCAACCAGCGTGAAATCGGTACGGACACTGCTACGTTCGGGCAGGCGCTCAGGCGCGTGCTAAGGCAGGACCCCGATGTCATCATGATCGGCGAGATCCGCGATCTGGAGACGCTTGACGTTGCGCTCAAGGCGGCCGGTACCGGACACCTCGTTTTTTCCACGCTGCACACGACCGATGCGACTCTTTCCATCAACCGTGTGCTGTCGTTCTATCCGCCGCACCAGCAGAACGAGGTGCGTTTCGCGCTCGCAAATGCACTTTCGGCGGTGATTTCACTGCGGCTCGTTCCTCGCGACGATCGACCAGGACGCGTTCCCGCATGTGAGGTGCTTGTTAACACCGAAGCGGTGCGCGAGCAGATCCGGGATGTTACCGCGACGCTCAACATTCCCGACCTCATTCGCGAGGGTGCAGTCGCGTATGGCATGCAGAGTTTTGACCAGTCGCTCATGAACTGGTTTACCACCGGAGTAATTTCGTACGAGAACGCTGTGTTCAACGCCACCAATCCAGCGGAATTTGCGCTTCGTGTGCACGGAGTGGATGGAGCAAGCGATGCCAGCTGGGACGGCTTCAAGCAGGGTTCGCAAGCGCATCGCTAGCGGGATCGCATTCGGATAACAGCGCATCTGTTTGATATTGCGGCCTATCTGAGGGCTGGAGCTAGCGGTAATGAGGAGACCTCGCCACCATTCGACATGGTTCGTCGCGAGGCCGAATTCGAGTTAGCCTCGTTAACGTCAGCGCAACCGTGGGTGTCTGCCGGCGGTTAGCGTTGACGGTCCTCTGCTAAGGCTCATGTTCAAAAAGGTTCTGATCGCAAACCGCGGAGAGATTGCACTCCGCGTCATACGTGCATGCCGGGAGTTGGGAGTGCAGACCGTTGCGGTCTACTCCGAGGCAGACCGTGAATCGCTGCATGTACGTTTTGCCGACGACGACGTCTGTATTGGCCCGCCGGCAGGCCGCGATTCGTATCTGAAAATTCCCACCCTCATCGCCGCGGCCGAGATTACCGGCGCTGATGCGATTCATCCCGGCTACGGATTTCTCGCCGAGAACGCCGAATTCGCCGAGACATGCAGGGCGTCGAATATCACGTTCATCGGCCCGACGCCGGAGCAGATCCGTGTCATGGGCGATAAGGCTTCGGCGCGACGGGCGATGAGTGAGGTTGGCGTGCCAATTGTACCCGGTTCGCCAGGGCCGGTCGACGATGTCGACGAAGCTCTCGAATTTGCCAAAGGCATCGGTTTCCCCGTGATCATCAAGGCGGCGGCCGGTGGCGGTGGAAAAGGAATGCGTGTTGCGCGCGATGCAGATGACTTTGCGCGCTCGTTCCAACTCGCACGTTCGGAAGCTCTCTCGGCATTTGCCAACGGAGATGTGTACGTTGAGAAATTCCTCGAGCGCCCGCGCCATGTAGAGTTTCAGGTGCTCGGAGACATGCACGGCCATGTGATCCACCTCGGCGAGCGGGATTGTTCGATACAGAGACGGCATCAGAAACTCATCGAGGAGGCGCCTTGTCCGGTAATGACGCCGGAACTCAGAGAGCTGATGGGAAGTGCCGCCGTGCGCGGAGCGCAAGCCATCAACTATGTTGGCGCCGGCACTGTGGAGATGTTGCTCGACGAAGACGGATCGTTCTATTTCATGGAAATGAACACTCGCATTCAGGTGGAGCATCCCGTCACCGAAATGCTTACGGGCATCGATCTGGTGAAGGAACAGATTCGAGTAGCGGCGGGTGAGGAGCTTGGTGTAAAGACATTGCCGGCATTCCGCGGTCACGTCATCGAATGTCGTGTAAACGCAGAAGATCCAGCTCGCAATTTTCAGCCTTCACCCGGACGCATTGAGGTATTTCATCAGCCGGGTGGCCCAGGTGTGCGTGTCGACACACATGCCTATGCGGGTTACACCGTTCCGCCATACTACGACTCACTTATTGCCAAGCTGATCGTGCAGGGCAATACGCGGGATGAGGCGCTTAAGCGAATGCAGATTGCACTCGAGAGTTTTATCATCGAGGGCATCAAGACCACCATCCCATTTCTTGCCCGCGTGATGCAGCACCCCGGCTTTCAGGCTGGCAAGGTGCACACGAAGTTTCTTGAGGCCGAGGGTGCTGACCTCATGAAGGAACCCGATTGAAGAAGTGATAGACCCGCGAATAGTTCGACGTGAACTCGCGGCGGTGGGCCTCATCCTGTTGTCGGTTTTTCTGGCGGGATCGCTCGTTTTTCAGCGCGTTCCGGAATCGGGTCGCCTTCTTGATGCAACAGGATCGTTTGGGCCCGTCGGGACTTATGCCCGCGCAATACTTGTGGGTACAGTTGGTATTCCCGGCACGGCACTGGTTGCGCTTGGGCTTTTTATCATGGCGCTTACCCTTTTCGGTCAGCTGAGGAACAAAGAAGACGATGTGAGAGAGTGGGGAATACTCTTTGCCGGTATCGTCGCACTTGTTCCGGTGGCAGTTGGTTTGGCGCGAGGTGCACCGCCCGAAGCGAGTTCATTGACTGGTTTGTGGGGCAGCTTCGTTGCGCACTATCTGCAGAAAGGATTCGGAAGCGCCGGTGCCTGGATATTTTTTCTTCTCGCTACCTGCGCGCTCACGGTAGCGACACTGCGATGGAATCCGATCAGGATGTTTCTGTGGCAGCGATCGGGGAAGGGTGCGAACCCACGTGGCTGGCTGTTCGAGAGAGTACTCGGCCATAGCCGGCGGGCGATCGCCAACGACCGACTGACTCTCGCGGAGACGCTTGAGCCTGCGCCGGAAGACCTGCCGGCGATCGATCGATCTCTGCTCGGGGAGTCGACCGCAGATTTCGAGAATTTGCGGGTTGGACCAGACCCCGGGAAACCCGACGAAGGTCGCTTTCGCCGCAGAGGGGGCGGCGACCGCAGCGCGCAGCGCAAGGTCAGAGACACCGAGAGCGCGGCCCCAGGTGGAGCAGAGAACGCGGGGACGAATTCGGCGGCGGGCTCACCTTCAAGTGTTGTCGCCGACGAGCATCACATCGATTACGGCGACAAGCGCCCGCCAACGGAGATTCTATCGCCCGCGACGGCGCGACATGCAGACGTGGGTCGACGCGAGCTCGACGCGGCCGGCGAGAAGTTGATGAACACTCTACGAACATTCAAGGTCGATGGTGCACTCGTTGGCCGCACCACTGGGCCCACAGTTACGCAGTTCGAGATTGAACCGGCGGCGGGCGTCAAGGTCAGACAGATTGCGGCTCTGGCAGATGACCTCGCGCTGGCGATGCGAGCAGCGAGTATCCGTATCGTTGCGCCTATACCGGGCCGGGGAGCGGTCGGTGTCGAAGTGCCAAATCCCACTCCGGGAATGGTCATGCTTCGCGAGGTGCTTGAATCATCGCAGTATCAGAATGCCCGGGCAGCACTTCCTATCGCGCTGGGCAAGGATCTTGAGGGGCAGCCAGTAATTGCCGACCTCGCAAGAATGCCTCATCTCCTGATAGCCGGCGCAACGGGTTCAGGGAAGTCGGTGTGCGTAAACACAATTATCACCAGCCTTGTGTACCGCCACACACCGAAGACTCTGCGTTTCCTGATGGTCGATCCGAAGATGGTGGAGCTCAGCGTCTATAACACGTTGCCGCATCTCCGGCATAGGGTCATCACGGACAATCGCGATGCGGCTTCTGTGCTCAAGTGGGCGGTGCACGAGATGCAGGAACGATATCGACTCCTCGAGGCCAATGCGTGTCGAAACGTTCAGGAATTCAACAAACGCGTCAAGCAGCGTCTGGACGGAGATGGCGCAGCCCTGCAGAAGCCACGGAATCCCGAAGTCGCGTTCGAGGACCGGACCTACACCGCAGGAATTCTTCCCTACATCGTTGTGGTGATCGACGAGATGGCGGATCTCATGATGACGGTGCAGGGAGAAGTGGAAACACCGATTGCCATGCTCGCTCAGAAGGCTCGTGCGATTGGAATCCATCTCATCCTTGCGACGCAACGACCGAGCGTGAATGTCATCACCGGACTGATCAAGGCCAACTTCCCTTGCCGAATAGCGTTCCGTGTGGCGTCGCAGGTGGACAGTCGCACGATAATTGACGGAGCTGGTGCAGAAGCCCTGCTGGGAAATGGAGACATGCTTTTCATTCCCCCTGGCAAGTCTGAGCCAGCGAGACTTCAAGGTGCGTATCTGTCGAGTGAGGACACTGAAAAGTTGTTGACCTGGTATTCAACGCATGCTCTTGGCAACTCGCCTGACGCAGACAACGAACACAGAGGAGGTACGGATGAGGCGTCGGAGCCCGACATCCTCGAGGCCGTGCGCGCAATGGAGGCAAAATCCAATTCCGCCGACGACGAAGACGCTGACGGTGGCGCAGCGGACGAGCGGGACAAGCGTTTTCGCGAAGCAGCAGAGGTTGTGATCCAGCACAAGCAGGGGTCGACATCGCTGCTTCAACGGAGACTCAGGATCGGATATGGTCGAGCTGCGCGTATCATCGACCAGCTCGAAGAAGCGGGGGTGCTCTCACCTTCAGAGGGAGGGTCTCGACCTCGCGAGGTTCTCGTTGGAACGATGGATCTGGACCGAATTTGTGGCGGCGACTGAACCCCGTTTTTGTGAAATACCTTCGCAGTCGTCATTGGCGTCGCAATTCGGGCAATGCGCTTCTTCGCCACCGACGGTGCCATTGACCTTGGTGCGAGCGCGGGCGATCGTAATGCAGCAGAAAGCAGCATAGCGAAGCATGATGCAACTCCATGCAACCAGAATTTCCAATAATTCAATAGAGGTGTGCGATGCTGTTCTCCGTCGGTTTTCCTGGAGCGTGCCGCGGTCTTTTAAAACCTCGGTCTCGTTGTCGCGTCGTAACCGCAAGTGCGGCAAGTGCGGCAAGTGCGCTGCTCGTCGGCTTTCTGTCCATGGGCGCTAGCGATGCCGCTGCACAGACCGGCGTGATATCCGGCACGGTCACCAACGCCGCAAGCAGCGCCCCATTGATCAATGCACAAATTCAGGCGCAGCAGGTTGATGGCCTTGCCTATGGAGCAATAAGCGGAGAGGACGGAACGTTCAGAATCGTCAATCTGCCGGATGGGGTTTATACAGTTACTGTACGTGCCATCGGATATGAACAGCGGGTATTTCCCAATCAGCGTCCTGGTTCTTCGATAGCCGCCACGCTCACTGAGCGCGCGACGCAGCTCAACCAGACCGTTGTGACAGCGAGTCGCAACAGACCGGAGAAGCAGCTCGATGCACCGGCGCAGATAAGTGTCGTCACAAGCGAGCGAATAGAAGAACGTCCGGCGCTTACCAGCACGGACTATCTGCGTGGTGTGCCGGGGGTGGATATAAACAAGAGCGGCGTTCTTCAATCAAACGTTGTTGCCCGAGGCTTCAATAATGCATTCAGCGGAGCGATGCTGACCCTGCAAGACTATCGGTTCGCTGGCGTCCCATCTCTTCGCGTAAACGTTCCTTATCTATCAACCGGCACAAGTGAAGACATCGATCGGATCGAAGTGCTTCTGGGGCCGGCGTCGGCGCTGTACGGGCCGAACAGCTCGAACGGTGTGCTTCACATTATCACCAAATCGCCATTCAACTCTGCGGGAACGACTATCTCGGTCGACGGTGGCGAGCGATCGATTATACGAACTGGCCTGCGGCATGCTGGAATCGTGAATGAAAAGCTGGCCTACAAACTTTCCGGCGAATATACGCAGGGCCGCGATTGGGAGTACAAGGATTTGGCCGAGGCGGCAGTGTTCCCGAACACAATCAATGTGCCGGCGGAGCGTCGTGGAGCAGCCAATAATCGGGACTTCGACTTGCAGCGATTCAGTGGAGAGGCGCGCGTTGACATCCGTCCAAACGAGTCATCGGAAGCCATAACAACGCTTGGGTACGCGAAGGTTGGAAACGCAATCGAACTTACCGGTGCAAACGGCACTGCACAGATAAGAGACTGGACTTACACCAGTCTCCAGCAGCGGTATCGTTACAACCGTCTCTTCATGCAGGCGTTCGTGAATTTGAGCAATGCCGGAAATGACACGTCAACGTCGGCGAGCGGCACGTACCTTCTTCGTTCCGGGCAACCGATCGTCGATAAGTCGCGCGTAGCCGCAGCGCAGATTCAGCACGGCGTCGACTTTGGCACGTGGCAAAGTCTCACTTATGGCGCTGACTACATATTCACCAACCCTCGTACCGGGGGGACGATCAACGGCGCTAACGAAAACAACGACAACGTCACGGAATATGGTGCATACATTCAGTCGAGTACGCGCCCAGTGAAACAATTCGAGCTTTTGCTCGCTGCCCGTGGGGACGCAAATAATGTGATCGATGGAAGCTTTTTCTCGCCACGTGCGGCGTTGCTCTTCAAACCGCGCGAAACGCAGAATATTCGTCTTACATACAATCGCGCTTTTTCGACTCCAGCAAATTTCTCGTTCTTTCTCGACCTTATTCAATCGCCAAACGCGGGCGGCTCCGGTTTCGATGTGCGTGCTCTGGGCAATACTCCAAAGACTGGCCTGACTTTTCGCCGGGATTGTGGCGGCGGTTTGTGCATGAAGTCGCGATTGACTGGTGCTGGCGACTTTGTTCCGGTCAGCGCGGCCGCAGCGTTTGGCCCGCTAGTGGGTGGTAATGCAGCGGCGCTCACTCCTTCTACCACGGCGGGAATCCAGGGGGCGTTACAGCAGGCTGGATTTACCGCCGCGCAGGCTAGCGCGCTCGCCCCAGGACTGGCGACGGGGTTGGTGCAGTATCTTGCCAGCAGACAGCCCACAAGCAGCGACCTTTCCACACGGCTTTCGTATCTCGGAAGCAGCACTCCTATCGCAGCCGCATCCGTCACGGACGTTGCTCCGTTAAAGGCCTCCTTCAACAACACCTACGAGGTTGGCTACAAGGGGATTATCGGAAACAAATTCCGCTACGACGTTTCCTACTACGGGCAGGAGCGCGGTGATGTCGGAACGTCTGCCGCCCTCGTTACGCCCAACGTTTTCTTTGGCGATACGACGCAGTTGAAGGGTTATATCTCGACGCAGACGTCAACTTATCTCACCGGCGCCCTGCAGTCTGCCGCGGGTTTGCCCGCAGACAAAGCTGTGCAGCTCGCTGCCGGGATAGCCGCAGTCCTTGGCCCGGCCGTGGGACGAAGTTTCGCGCCTGCCCCGCTCGGCGTCGTGACATTTGACAATGCCGCATCACCGGCAAACGTTGTTTACGCCACCTACTTCAACGTCAACCGCAAAATCTGGGTTCGCGGACTCGATCTCGCGACCGATTTGGTAGCCAACGATTACCTCTCGTTCGATGCGACATACAGCTGGCAGAGCCAGAATGTTTTTGAAGGCGTTCCGGGCGGCAACGGTGCTCCGCTCATGTCTAACTCTCCCAAATCACGCGGCACTGTCGGCGCAAGATACCGAAATGAAAACAACGGTTCAGGAGCTGAATTGCGAGGGCGTTATAGCGAATCCTATCCAGTCAACTCCGGAGTGTACGCAACGAACGTTGCGTTCCCGATCGGTGCAGGAAATCCAGGAGCGTCGGCGACCCCGGTGTCCGGAGGCTATAACAAGTGCAACCCGGCTCCTGCGGGCACGTTTTGTTACGACAATGTTCCGGAAGCGTTTCTCCTCGATGTTCAGGTCTCGAAAAAGTTCAATATCGGTGCGCAGCGGTTGCTCTTTTCGATCAACGCGTCAAACGTCTTCGACAAGCGGGTTCGTACGTTCCCGGGAGTGCCCGAAATTGGACGTCTGGTTCTTTCGCGAGTTCAGTACACATTCTGAGCCGGTACCACCGGTTTCCCTTGCGCCAATCGGTGCGGACGGTTCGAGCAGGTTGCCCAGGTTATGATCCTGCTCGATCCGTTGGCACAACCCGTAATTGGGCATCGAGGAAATCGCGCTCGGACGCCAGAAAATAGCATAGAATCTTTTGCATCCGCCGTTGCTGCGGGTGTAGATGCAATAGAACTCGATGTGCGTGTGAGTCGGGACGGCGTCCTCATGGTTATTCACGACGTCCGCGTCGATAGAACGACAAACGGAAGTGGGCTGGTATCCCAGCTCACGGTCGACGAATTACGCGCGCTCGATGCAGGCGCGAACTTCACTCCGGACTCCGGCCGGTCGTATCCGTTCAGAGGAAGGTCAATTCGCATTCCGACTTTCGACGAGCTCGTGGAGGCCATGCCGAGGGATTTGGCTATGATTGTCGAACTCAAGACGGTAGCTGCTACGACTCCGCTTCTTGAAGCGATCAGGCGACATGATCTCTGGTCGCGGGTGATCGTCGCAGGTTTCGACGAGGAGACGACCCGTCCCCTCCGCAATCTCGGCATCGCGCTCGGCGCCTGCACTCCTCAGGTCGCGTCGCTCCTGTTGCCTTCGTTAGCCCGACGACGCATTGCCCGATTGCCATATCAGGCGCTCTGCATTCCGCCCACTTATAAGGGAGTTCCGCTGCCGATAAAATCGATGGCAAGGGCGGTCAGGAGTAGCGGAACCGTCATGCATCTGTGGACGATCAATGATCCGCGGGATGCGCGAAAATTCTGGGACGCGGGCGTGCAAGGTATTATCAGCGACGACCCGGTACTCATGCTGAAGACGCGAGAGCCACCCGGGTAAGAGTTGTGTTCAGCTTGTGGTCCGACGTTTTCGCGGGTTTTGTTCGACTATTCCGACCATACCGAGCACCACTCTCGCACTCGAATATGCGAGAACAAATGCGAGTAAAAGTGTGACGCCAACTACGCCTGCTCCCGAAACCGGAAACACACCTCCCAGCTGATCGAGCAGCGTAGAGAAGGTGGACGAGCGCAGCGCTGGCAGCAAAAGCGCGCCCTCCGCCACGAGCACCGCGATCGAAGCCTCAAGCGGAGCTCTTCGACTACGCCTTGCGAGTGCCCATGCTCCGCCGATGAACGGAATAGTCCACCATGCCACGTACCAGATTCCGAGCGCAAACGCGGCGACAAGAATTACCAATGCGACTAAGCGAAGCGTTGATCTCATTGTCTGCCTGCAGGCAAGAGTCTCATTTCGGCTGTTCTCTGCGGTGCGGAAAGCGCGTCGGCCGATCGCGGGAGTCTCAGGGTGTCTAGTTCACCTTTGGCCCACTTGGCAATCCTGTCGTCGTAGCGCGGACTGAGCGGATCGCCCGACTGTCCGCCGGGATAAATGGCCCACGCCTTACGCGGCGTGCTCAACTCGACGACCATGCGCCAACTCGGTCCATGTCCGCCATTACCGGTTGACGGCCACAAGGTACCGCTGCCTCCGGGAACCGGAATCTCCAATCGCGAAAATGCCGCTATGCCGAGCAGGTGCCTGATGTTGGCATGTCTAACGTTCGACCAGATCCATTTGTCGCTGTCGGGATTTCCATATCGTTTGATTGTGCTGTCGAGTGAAGAAGCGAGGACCGCGCTAAGCAATTGGTCACGCTGTTCGGTGCGCGGCGTACGCCGATCATCCCACCACACGTTCGAAGGATCTGCCATCAAAGCTGCAATCATCATGTCACTTGGCAGCGCGATATCAAATGCTGTGGAGTCGCCCGGGTCGGGTGTGAGTTCGTCCCAGAGTCTCCGGGCGAGTTGGCGCATAGCCTCTTCGAACAGAACCGCCCGACGATTGTCGAGCGTGTATCGCCGGTCCCACTCGCCCAGCAGATTCGCCGCTTGCGAGGCGCGTGCATCGCCGTTGCCGGCCTCCGTAGTTGCGGCTGAAGCAGCAATGAACGCAGGCACGAACACGTCGGCTCGCGCACTTCCGGGATCGGCTTGGAACTGCCTCATCCTGTCGGGAGTAATCGAGCTGTCAGCCTGAAGAAGCGTGTTTATCCGAATCGCACGCCACGGACGCTCCCAGTTTGCGCCAAAATACCGTGGCTGAAAAACAGGATCAAACGGTTCCTGGTTCGCCGACGCAAGGAATCCCTGAGTGGGATTGAGTGATTGAGGGTAATCGGCAACCGGCCAGTCGCCGACCCAATCGCTCGAGGACATCGATCCGTCTCGCAAATGATCTCCGCGACCGTCGCCAGGGCGCAATGGAAATCGACCCGTCGATCTGATTGCGATGTTGCCGCCGGTATCGGCGGCAAGAATGTTCTGCGCGGGAGCGCGATACGACATTGCCATTACGTCCAGCAGTTCACTCGCCGACGTGGCTCTGGCCGCAGCATCAAACGCTTCATAGTCGCGTGTAGCCTCGAGTACGGTCCATCGTGTTGAGATCCATCGGGAACCGACTTTACGAATCGGCCCGCGATGGTTGAAGCGAAGAGTGTCTACTTGAAGAAGCTTCCCGTATGGCCCCCAGAACTTTTCCTCCCTTCGCTCTATCGGGCGCCACGTACCGTCGAGTGCATATCGAGTGGGCGAAACAGAGTCGTCGACAGTCTCGACGTAGTAATCCATCACATCTGCGCCCGTATTTGTGAACGTCCACGCTGCTGCCTGTGAAAACCCGATCACCACACCGGGAAGCCCAGGTATCGTGACTCCATACACGTCGAGCGAATCTGCCACCACCAGATGCACCTCGTACCATATCGATGGTAGCGTGAGTTCGAGATGCGGATCGCCGGCCAGTATCGCGCGACTACCAGCGCTTCGCCATGGAGAGACTGCCCAGTTGTTGCTGCCCACTGCGTCATCACTTCGCGACGAACCGGCCACAAACGACCTGATTGCTTCCGCTGTGGTTCCGACTTCGCCGGTGAGGTTGTCGGGATAATTGAAATTGAGTGCACGCCAATCGCCGCCGTTCCTCCCTGAACTTTGCAACATTGCATACGACGAAGAGTCTGGTGGGCCAGGAGGCGGGATAAAAGTTGCATCCAATCGCGGTGCAGACAATCCACTGGGTTCAATTGGCTCGACGATTGGTGAGTGTACCGGGAAGAGCGCGTCTGCTGCGGCTCGGCCTACCCGGGAGCTTGCTGCGAGATGCTCAAACTCGTTGCGGGAACTCGCTAATGTGGCCCCCATGCGATTGAAAAGATGCATTACGTCAAGCACGGTCAGCTTCTTCGGAGCATGTCCCAGCAGCTTGTACTCGATGGGATACTGCGCTGGTGCGAGTGCTCCGATGTACGCGTTGGCTCCATCTACATAAGCCTGCATTAGCCGGAACTGCGGCGAAGTTTGGTCCAATAATTTGAGGCGGTTCTCTGCCGCACGCGGCATTCCAGAGCGTCGCGTGTCGCGATCGACGGGTAATGCTGCCGGTCCGACCAGCGCGGTAAGCGTACCTGCACCAGCGCGACCCTGAAGTTCGATTTGAAAGAGTCGGTCGCGCGCCACTGCATAACCCAGAGCTCTGTAAGCGTCTTCTGTGTTGGAGGCGAAGATATGAGGCACAGCGCGATCATCATACACGACCCGCGTCTCGGCAGTCATGCCTGGCAAAACTACGCCTTCGCTAGCGGGCATCGAGCTAAGCCAGCTGTTACTCCAGACGCCGCGCACGGGGTCGAGAAGCGGACCAAGTGCGGGAAGCGGGCCGGCTGGTCTTGCAGCCACAAATAAAGTGCCCGCGAGAACGATAGTCGCGAGGATGGTGCCGAAGGGTGATGGACGCATTCCGCGAATATTCACCCTCGCGCTCAATGCAGCAACGCGAAGCTCAGCGACGATCGGAGCAGCGGAGGAGTATCGATCTGCTATCTGCGTAAGATCGGCAATGCCGGCATCGAATTGATGAAGCGATTCAATACTGTCGTTGTTACCGTGTGCTCATGACAAAACAACGACAAGCGCTTGGGCTGCTTGGTGAGCGAATCGCAGCGCGCTGGATGTTGCGCGAAGGCTGGACGATTGCGGCTCATCGATTTCGGTCGGGTCATCGCGACGTCGATCTCGTTATGCGAAGGGGGCGGGAAATCGCATTTGTCGAGGTCAAGGCGCGTCGGGGCGACGAATTTGGTGGTCCGGTCGAGGCGGTGCATCATCGGAAGCGTCGCGAGTTGGTAAAGTCGGCACATGTCTGGGCAGACAGATTCGGAAGTTCGGCGAACGTTTACCGATTTGACGTGGTAGGCGTGCTAATATCCGGTCAGAAAGTCCGAATACGGCACATCGAGAATGCTTTTACTATCAGTTAGGCCACGTTAGCAACATTTTTTCACCAGTTGTCCACATCGTCTTATCTTCGTATTTTATTCGGGTCTTGGCCAAGTCTGCACTTTCGGTAGATTTTTTGAGCCAGGGCATGGCAGCTTCACTCTTCCACGACGGCGGTTTTATGGCGGGTTCAGTAATCACAGACGATAAGCGCAAAGCCCTGGCGCTCGCTATCGCACAAATCGAGAAGACCTGCGGCAAAGGCTCCATCATGCGCCTCGGTACAGATTCAGCCGTTCGGGTAGAGTTCATTCCCACTGGTGCAATCAATCTCGATGCAGCAATCGGCGTGGGAGGTATCCCGAGAGCTCGCATTACCGAAATCTATGGGCCTGAGTCGAGCGGTAAGACAACTCTCTGTCTGCATGTTGTTGCCAATGCACAACGGCTCGGTGGAGTTGCCGCGTTTATCGATGCTGAGCATGCGCTCGATACCGAGTACGCAAAGAAGCTTGGTGTGGATATAGAAAATCTTCTCATCTCGCAGCCGGACACCGGTGAGCAGGCTCTTGAAATCTGTGAGATACTCGTTCGATCCGGTGCAGTTGACGTCATCGTAATCGACTCCGTCGCAGCACTTGTTCCAAAGGCCGAAATTGAAGGCGACATGGGCGACTCGCATGTTGGTCTTCAGGCGCGCCTCATGAGCCAGGCGCTACGAAAACTCACGGGTGCAATTTCCCGCTCGAAGACGTCCGTCATCTTCATCAACCAGTTGCGAGAAAAAATTGGTGTGATGTTCGGCAGTCCGGAGACCACCACCGGCGGTAAGGCACTCAAGTTCTACGCTTCCGTTCGTCTCGACATCCGTCGAATCGGTGCGGTCAAGGACAAGGAAGAAGTGATCGGTTCACACGTTCGGGTGAAAGTGGTTAAGAACAAAGTTGCCGCGCCCTTCAAACAGGCGGAATTCGACAT
>JBBSTN010000043.1:0-15339 GCA_038235845.1 Gemmatimonadales bacterium | reverse complement strand
CACCCACAATTGCCGCGCAGAATACGGTGAGCTCACCGGCACCTCGCAGATAGAACACAAGCAACGCGGCACTCGTGTCAACGCGGCCGAAAATGTACGCGAACAATCCAAGAGTCAAAACTGCGATCGCCACGAGACCGGGAGCAAGGCCGTCAAGTCCATCGGTAAGATTGACGGCATTGCTGACGCCAGTAAGAATGAATGTCACGAATGGCACATAGAGCCACGCCATGTACGAGTACAACGGTACAACCAGCACATACTTGAAAAACGGAAGCGTCGTTGAAGCGCCGGGAAGGGTGGAAAGTGGAAAGAGCCACAAGATCATTCCAAGCACCACGCCACAGGAGATCTGCCCCGCAAGCTTGTAGCGTTCCACGAGACCATCATTGGTCTTTCCTTCACGCTTCTGACGCAGCTTCAGGTAATCGTCGAGAAATCCGATGGCGCCCATCCATATCATGACGCCCACGGCGAGAATCACGTACCGATTGTTCAATCGCGCCCAGAGTGCCACCGGAATTATGGTGGCAGCGAGGATGATGATCCCGCCCATCGTAGGTGTTTCGCCTTTCCCGGCATGTGAATCGGGAGTACCTGCCCTGACCACCTGGTTGACTGCGAGAAGTCGCAGGCGCTTGATGATAATCGGACCAAGGATGAACGAAACCAGAAGCGCTGTCACGAATGCGGCCGCTGAACGAAAGGTGATGTAGTTCAGAAGGTTGAAGAACGTTAACCGTTGCGCATAAGGCTGCAATAATGCGTATAGCACTTAGGCGTTTGCCCATGCTTCGAGAATCGGCACAACTTGCTCCAGTCGCATACCCCTTGAAGCCTTGAGTAGAATGCAGGCATTACGATGTAGCCTGGGCTCGAGAAGCGGCCACAGCGAATCAAGATCGTCGGCGATCACCACACGCTCTTTATCGTATTGCAGTTCTCTGAGAGCTGTGGCGAAGTCACCCACACCAACGAGCAGATCGATCGGCGAACTGAGCGCGGCTTGCGCTACCGCTACGTGTTTCGCATGTGAGTGTATTCCCAACTCCCGCATACTCCCCAGTATGGCAACGCGCTGTCGACGCGCGCCGTGCGCCCGGCCGCCATCCAGCTCGTCATCCACTCCTCCGTCGCCCGCACCGTCGTCACCCGTACTTGCGTCACCTCCAACCGCTGACAGAAGCGCGAGCGCTGCCAACATTGAAGGTGGATTGGCGTTGTATGCATCATTGATCAATACAGCCTTACCCAGCGACTGCCACACCCCTCGCATCGAAGAAACGGGCATGGCCGAAATTCCCTCGCCGGCATCCGCTATGCCCACGCCACAGGCGCGAGCAACTGCTAAGGCAAGCATGGCATTCGCCGCATTATGCGCGCCGCGAAGCTGCAATTCGATTCGCACACCGTCATACTCAAGCCAGATGCGCCCATCCGCATGTAATCCCCACTCGCTCGGCATAACATCCGAATTCTCGAGGCCGGCAACAATAACCGATCTCGCCTTCTGCGAGGCAAGCATGCCAACGTCGGGAAATTGTCCCGGCACGACGGCCAGGGTTGCACCATCGAAGATTTCGCACTCCTCACGAAGCACTCCGGCGAGATCGCCCAAGCCCTCAAGGTGCTCTTCACCGATAGACGTAACAACGGCCACATCTGGTTTCGCAATCTTTCTCAGGCGCGCAACTTCACCAGGAGCGTTGGTTCCGACTTCGATAACAGCAATCTCTGCATGCGGTGGCAGCGACAACAAGGAAAGGGGAACACCAACAAGATTGTTCATGTTGCCGCGGGTCGCGTGCACTTCGAACTTGGGCGACAGCGCGGCGGCGATTAGATCTTTCGTGCTGGTCTTTCCGTTCGAGCCGGCGATGGCAATTACACACTTGCCCCACGCATCTCGCCAAGCGGTCGCAAGAGCACCGAGTGCGACCAAGGTATCAGGCACAACGTAAACTGGAATGCCAACCTGCGCCGCAGCCTGCGCATCGCTCACCACGAGCGCCGCTGCACCAGCATCACGCGCGCCCTCGAGCATCGTGTGCGCATCGAACTTTTCACCCTTGAGCGCGACAAACAGGTCGCCATGCCGGAGCGTTCGAGTGTCTGTCGAAACGCTGCCAAGTGGTCGATCGGAAGACGGACCCGTGTCGAGCGCCCGTGCGACGCGCTCGAATGTCCAATATGGGTGCGCCTCGCGGGGCGTAACCGGTAAACTCTGCTCGAAAGCTATTCCACCTCTCACTTCTTCTTCTCACTGTTCATGATTTCCTGCACAATCTGCCGTTCATCGAACGGATAAGTGGTGGTGCCACGAATCTGGTAAGTTTCGTGTCCCTTTCCGGCAAGAATGACAATATCGGCATCCCTGGCAATTGAAAGCGTATGAGCGATGGCGTCGCGTCGATCCGTGATTCTGATGTGAGGCTTTGACATGCCAGCCTCGATGTCATCGAGAATCGCCTCAGGGTCTTCAGTGCGCGGGTTATCACTGGTCACGATGACTACATCCGCAATCGACTCCGCAATGCGCCCCATCTCGGGGCGCTTACCTCGGTCCCGGTCACCGCCGCAACCAAAAAGCACAATCAGCCTGCCGGTGCCTCGCGCGGTTTCTCCGGCGCGGCCGGCCGTGTTAACGAACGGACGCAACGCGAGCAGCGCGCGTTCGAGCGCATCCGGCGTGTGAGCATAGTCCCTGAGCACCACTGGCGCGGAACAGATCCGCTCCAATCGGCCGGGCACCTGCTCAAGTTTGGCGAGACGATCAACGATGGATTGCAAGGGCAAGCCAAGCGCGAACGCTGTCGCAGATGCCGCCACTGCGTTTGCAACGTTGAACGAACCAATCAGCGGAAGTGCGACATGAAGCGCTCCGGTGGGCGTGACAAGCAGAAATTTGCAGCCATTTGCACTGTATACAATTTCTCGGGCTGAGACGTCGGCCGCATTCTCAATGCCAAAAGTGACTGTCGGCGAGTTCGTCGCAGATCTCGGCCAATTCTCATCATCCGAGTTGATGACTGCAATACCGCCTGGCGAAAGAAGCCCCAGCAATCGCAGCTTCGCCGAACGATAAGCGCTCATGTCTCCGTGATAATCGAGATGATCACGGGTAAGATTCGTGAATACCGCAGCAGAGTACTGTATCCCATCCACGCGTTTTTGATGCAGCGCATGTGACGATACTTCCATTGCTACCCGTGAAACGCCGCTATCAGCCAGCCTGCGCAAGAGGCGCTGCATTTCAACCGGTCCCGGCGTTGTGAGCCCAGCGCCACCCGGAAGCGATTCCCCTTCTTTCCCAATAAGTACGCCTAGTGTTCCGATCGACGCGGAATGTGCGTCGTCGTCGTCCAGCAACACCCTGAGCAAGTCAACTGTGGTGGTCTTCCCGTTTGTACCGGTCACCCCGACTACTGTAAGATCGCGACTAGGCCAACCATAATACGCCGCAGCCACGATCGCTGCCGCCCGTCGACCATCCCGCACGGTTATCGACGGTAAGCCGGTCAGCGATTCGTCTTCGACGATCGCCATGCTGGCACCGGCTGCCTCCGCACTTGCAAGCCAATTGTGGCCGTCAAAATTCACCCCTCTCACCGCAATGAAACAGCCACCACTGGTCACATTGCGGCTGTCGTCTGCCAGCGAATCGATGGTTTCCGGAAGCGACGGGCTGGTGCGGGCAAGAAGTCCGGCGTCACCAAGAGCGTCGATCAGCGCGGTGACATTTTTCGTGACATTTTTCGTGACATTTTGCATGACAATCTTCATTGCGCTGTTTCCAGTACGATCGTACTTCCCACGCGCGCACGTTCGCCGGTGGCCGGCCGCGTTCTACCTTCGATTCCCTTGAGCAGTTTTACCTGAAAGCCCGCCGAGTTGAGAACCCGGGTTGCCTGTCGCACATCCAGACCAGAAATCGACGGAACCATGACAGTCCGATCGGTATCAGAACGCGCATTAAGTCCGGAGGAAATGGAAGCACGCGGGTCTGATTCAATAGACGCTGCATTCCCCCGCGCGAGCGGAAGTGAGACAACTATTCGCACTGAGGCGTCGACCACTTCGAGGGGAGCAAGTGCGGCGCTCGAAAGAGCGTCGGGCGATACGGAATCACTTCCACTGATTGCAACTCGTTGACTATGGGTGAGCGACCTTTCTCTACCCATGGCCAATCTCTTCTCATTGCGTGGGCTATATGGACGCGCGACCGCTGCCAACGCCCGATGATCCAGCGAAACGTCAGCAGTGACAATCGCCGCCTGAAGGATGCGGTTCACCATCTCGCCCGACACCACTCCACCATAGTACTTGCCACGCGGATCAATTAACCGCGCAACAAACACATACTGAGGCGCCTGCGCCGGAAACATTCCGGCGAACGTGGAATTGTAATCTCCCGTAGAGTAGCTCCTTCCGATGTAACGTTTTGCCGTCCCACTTTTGCCCGCTACATCGAAACTAGTAAGCGTGGCCGCCGTCGCCGTTCCACTATCGACGACGGATTGCAGAATAGTTCGCATTCTCAACGCTGTTTCCTCACTGATCACCCGTCGAACAACGCGTCGCGTGTGTCGGAACACCATGTTTCCATCAGGATCATGGAGGTGCTTGATAAGCGCCGGCTGAAGAAGTTCACCGCCGTTGGCGAGTGTCGCGTACGCAGCGGCAAGCTGAAGCGCGGTGGCGGAGACTTCATATCCCATCGCGAGGGATGCCGGCGACATGGATGTCCAGCTCGCAGGCGTAGCCAGATGACCTCGAGACTCCGCGGGATATGGCACCGCTGTGGCCATGCCGAAGCCGAAATCGCGCAGGGCTTCGAACTGCTCGCGCCAAGACACTAGCTGCGAAAGCTTTGCGACGCCGATGTTGCTTGAAAGTCGGACGACATCGCGAACAGTCATCGACTGCGCTTTGTGTTCATCGGTTATGGTGCGCCTACCGATGGTATATTTTCCGTCCTCTGTATTGATAACATCGCTTTCGCGCACCCGCCCGTTGTCAAGAAGCTTCGCCACCAGAAACGGCTTCATTACCGAGCCGGGTTGGTAGGCTTCAGATAATGGAGTGCTGGAGCCGCCCGAAATTCTGAAGTTACGTGCACCTGCCAATACCAGTACTGCGCCATCGCGGGGATCAAGCATTACAACGTCACCGCCTGACGCACCCGTCCGCTGCATTGCTGCGGCGAGTTCCCGCTCAGCGATTTCCTGCAGCGACTTGCTGAGTGTGAGCGTGACCGAATATCCCGCTCTGGCCGGCGTTTCGGACAGCTGCGGAGACTCGAGCAACCTTCCAGTTCCGTCGCGAAGAAGAGACCTCTTGCCACTCTCACCACGCAGCAGCTCGTCAAACTCCTGCTCGATGCCGCCTGCCACGGCGCCGTTGTGGCTAACCGTACCGAGTATTCCCAGCAGTCCGGGCGGCGCCGAAACGTCACGCACGAGCCTTCGGTCGAGATCAACGCCGGGCATCGACGCCACCTTCGCAACCTGGTCACGCCGGTAGAGGCCGGGGAGCAGAACGGACTTTTGTTTCGTGTCGAGAGACTTGCGAATCAGTGCCGACGGAACACCAAGCCATGCCAGCTCTGCGCGCACCGCTGCTCTTGCATCAGGAAACTGCAAGTTCGGCTTGATGTTGGCAGGCGTGATATTGAGCTGCATGAACTCGCGGGTCTCCACCAGGACCTCGCCACTAGCATCGAGTATGCGACCGCGTTCCGCAGGTACATCGCGGACGCGCACCTGGAGTCGCTGCGCTTCGGCCGTCCAGTACGCACCTTCGTAGATCTGCAACTGAGCGGATTTGGCGATAATCGCAAGCGCGAAAACAACCAGGGAAAAGTGCACGACCCGCGCGCGATTGCGGTTCACCACTCGCGGTTCCCTTTCGGTTATCGTCGACGGGCGTGGATCTCCCGCAACGCCCTTGTTCACCGATCTGTTCCGGCCAACACGGGAAACGTCGAGTCGGCAATGAATCGGGTCTGCGACTCATTTGCGACGTGAAGACCCAATCGTTGCTGAGCGCCGAGAACGATGCGATCCCTGCTCATTGCGACGCTCAATTCCCGCTTGAGCGAGCTGCGTAGAGACAACAGGGTGGCGCGTTCCACAGTGAGGGTGTCGATATCGAGCCCGCGCGCGACCCCCACATTACGGCGCCAGTTTGCAATGAGGAACGCGATGACAACGATCACGAGACTTAGGAATATCTTGTACCGTCCTGGTATTTTCTTTGGCTGCCTTCGCTTCGACCGCGCAATCATGTGCTTTCGCCCATTTTCCATGCGCGCAGACGTGCACTGCGAGCTCTCGTATTGAGCTCTACTTCAGCCTCGTCCGCATTGATCGGCCGCTTTGTAAGAGTCTCGCCAAGCGATTTTCCACGGCAATTGCACATGGGCTGCTTTGGCGGACACACACAGGACGAACTCCAGTCACGGAAAGCGTTTTTTACAAGCCGATCCTCACCCGAGTGGTAGCTGATAATAGCGAGCACTCCGCCAACGGTTAGACGATCGCGCAGGCTTGGCAGAGCGCGTTTCAAACCTTCGAGTTCATCGTTAACTGCGATGCGCACCGCCTGAAATATGCGAGCGAAATCCGGAGGTCCGCTTCTGGCGCCCAGGACGGCGCGGATGGCGTCGACTAGATCGTTAGCGGTAGAAAACGGCTTGCGTGCACGACGCCGAGCAATTTCGCGCGCCAGCCGAGCAGCTCGCGGTTCATCGGCGTAAGCTCGAAGGAGCGCCGACAGATCGACTTCGTCGATCGTATTCAGCAGCTCCGCTGCGTCCAGTTCATTGTCGTCGCCCATCCTCATATCGAGCGGCGCGCCTTCGCGGAAAGTGAATCCGCGTTCCGGATCATCGAACTGATGCGACGACACACCCAGATCCAGCAGAATTGCGTCGAACTTCTCGACGGATGCCAACAGCCCGTCCTGCAATGCCGCGTAGTTCCCGAGGAGCGCGCGGAACTGCCCCGCACGTTCGAAATCGGTGAGCCGTTCGCGCGCTGCCACGAGCGCCCGCGGATCACGATCGATTCCCGTCACGCGGATACCTCGCTCGAGTAACGCAGCTGCGTGTCCGCCACCCCCAAGCGTGCAATCGAGAAGAGTCGAAGCACCGATGAATAGCGTTTCGATCTGGGCGAGCAAAACGGGGACGTGGTAGACACCGCCTCGCGATGGGGAAATGGTTCGGACAGGGTTCACTTAAATAGTTGTGTGGCGCGTGATGTTAGCGAATGTCGGCAACCAGCGTCAAGCGATTGAGGGCCTCGCACCATTGTGCATTAGTGCCTCTCGTTCAACGATGTGACATAGGCAAACGAGCCCGTCGTCGTTAACCGACGGCGGGCTCGCGCGAATCGAATTGCGAACTAGCGAATCAGTCTACTTACAATATGCCTTGATGAGCTGGTCTGCCCCAGGATCGAGCTGCATCACAAAACCCATAAGCTGACGCATCGCGTCCGGCGCAAAAGACCCACCTCGGGGCAACATGATCTGCGCCTCGACGAGGAACGCCTTGCCCTCTTTGGAAAGTTCACAGGACTTCTGTTCAGAAGCCTGAGTCAGCTTGAGCTGTCCATAACCGGTGTACACAGCGCCGAGAAGGAACTGCGCCTTTACCTTGTCCTCACCAGTTGTCACGGAGTCTGCGAACTGAAGGGTAGAAAGCGCCGTCTGATAATCTTCGGCGGTCTTGCTCACTCCTGCTGCCCGCTGTTGCTCGTTTCCTATTTGAATTACCATCTGTCTGAGCAGGGTACTTGTATCACCCTTTGCCACGGCTGCCCTGATGGCGGGAACCGTCTCCGCCTCGCGACCAAGGTCTTTCAGCAACTGAATGCGGAGAACGCTGCCGTTTTCAACTGCAACGTTCGCAGCAATCGCCTTGTCGAGCAACTCCAGCGCCTGCTGATTCTGCCCGGCAGACTTGAGCGAGTAGATCTGCTGGAAAACCAGCGACGGCTGATTTGGAAACTTGGCCAAACCCTTTGCAGCAGTCTCGGCGGCCTTCTGCGGCTGACTGTCATTCGCATACGCGATCGAAGTGCGAATGAAGTACGTAGTGTCCGCAAACGACGTGTCGAGTCGCACCAGCTGTTCACCCTGGGCAAACGCTTCCTTGAAATCCTTGACCGACATCAGGATAAGCCACTGCAGACGAAGCAGTTCGGGATCACCCGGATTGAGCTTCACGGCGTCATCGATGACGGGTCGCGCAATTCGTGGATTTGCCAAACCGGCTATTGCTTCGACCACCTGCTTGCTCAGTACCGGGTTGGTAGGGTCGGTGGCAAGCAGTCTCGTAAGCGTCACAACCGCCGAGTCCTGCATGTCAGCGGTACGGTATGCATCGCTAAGGATCGCCAAGCCACTTCGGCTTCTAGGATCAACGGCTACGATTTCCTTTGCCACAGAAAGGATCTGATCGTTGGGCGCTTTCTGGGCAACCAGCACGTTAGCGAGACAGACGCGAGCAAGAGTTGAGCGGGGAAAAGCCACGATTCCTTCTTTCGCAGCAGCGGCAGCCTCGTTGTACTTGTTCTCTCTTGCAAGACTCACACAATTACGCTCCGCGTCCAGCTGCTTTCTCGCCTCTTTGAGCTCCTTTGACAAAGCTCCTGCTGCGTTGCTGAGATTGTTGCCAGTGAAACTACCAAGCGGCTGTACGAGCGAATTATCTCGCTGAAGCACCAGGTTCGCGTCGAGCTTGTAACCCTCGGGCGTCTTCTCCACGCTACCGGTGATGTATTCGTCGGCTCGCAGAATCACTCCGAGGGCGCGTGCATCATGCGGTGCAAGCGGCTCGGTTGTCGAGAACCCAGAGGCCTCGAGGGTGGCCGTCATCTGCTCCTTCGGAATTACATAGACCTGTTTGTATGGAAAATCAGAGTTGAGCTTTGACCGAACAGCATCAGCGGCCTGTACGCCAAGACCCTTTTCCGATCCCTTGAAGACCGTAACCATCACATACTTCGCGTCTTTGTCGGGCGGCCGTTGTCGTGACTGACCAAACGCTGCAGACGGCATCGCGATGGAGAAGCCAAGGGCGAGACCGATGCCGGCGACCGCGTTAAAATGCCGTGAATTCAAAATCGTAACCTCCGCACAGAGTAGCCGTTGATCCGGATTGGTACAGTTGGCGGCGATGCCAAATGCGGCCGGGAGTGGAGAACCCGCAAGCTGGGCTTTAGAACTGGATAGAGCAGAAACAACTGCGGAAAGTGCGTTGATCTCTACAAGCTCGCAAGCTCCTGAAATGCTCGATTGTGCAAGAGAGATACCGAAGACAAGCCTTCTTTACCAAATGAGCGAGAGGACTAGCAATCTCTCATGGAAACCTTGAACACAACTTCACCGACAACTCCCAACGAAAATGGGCGAAGAGGGACTCGAACCCCCGACATCCTGCGTGTAAAGCAGGCGCTCTAACCAACTGAGCTATTCGCCCCAATCGTGGCAGCAGATCGTGGCGCTTCGAGGATAAGCCGCCTCAGCCTACAATCATGCTACCACTGCAAAAAATAGCAGTTCCCTTGTCGAGCCCGCTATTAATGGCTTTGTAACCTTTGGCAAACTCCGAAACCTGGCTTGCCGCCCCCAATCTACCCCTTCATGATGGCTGCAGGAATCAGAACAACGTAGGCAAGAATCAGCAGGATCGGCGCAATCGTCTCTCCACCGCGAGCGAGATCAATGTATCCGAGAGCGAGCGCGAGGAAAGCCGCACCCCACCACATTAGTGCTCGAGATCGATTCTTGGGCATCGTATTCATCGAGGGAGGATACCTGAACTCACAACTTTCGTACAGGTGTGACTTTGGATTGCGCGCTCATGGACCGATCTCGAATCGGCTCCCCTCGGCATCGGATCCCAGTATCGCCTGCAGGGCACTTTCTCGCGCGGCCTTCTCTTGCTGAGCCTCACGTGTTCGCATCGCTTCCAGTCGTGCCCTGTCGCGGCGCTTTCGCGACACAAAGATGGGACCAAGCAACAATGCGAAGAAGCCGAATACCACGGACAGATTCGACACCAGTGCAAGAGCGCCATAGCGACGGCGGGTTCGCTGGTGCCAGTACTGGTCGAATTGAACGCCCGTCATTCCGAACGCTCGCCTCAAGGAAGTCTCCAGTGACCTGCTCTCGCTCCAATACCGAAAAAAGTTCGAGAGTCCGTTCCGCTCGTCGAGTGCGGCAAGCTCTGCCACCACTCGGTGCGCCAACGCGTAGGACCACCCCGCCTCTCCGGCACCTCCGCTGAAGCCACGGTCAAGAGAGTCGATGGATGGCATAGCTCGCCAAACCAGTCCGAACGAGGTTTCGAAAAGCTGCTCTCTCGACCACTCTCCTGCCGAAAAGCTCGCGTAGCCTTCGTCAAACCAGCGCGGAGGAAGACGCCCGAGACTCTCGTGAAGCGCAAGGTGCGCCAGCTCATGGCGGAGTACCACTGTCGGATCTCCCGCATCTCCACCTGCGTTGGAACCCTGCATTACGATTCGGCGAAGCGACGGGAACGCCACCGCGGCTCCCCATTCCGGCGCCTGTGGGCCGATCCATGCACGAAACGTGGCCGGGTCTGGCGCAATCGCCACCAACACACTCGCCTTCGGTTTCGGTAGTCCGGGAAAGGAATCGTTCGCCAGTGCCGCCGACACCAGCGAGCGAGCGAGACGTTCGTCACGGCGGGCGGCAACAAAGGTGAATCGGCCCGAGTCTATGCGTACGTCGTCACCGGCCGGAATCTCGAGTTGGGGGGCCATCTGGGGTGACTGGGCAGCCAAAGCCCTCGTGCCGTGTGCGCGAAAGAGCGAGTGGCGAGTGAACGCTTTTGAGGGAGCACGTGAGCCGATCTCAATTGGCTCAAGGGTCAACAACACCGCGCACGTCGTCGCGCCAAAGACGACTGCTTTACGCGCCTGGGCGAGGCGTCTGCTCAGCCAGCCTTTGGTGGCGAGCCTCCCTGCTCCACCACCCGAATTGATTCTGCGCAGCGCTTTCCCCATGGATTGAACTTGTTTGCATCCGCGCCTCGTCGCCACGAATCGCACGCCGCGTCCTTCCGACCGGCGAACCAATGCGCGCGCCCAAGCTCATACCAGGCCTGCAGCAGGTTCGGTCCCATTGTCAGCGCCCGCTCGAAGAACGATTGCGCGTCGTCATACATCTCTCGCTCACGGTAGACCATTCCAAGGTAAAGATGAGCATACAGTACAGCGCGAGCATCGCCGCCGATCTTCACCGCACCGGAAAGTTGCTCGATAGCGTCGCCATAGTTCTTTTTGCGCAGCGCTATGTAGCCAATATTTGCCCGCGCCATTGCGTGCTGCGGATTTCGCTCAAGTACCTTCTGCAGGATCAGTGCAGCGCTCTCGTACTTTTCCTGCAGCATGAGAGCCCAGCCGAGCAATGTCTCCGACTCATCATCATCCGGCTCCAGCTCGAGGGCGCGCAGCAGGGCCTGTTCGGCGCCAGTAAAATCCCAAAGGGACAGTTTCGACCAGCCTTTCTCGATGAAAGTCGATGCACCTAGATGATCGATGCGGGTGCTATGCGTGGGGCTATGCGTGGGGCTGTGCGTGAGACGGTTGCTTCCGGCGCCGATAGACCGCCTGCGCGGAACGTCTGCGTCTCCCTGCTTCCACTTGACCGCGAGCTGCTTTACCGAATCCTTGAATTCAGCTGCAGTGCGCGCCGCGGTTTCTGCCTGGCGAAATAGCGCTACAATCTCCCGTTTGAGCGCGCTCCGTTGGTCTGCTGAGACGGCCTCATTGAGGGCGCGGGAAATTTCATCATGACGAGCCTGCAGCTGACTCATGGGAGATTGCACGAACTGTCCCTCATGGACGCGCATCTTCGTCGAGTAATTCCACAATCGCTGCCGCGATTGCATCCAGTCGCTCGACTCGATCTGCACCGGCCAGTTTGAGCGCCGCGTCCGGCATACCCGCTATTACGGAACTCGCCGCGTCCTGTACGATTGCCTTTCCTCCAGCATTTCTTATCGACCTTAGTCCGGCTGCACCGTCCCGGCCCATTCCGGTGAGCACCACTCCGACAGCGGCAGCTCCGTAAAGCTTCGCCGCAGAAGCGAAGAGCGGATCGGCTGCCGGCCTGACGCCCCATACAGCGGGACCGAAGTCGAGACACAGTCGCGGACGGGAAATATCGCCACCCAAATGCATGTGCATGCCACCCGGTGCAACGTAAACGTGACCGGCCTTCGGTTCGTCGCCATCCCTCGCTTCCCTTACCGGAACCTCTGACATTGCATTGAGTCGCTGGGCCAGACTCGCAGTGAATCCTTCTGGCATATGCTGCGCGATGAGTACCGCAGTTTTCTGAAACCTGGGTAACGCTGGAATAATTTGCGTAAGTGCTGCTGGGCCACCGGTCGAGCACGCAATGCAAATCACCGAAGTGGCAGTCACCGCCGCATTAATGGTCGTGATGGAATCGGCCGCCAGCCGGCGCCACGATTGTTCGGACGGATTGAACACATTATCGACCGAACCTGGCCGAACCAGTTGATGTCGCGCACGTCCCGAATTTCGCCCATGTGACGATAGCCCATGTGCCAATACCGGATGGTTGGCGCATGACGCAGTCCGCAACGCGTCGAGCAGTTGATCCTTCACGGTATCGAGATCGAGACTGATTGCGCCGGAGGGCTTGCGTACAAAGTCGACCGCTCCAAGCTCAAGTGCGCGAATGGTCGCTGCAGCGCCGCCATCCCCGCCCCCAGCGCTCAGCATGACTACAGGCCTTGGAGCCACTCGCATAATTCTCCGAAGCGCATCGAGTCCATCTGTTTCCGGCATCTCGACATCCAGCGTCACGATATCCGGATCGAGCGCAATGACCTGATGCACCGCCTCCTCGCCGTTTCTTGCAGTTCCAGCGACAATGAACTCCCCGGTCGAGCACACGATTTCGCTCACTATTGTACGCATGAACGCGCTGTCGTCCACGACAAGCACCCTGCGTGTAGAAAGCAGACGCGTTCGTCGCTTCAGTTCACCCGTAAGAGTCATCAGATACTCAGGTCACCCATGAGCATTGAGCGAACCTGAACAGATCCGGTACTCACATCGAAGAACACTGAGCGCCCGTGAAATCCACCCACATCTTCCGCGACCACTTCGACACCATGTTCGGCACACGCGGTTCGTGCTGCAGAGATATTCCTTGATCCAAGAGAGAGAATCCCCGGATTCAGCGCCGCTGCAAACATGCTTGCACCGCCAACAAGACGCGCAACAATTTCATTTCGGGCCCCAAGCTCCCGCATTCGCGTAATCATGGCTGGTAACGACGTCGATGCAAACTTTCCCGGCGTCAGATTCGATGCCGACAGCAGATGGTTTGGAAGGAGTACATGCGCGAGTGCACCTACGCGCGCATTCTTCGCGCTCAGCGCGATTGCAACACATGAACCGAGACCGACCGTGGTAAGTGTCAGTTCGTCGACCCCTACCGCGTATTCCGCAATGCCCACAGCAATCTGCCTCATGCCACGCGTGACAGCGAACTGTCATCGTTGAGGCAACCGAAAGTCCGCGGTGAGGCGGCATCATTCGGATCGCGTACCGCCGATGATCCGCCTGGGGCCGTTTCTTCGTGTCGCCCGAGAGCCTCCAGATTAGCTCGTACTATCCGGTTGCGCGGATCGCGGGCTAGCGCCTGCTGCCACGATGCGCGAGCAAGATTCATCGCGCCACGACGGTAGTGAATATTGCCGAGCTTAAGGAACACGTCCGCTCCATGAACAGCGTCCAGACGAACCACGCGCGTAAATGACTCGAACGCTTCATCGTAGCGGCCAGCGCGGTATAGATAGTCCCCGAGATTCTTGTGCAGGTGCGCCAGGGAAGCATCTTCGAGAAGTGCATGTTCAAGAGTTCGCGCAGCCTGCTCATAACTGCCGTGACGTTCCTGCACCACCGCGAGATTGTTGTGCAACACCACGGCATGCGGGTGAAGGCCAATCCCTTCTTCGAGAGTGGTGATTGCACCGGCCAGATCTCCAAGCAGTGCAGAGACAAGCCCGGACGCGTGAAACCACGCTGCCGACGGCTGACGCGCTCCCCACATTCCTCTCGCAGTCACCAGATGCTCGAGTGCGACCGTTGGTGTGCCGCGCTTGAGCGCGAGCATTGCCATCGACAAAGTGGAGCGGGGATCGTTCGCGGCACCTCGCCGCATTGCTTCTCTCAACGCGGCTTCCGCCTCGTCGAAGGAGTCAAGCTGTTCAAATGCAAATGCAAGATTATGGAAGACGGCGGCAATTGCATCAGGTTGCGTCGAGGCCCGACGTAGGACCTCAACAGCGTCGGTCCACTCACTCCTTCTCAGATGGACAAGACCAAGATGAAAACGCGCCGACGAATCTTCGTCGCGCAACTCGAGAACGCGTTTGAATTCACGACTTGCCTCGTCGTACATGCCGGTTCGATAAAATGCTATGCCGAGATTTCGATGCTCCGCAACCCGACTCTCGGCAGAAGGCAGTCGGCGAGCCGCGCTCCGCCCAACACGATTTGCAAATCCTGCCGCGATGAGTCCGTAAAGTTCTTTGGCTGCTTCGAATTCACCAAGACCGGAACGCTCAATGACCGTGTTCACATCCTGCACGCCGTCGAGCAGTCGCAACAGCTTTTCCTGCGCTTCGCTTAACTGCGATTCGCGGGAGGCGATCCGCTGCGCATCGACACCGAAGATGAGATCAAGACTGGGTATTCGCTTGGCGATTAGCGTCCACTCGTCGACTCTTCGGGCACCCTCGAGCAGGAGCGAGTCGATACTCACCGAAATCAACGCATCTCTCCCGCTCGGCTGAGAATCAGCTTCAAACGTGAAGGTCCCGCGTTTCCAGGTTACGAGGTGATATACCGCATCCTCTACCTGCGCCCGGTAAATCGGAGCCACTGACTCCCTCTCCGCCACGCCGGCGGCAAGAATGGCCTCGGCGAGGTCTCGATCGTCTTGAATTGCCGCCGATTCCCGTACCATTGCAAGCGCGTCTGCGGTCGCAACACCCGCGCGAATGAGGCGCTCACTGAGTGTGTCGCGTCTATTCACCACACCTGCGTACACGAGACGGCCGCGATCAAAATGCATCGTGCCGAACGCCGACTCACCCGCGATGCTCAGGCAGCCGGTTTTCTGTCCGACAGCGAGCAGCTGAAGTACGTCTTCCAGACTCGCTTCACTTAGTGTTCCCCGAATTGCCATCAGCCGATCACCACGCGCGTAGCTCCTCGTTGAGTCGCGATGACAGGTCGCGCCATTCCCAGATCATCTTTT
>JBBSTN010000042.1:0-15370 GCA_038235845.1 Gemmatimonadales bacterium | reverse complement strand
GGGGTAGTCGGTCAGCCGTTCAATGACGCGTACTGCGCATCGAAGTTTGCTGTCGAAGGACTCATGGAGAGTCTGGCACCAGTGGCACGACGACTCGGCATATTCGTATCACTGGTCGAGCCGGGCGCTGTGAAATCGGAGTTTGTCGCAACGGTTTCGGAGGCGTCGGATACCGTTATCGAGACCGACGGCGCGTACGACGCGATGAGGGCCGCGTACGAAAAGGCGGTAATGCAGACGTATGACGAAGCGGCACAGAGCAGTGCGCAGGTAGCCGGGACGATCCTCGAGGCAGCAACGGCAGAGGCGCCGATGTTCCGGTATCAATCGTCGGACGCGATTCGGGCGATCGTGTCGAAGAAGCTGGTGGATCCGACGGGTGAAGCAGGGGTGGCAATGTCAGGTGCGCGATTGCCATAGTGACTGCAAACTGCCGTCACACGTGGATACCTAACCGGGAAACGTTACAGTCAACTGCAACTGCCGTCACACGTGGATACGTAACGGGTAAACGTTACAGTCAACCGCAACTTCCATCACAGGTTAACCACCGCAGTGCAGAAGCCACCTTCGCCTCTCAAGGCTCACGTCGGATACTCGAGCCTGAGCGTTTCGTGCGGGGAGACTGCCATCACACGTTGATCAGTGACCGGTAGCCGTCACAGTCAACCGCTAACTGCCGTCCCGCTCGCTCTAGAAGCCCTTACGTCGTTTTCGCCAATTCCCTCAGCGCCGTCACAAACCGGTCCAACTCTCCCATGCTCGTGAAAAGCTGCGGCGTCACCCTCACTCCCCGCACATTCGTCGAGTTGATGCCAACGGTCCAGATGCCATACTTGCTCAGCAGCGTCTTCTGCAGATCTCCCGGTGTCATACTCGCAATTCCGACATTGGCAATCGCACACGAGCGCGCGGGATCCGTCGGCGTATTCACCACGATGTTAGCCGTCCCTCGCACCTTGTCCGTCCAATAGCGCTGCAGATGTCGGAGTCGCGCTTCTTTGCGTGAGATTCCGATTGCCTCGTGAAAGTCGATCGCGTTGTTGATCGCCAGATCCGTATGCGCCGGATGCGTACCGGTGTGATTCAGCTTGCGAATATCGTTATCGGTCGTCACCGAATCCGCAAAAATCGGCCAGAGCCCCGCGATCTTGTCACGTTTTACATACAGTATACCTGCGCCGAGGGGCGCCCCGAGCCATTTGTGCAGACTGGCCCCGTAGTAGTCGCCACCAAGATCGGGAATGCGGTACTCGAGATGAGCAAATGCATGCGCGCCGTCCACCATTACGTCGACACCACGCGCGTGCGCCATATCGGCAATCTTCCTCACGGGTAAAATCTGACCGCTGATGTTCACGATATGACAACACATCAGCAATCTCGTTCGTGGTGTGATTGCCGCTTCATAGATCCTGACAATTTCATCGTCGCTGGCAGGGTCGAGCGGGAGGGAAATAGCCTTCGGCACCATCCCGTATCTGCGCGCCTGTAGTTTGAACATGTCGCGCATGGCGCCGTAGTCCTGCATTCCAATTATCGCTTCGTCACCAGCTTTCCAGTCGTAGCCCGCGATCACGATGTCCAGTGATTCTGTCGTGTTGCGCGTGATGATTAGTTCGTCGTCACCACAACCCGCCAATCCGGCCAACCGTTTCCGTACGGCAAGCTTGTCGGGCACCAGCGGCCCGCGCATGTACGTCGAGGCATCGTAGTTGAGACTTCGCACATGTCCGATGAACGCTTCGAGCACCGGTTGCGACTGCATGCTGTAGTATCCGTTCTCCAGATTGATGAGATCAGGTTTGAGACGGTACTGGCCACGGAGTTCGGACCAGAAGTCCTCGTCGCGCGCCAGCTCAACCGGAGCTGCCGATGCAAGACGCGCCAGAAAGCTCTCGCTCAGAAGGAAGCCAAGTGACAGCCCTCCTGCCGATTTTCCGAGAGTCTTGACGAATTGACGTTTGTCCATGGCGGGCGTTGGGCTCGGGAAGGAAAGGGTAGGCGTCCAGCTACGCTGTGAAACTTGCTGACGAAATACAGGCAGTATCATTAGCTGTATCATTATGCGGGGCATTCATGCAGAATGTCCACCGCTGATGTCTTTTGCAGTCATCTGTTTCAACTACCCCAGAGCTTATCTCCCGGACGGACGTCGTGAATACTCGCATTCCCCGCCGCATTTCGTTCTGTTCCCTGGTGGCGCTGACGCTCGGCGCATCCGCCGCAGCGCCCGCTACACAGCCAGCCCAACTCAATGCCCAGTCGGTAGACATCGCGGCCGCGATGCACTGGCGCCAGATCGGCCCGGGCCGAGCCGGGCGGGCGCGGGCTCTGTCGGGGGTTCCGACGCAGCCGAATGTGTTTTACGCCGGCTTCGACAACGGTGGCGTCTGGCGCTCCACAGATTACGGCTCGAACTGGACGCCGATATTCGACAAGGAATCGACAGGGTCGATCGGCGCAATCGCGGTGGCACCGTCCGACCCGAATATCATCTATGTTGGCAGTGGCGCGGGCATCATCCGGCCCGATCTCGCGACAGGCGACGGCATGTACAAGAGCACCGACGCCGGCAAGACGTGGACGCATCTCGGGCTTCGTGAATCGCAGATGATCGCGATGGTCGATGTCGACCCGGAAAACCCTGACCGTCTCTTCGTGGCGGTGCTGGGCCATCCGTATGGCCCGAACCCGGAGCGAGGTGTATTTCGAAGCACTGACGGCGGAAAGTCGTTTCAGAAAGTTTTATACAAGGATGAGTACACGAGCGCGAACGATGTTCGCATCGATCCCCGCAACACAAACATCATCTACGCCACGCTCTGGCAGCAGCAGCAGAGTTTCATCGAAGGTCAGGCATTTGGCGGCAGCGGCAATGGCATTTTCAAGAGCACCGACGGCGGTACGAGCTGGAAGCAGCTTACCGACGGACTGCCAGCGGTAATCCAGGCCAATATTGCAATCGCGCCCAGTAACCCCAACGTGCTTTACGCGACTGCGGCCGGCACGGGCGACGATCCCGATGCACGCTCTACTACCGGCGTAGTCGGCTTCTATAAGAGCACGGACGCCGGTGCTCACTGGCAGAAAATTGGAAACGATCCGCGACAGATTGGGCTTATCGGAGGTGGCGATCTTCCAACCATCGCGGTCGATCCGAAAAACGAGAACGTCGTTTACAGTTCGAGCACGGTTTTCTGGCGCACTGAAGACGGTGGGCAGACATGGTCGGCTGTGCGCGGCGCGCCCGGTGGTGACGACTATCAGAAAACATGGATCAATCCGCTCAACACAGACATCATTTTTGCGGTCGCTGACCAAGGCGCAGTGGTGTCAGCAAATCGCGGTGCGTCATGGAGCAACTGGTACAACCAGCCAACCGCTGCGATGTACCATGTGTCCACCGACAATGGCTTCCCATATCGTGTGTGCGGTGGCCAGCAGGATTCAGGTTCGGCGTGCACCTTCAGCAGGTCGATGGACGGGCAGATCACATTTCGCGACTGGCGCCCAGTGAATATTCAGGAGTATGGAATCGCGGCCTCCGATCCCCGCGATCCGGATATGATTTACGGCAGCTCGAGGTCTAACGTAACGCAGTTCAACTGGAAGACTGGAACTGTGCGAAATGTCGGCCCGGACATGACCATGCGCGGGCCGAATGGTGAGAACTTCAATCGCAACGTTCGTACAATGCCGCTGCACTGGTCGCCGGTTAACCGCGACGTGCTTTATTACGCATCAAATGCAGTGTGGAAGACACTTGACCGCGGCAACAGCTGGACGCGCATCAGCCCCGATCTGGCCAGGCAGACATGGGCCGTTCCGCCAACCTCCGGTAAGTACTCCAGTACAGTAGCGCCTGGGCCGATGGGAACCATAACAGCGCTGTCGCCGTCCCCGCGATCGATCAACGTGATGTGGGCCGGAACCGACGACGGAAACATTCAGGTGACCATGGATGGCGGAACAAAGTGGACGAATGTCACGCCGTCAGCGATCGTGCCATGGACACGCATATTCAACATCGAAGCGGGCCACTTCGACCTGGAGACTGCCTACGCGGCCGCTAACACCATGCGAATCGACGACATGAATCCGCATTTCTGGCGCACGCACGACGGTGGGAAGACGTGGAAGGAGATCAACAACGGGATCGCGCCAGGCGCAGTGTCGAACGCCATTCGCGAAGATCCGCGCGTGAAGGGATTGCTGTATGCTTCGACGGATACACAGGTGTGGGTATCGTACGATGATGGCGAACATTGGGAATCGTTGCGCATCGATATGCCGGCGATTTCAGTACGCGATCTCGAACTGAAGGACGACAGTACGTGCATCTGTTCCGATCTTATCGCCGGCACGCATGGACGTGGCTACTACATTCTCGACAACGTTACACCACTCAGGCAGGCCACAGCTATTCGCGCGGCGGAAAGCGCATATCTCGTTAAGCCTGCAACCGCCGTGCGTGTGCGGTTTGCAACCAACGATCCTACGCCGCTTCCGCCCGATGTCCCCGCGGGCGAGTCTGCGCCGCCTGGTGCAATCATAGATTACTACCTCGCGGCAGACGTATCGAGCCCCGTTACTCTTGAGATACTCGATGCGCAGGGCAAAGTAATTCGTTCGTATTCCAGTAACGATGCCGTTCGCTCGCCGCACCCGGCTATCGATCCCGAAGCGTTCAACCGCGCATGCCAGCGCGACCCGAGTGGTGACAACTGTGGCCTGCCATTGTATTGGCCGGCACCGCCGATCGTTGTCTCCACCCGCGCCGGAATGCACCGGTTCAGCTGGGACATGGCCTACGACCCGATTGGGGCGCAGGACGGTAACGTTGGTGGTGGCGACGACGCGGTGGGTGCGGTGCCACATCGAACCTATCCCGACCCCAAGGCACCGTGGGCGCCAACGGGTAACTATACGGTCAGGTTGACCGTGAACGGCACGCGCTACACGCAACCGTTAACGCTGAAGATGGACCCGCGAGTAAAAACTCCAGCTGCCGATCTCGCACGCCTGGCGACGTTGTCTCGCTCGCTTTATAACGACGCGGTAGCCTCACACGAGGCGTACACTTCGGCGTCGAAGCTTTCGCAGCAACTCGCGGGCGAAGCCGGCGCGGCAAACGATGCGTTCCGGGCGAAGCTTGATTCACTTGCGCCGGCGCAGCCGGCGGGAGGTCGTCGCGGAGGATTCGGTGGTGCCGCTGCGCCCGCCGGGCCCCCGACGCTAAACGCGTCGAGTAGCGCTCTTCTCGCCGCTGCAATGAATATGCAGACAGCCGACCTCGCGCCCACAACGCGTCAGATTGCCGCCGGTACGGCGGCTCGTGCGCAGTACACCAGAGCAATCGCGCGCTGGAACGCGCTCCGCACCACAGAACTCGCTGCGCTCAACGCGCAGCGTAAAGCATCGGGACAGCCCGCCATTACGATTTCGCGCTGAGGGCCGAACCAACATGCTCGGCGAGCAAAATCCGCTCTGCGACGGTCACGCGTTCCTGCGGCGAGTGCTCCTCTCGTTCACGCCCGGATTAGCCTTGCTCAGGGGTCGAGATGGTGTTTCCCTCAATACCGTCACGCTGACAGTCTCCCTCGCAGCGGCCGCGATTCTCGCGGTCGCCTGCGGCCCTTCGGGTGACTATTCGCCTCCTCCTCTTCCCCCAGGCATGCTCCCACCGCCGGTCACGAACGCCGACGGGCTGCCACCCGCCGTCCCGTTCGACCCGAGCACGCCTCGCGTTGTCGCGCGCGCAATAGCAAGCTGGCCGCACGATACCGCCGCGTACACCCAGGGACTTTTTCTCCAGGGTTCCCGCGTCATCGAAAGCACCGGACTGGAAGGACAATCGGATCTTCGTGATGTCGATATGAAAACCGGCCGCGTAGTTTCTCACCATCGGTTGCCGGTGAAAGAATTCGGCGAGGGCATCGCGCAGGTCGACAACCGCATTTTTCAGATTACATGGCAGGGTGGGCGCGGACATGTTTACGACGCAAAGTCGCTCGCTCCGGTCGACAGCTTCAGCTACTCCGGCGAGGGATGGGGCCTCGCCTCCGACGGAAAGAAATTGTACATGAGCGATGGCACTGCCAGCATCCGGATAATAGATCCGTCAGGCTTCACTCAGCAGTCAACAATCGCCGTTGCCGAAGCAGGGAAACCGGTACCTATGCTGAATGAGCTCGAGTGGATTAACGGTGAACTCTGGGCAAACATCTACCAGACCAGTCTAATCGCGCGAATTTCGCCAGCATCAGGGCAAGTGTTGGGCTGGGTCGACCTTGGCAAACTTCTGACGGCTCAGGAGCAAGCCCTCGTATCCGCACGAGGTGGCACGGCCAATGGAATAGCATACGACTCCGCGCGCAAACGCATTCTGGTTACCGGCAAACTCTGGCCGCGTCTATTCGAGATCGCTCTCCCGTCCTCCTAGCGCGACGGTTTCGTTGATTGAGGATGGCTTGACAGTCTGCGCACCGCTCACACGCGAAAATGTCTGCGAAGATGTGATCTGGAAAAGCTGCGCGAATCCGTCCCACGTGTAGGTGTCGCATTCGATGGTGGCAACATCCACACGAATAACAAAGAACGAGTTGGGCTCACCACGTGCTCGACTCGACGTCGCAGTCCCCGCTTGCAGTATCGTGGCGTTGTAGCCGGGCCGGAACTTGTCTGCGCTCACGACATGGACGAGATGCAAATGGCCGGCGAGAAATAAATCGACGTTGCAAGTTTCGAATCTGGCCAGAGCATCCTGCGCACCATCTACAATTTCCACTCCACTCAGCCCGTCTGGAATATCCCACGGATGATGAGTAACAACTATCCGCGATACGTGAGCCGGCAAGCCTTCAAAAACCGCCACTGACTCGTCGAGTTGCGGGGCGCTTATCGCTCCTCCCTTGAACACGAGCGAGCGTGCCGAATTTATGCCCACTACTGCGATTTCATCGTCAACAAAACTTGGCGAGAGGTTGTCGTCAATCATCGACTTGTAGCGGCCTAGTGGCGATAAAAATCGCCTGAATACATCGTAAAGCGGCACGTCATGATTGCCCGGTATCACCATCATCGGTCGGGGCAGTCGGTCGATGTATTTGCGCGCCAAAAGGTACTGGTCTTCACGCGCTCTTTGTGTGAGATCGCCTGACACAATCGTCAGGTCTGGTGAGAGAGCAGTGAGCTTTGCGATTAGCGGGTCGAGCGTAGGCTCGAGGATGGCGCCGAAATGCAGGTCGGATATCTGTACAATCGTTCTCAACGTTCAGTCTTTCCTGGAAGGGGCAATGACCCGCAGCGCCTTTGGGCTCGACTCAAAATGCAGCGGCGTGTCGAGGTGTGTCACCTCGCCATCCAGTGAAACTCTCAAGTGCCTGCGACGCGATTCAATTGTGATGTTCTTCGTGAGCATTACTTCGAAACCTCCAGCCTTACGCACGCCGACTAACAGCGCGCGAAGAGAAAACCACAGAAGTTTGAACCGGCCACTGGAACGTGGCAGATATAACGAAAGCACTCCCTGGGACAGTGAGGTGCGTGTGGGCTCAAGCGAATTGTCAGTGCTGTACTCATTGTTTCCAATCATGATTGCCGGAGTTCGTCGGACGACCGACTCGTTGTCTGCCACAATGCGAACGGCAAGCCGTCGGTAACGAATGAGTGAACGAATGGTTGCCGCGATAGCGGCAGGCCACTTCGAAGCGCCACGTCGTTGCTGAGACTCGCGCTGGTGCACGATCTGGGGGTATAGTCCGAGGCCAGCGTTGTTCAGGAATATCCTTTCATTCACCTTGCCCACGTCGACAAGACACGTCGGAGCTTCACTGAGCAGAGCGATTGCTTCATCAAGATCGGTGGGTATGCCCAAATCCTTCGAGAAATGATTGAGTGTCCCAAGAGGCAGCACACCAAGCACTATGGATGAATTCACAATTCGGCTGGCGACGGCATTAATTGTTCCGTCACCCCCGCATGCAACCAGAAGGGTTGGGTTATCAGCCAGCGCTTTCTCCAGCAGGTCAGTTATCGAGGTTGTTTCGTCAGATAGGCTGACGACCGCGCCTGGTAAGGCCGAGGTGATTCGCGCCACAAGTGATTCGCGCGTTGGTGCCTCTCTCACCATACGGGCATTACAGTTGATGATTACACGAACGACCTGACTGATCCGGCTCACTGAATCCTATGGACACGAGAAAACAAACCAGCGATGAACGAAAGTTCCGGATATCTGCTACGCTTATTGGGGCATTGATTGCCTGCCTCGTGCTGCTGCTGATCTTTCTGGCGATCGCCCGTAACATTGTGAATCAGCAGCAACTTGCGAGCATCGACGTCAATGTACTGAGCGCATTCAGAAACAACTCCACTCCGGCAGGTGATCAGATCGGCGTAATAGTGTCGCTCATTGGATCTCCGATATCCATGATGATACTTGCAGTCGCGGGGGCGGCGTGGCTTGTACGGTTCAAACGCTGGGCCACCCTCGCGACCTGGATAATTGCCTTTGCCGGTTCGACGGCTCTGGTGGAAGGATTCAAACGCGCCATCCAGCGCGTGCGTCCAACCGGGGCGGAGGCATTTCTCCACGGAGCATCGCTTAGTTTCCCAAGCGGTCACACCGTCGGGTCCACTGTGGGGTTCGGCATGCTCGCCTATCTCGTCTGCATCAGCGATAATAGTACGCCCTTGCGGAGATTGCTGGTCATACTTGCCGCTGTAATCATGGCCATCGCCGTCGGAGCTAGCCGACTCTACCTCGGCGTTCACTATTTCACCGATGTGATAGGGGGATTAGCAATCGCAGGGTCGTGGTTGATGGCCTGCATCGTTGCCGGCGAATGGGCCCGGGGTCGCGAACGACAGGAAACGGTCCGGGGGCGCTAAGCGCGAGGTCACAGTTCGAGCCACCCGGATGGTTCACGGGTGGAACAGCAACGCGGGCACTTCGTCGAGTATTTCGCGAGCCAGAAAGCCAACCGGTGCCACTCGTCGCGAAAGCTTACGTCCCGCTCGCCCATGAGCCCAGACGCCCCACATCGCTGCTGTCAGCGTGTCGGCACCCCGGGCAGCAAGACCTGCGGCGATGCCCGCCAGCGTGTCTCCGGAGCCCGAGGTACCGAGCCCGGCACACCCCTTGTTAAAGCGGAGGCAGTCACCCTCCGGACTGGCAATAAACGTTTCACGGCCCTTGAGCGCCACGGTCGCGCCGAATTGCGCGGCCGCCTTAATGGCCATTTCCAGCGGGTTCTGCAACACGTGGCTCTTGTCCACGTCGAGAAGTGAAGCCATCTCGCCGGAATGTGGAGTGAGAATCAGTCGGCCCAGGCGTCTGGACAGGTCAGGCGGTCGTCGCGTTTGGCTCAACGCTACGATGGCGACACCGTCAATTACCAGCGTGGTTGTTTCCAGCGCCAGTGTATCGATGGCGACCAACAGACCCCTCGCAGATTCCGCACTCATCATTCCGGGTCCCAGCAGAATCACGTCTGCGCTCCTTACCCAGCGCTCGAGCACCGCACGGCTGGCATCGCTATCAATCTCGCCATGCGGATCGACCGGCAGCGCAACGACGAGGCTTTCGGGCACCGACACCCCCAGTGCAATCGAGGCGTCAGACACAGTTGCCATCTGCAGCTTGCCGGCGCCGGCGCGCAGTGCAGCCACACCCGCGAGCATCATAGCGCCTGGTACATATCGGCTCCCACCAATTACCAGCACGCACCCGCGGCCATCCTTGTCCGCGCCGTCGCCCACCGGAGAGAGGGGTGATTGACGAAGTCGCGTCCTCGTAAGTTCAACGACTTTTGCATGCGACGTCGTAGTCATCGAGGAGCCACGGGCGTGTCTGGCGAAGCTGTAACCGGAGTACCTTCGGCCTCCAGCGGCGCAACAAAATTGTATTTGACAAGACGGAGCGTAGGGCCTGGTCCCGGGGCGGCATTCACCTTTCGTGATCCCACGCTCTCGTCCAGCATATACTCCGTCACACCGCAATTGGCGACGTCATCCTCGGCGTCAATATTGAGAATGTCCGCTTCGGTCAATTCCTCGATCAGATATCTGAGGCAAAGCACCACCACCTGATGGGCAACGATAAGAACGCGTGACCCAGGCTGCGAATGGTGAAGACTGATGGTGTCGAGAACGCTACGCAGCCGCAGGATGACATCGACCCAGCTTTCTCCACCAGGAGGTCGATGATAGAATTTTCCGATGCGCGACCGTGCCTCCGCCTGATCGGGGAAGCGCTGCTCGATTCCGGCGCGTGTGAGTCGGTCCAGAATCCCGAATTCGCGCTCCCGAAGTCGCTCGTCGACATGACCGGGAACCTCGGCCTCCATCCGCCCTTCGCCACGAATCAGAGCAGCCGTCTGTACGGCGCGCACGTAGGTCGAAGTCAGAATCACGGTGGGACCTTCGCCGTCCGGAAGTGACCCAAACCACCGGCCGAGAGATTGCGACTGTTGAGTGCCAAGATCACTGAGCGGCACATCCATATCACGGACGGCAATATCGATCACATCCAGTCCCGCAGCGTTCGCGCTATCGCGAGCAACGTTGCCTGCGCTTTCTCCATGTCGCACTATCCACAGACAATCTGGCCATCTTCGGGAAGTATGCTTTACATCCATAATTCTTGAGAATTTTCTTCGGTCATGAACAACGACGTTAACACGCCAGAACTGGCCCGAGTGCAGTTCACATATCGTGCCGCGCGCCTATTGCACTCCTCTCGCCCCCAGAAGGCGGATTACATCCTGTGACAACGCGCCCAAAATTTTTCAAGAGGCCCGCGGTATGGCGCGCGTGGCTGCAAAAAAATCACGACACCAGCTCTGAATTGCCGGTTGGTTTCTACCGAAAAGGGAGTGGAAAACCGAGTATGACGTGGCCGGAGTCGGTAGATCAGGCGCTCTGTTTCGGATGGATCGACGGCGTGCGTCGCAGCGTCGACGACGTGAGCTACCAGATCAGATTCACTCCGCGAAGGCCAACCGGCACCTGGAGTGCGGTGAATATCGCTCGGGTTGCAGAGCTGACGAGGTCAGGGGAGATGAGGCCCCCCGGGCTTGCCGCGTTTTCTGCGCGGAAGGAGAGCCGGTCAGGCATCTACGCCTACGAGAACCGGAATGAGGCAGAACTTCCTCCGGAGTTTCTACAGCGGCTGATGGCAAGCGGAGCTGGCTGGGAGTATTTCAGCATGCAACCTGACGGATATCAAAAGACTGCGATTTGGTGGGTGGTAAGTGCCAAGAAGGCCGAAACGCAGGAACGCCGACTCGTGGAGCTCATTGAAGAGTCTTCCGCGGGCCGGCGTCTTAAGCAGTTCAGGCGATAACGAGTGGCGCAGCTACTCTGTTGCGTGCCTACTAAGCTACTTCTTCGACATCACGAAATCGTACTCGAGTGTTATCGTGTCATTAACCGTTAACACGATTGAAACACGTGGCTGAGTGAGTCGAAACTGGTCGAAAGTGAACTTGGTTTTGGCCGACCCCTTTAGCTCGTCACCATTCACGACTGCGGTAACGTCCCAGACCGTGGGACGCGTTACACCTTTGACGGTGAGGTCGCCGATAAGCTGGAAGTTTGTGGGCCCGCTCGTTGGAAGTGGAGACCGAAGACCGCGTACATCGGTTATGCGCAAGGTGGTGGTTGGAAACGAATCGGTTTCCAGCAACCTGGTGCGAATGTACTTATCCCGACGCGACTGATCGCTTTTAAGTTTGGTCATGATAGCGGCAAAGCCGGAACCGTTTGGTATCACCTTACCGTCTCTGTCCAACGCTATCGACCCGTTCACTACCGGTGTCTCACCGACCGCGTCGTTATCGAGCTCCTTGCCCGCCAGACGCTCTCTCACACGGTAGCGAGCGAAGTTACCCGTGGGTTTAGTGACATACACCAGCGGTAACGAAGGGTCACCATTCGACTCGGCATCCGGGCCGCGCGATGAAGAAGACGGCCCACTGGTTTTTTTCGATGGCGGCTGTTGAAGCAGATTAAACTGCTTCTGAGACCGAGGGAGCAGCTGGGTTACAGATGCTGCTTCCAACAGCTCGTAGTTTGCCGGAGCATCGTTTGCGGACACGGATGAAGTTGTGCCAGCGGCTGTCAGGGTGCTCGCCGCAATCGCTGCGACGGTTATAAATCGACTGAGCACTATGAAAGTCTTGGTTACGGGTAATGGACATCGAGCACGCACAACGCCACGTATTGCCTCATGATGCTCATGATAAATTACGGCCAACCTGCCTGTTCCGTTGTACCGGAGTAGATGCTGCGAGTGGGCCGAACCTTGAAGCTTACCGTGCTCTATACACGCGAACCGCAAAAATGAAACGCCACCGTGATTTTTACGGCTGGATACGCCGCGCGCCGCGTTTCGCCATCAACGCTTCTATCTCGGCGATCTCGCGGGGAGCGTGGCTGATCCGTTCCAACCCGTTGCCAGTGACGATGTAGTCGTCTTCGATTCGCACACCGGTGTTTTCATAGCGAGCCACCGCCGCTTTCACGCTTGCGATAAAATCGCGATTGCGCGGTGTATCGGGAAGCACTGCCAACGATGCACTGCTTATGTAGATGCCGGGTTCGATGGTGAATGCATCACCGGGCTGGTACGTACGGTTGCCCGTTTCGAACTGCGCCGGGTCATGAACTTCGAGACCAAGACCGTGAGTGATTCCATGAATCATCCAGAGTTGCGCCTGACTGCACGAACGCGGAGCACGAACGCAGTCGGCACGCCACGGCGGGTCGAACATGGCAGTGTCATTCTGTATCAGCCCGAGACGGGCGAGACCTTTGACCCTTACTGCGACCGACGAATCTGCCGCAGCCGACGCGAGTTTGCCGGGAGCAGCATTGCGCTCTGCGGCGGCCTGCGCGTCGCGCACGAGCTGGTAAATCTCACGTTGCGCGGGCGTGTACTTTCCACTCACGGGGATCGTTCGGGTCACGTCCGCGGCATACCCCTCGTACTCCGCACCCGCGTCTATCACTACCAGATCTCCGGGCTTCGCGGGGCCACGGTTTTTCATGTAATGCAACGTTGTCCCGTTGCGACCAGCTCCAACTATCGACCCGTACGAAGGTCGCGCTGCGCCAAGGCGCATGAACTCTGCTTCCACCGTTCCCTGCAACTCGTACTCCCAGCGCGGTTCGGCCAGCATCATGGCTGCGCGATGGCCCGCGTCCGTAATTTCTGCCGCGCGACGAATAAGTGTCAACTCCGCGGGAGATTTACGAGCACGCAGGCGGTTGACGATCGTGTGCGCGTCCCTTACAACCAGCTCAGGATGCGCCGCGGCCAACGCCTTCATGGTTGCGCGTCCACGTGTGAGTGTGTCGTCGCCGACAAAGTCTCCAGCACTGAAATCTGCAAGATGATAAAACGGCAACTTTACCGCGGCGAGCGAATCGAGTACCGACTGCAGTGAAGCAAACGGTCTAACAGTAAGACCAATGGTGCGCGCAACTGTAGCACTGTCAGTGCGGTATCCATAGTAGAACGCACTGCGCGGGTCTACCGGTGCGACAAACAACCAGTGCGCAGCACGACCGTTGCGTGCTACGAGTACAAACGCGGCATCCGCCTCGTCATAATCAGTGAGATAGTGGAATGCGGGCAGCTGGTTGAACGGTCCGAAATCGGTAACCGGCGTTCGCTCACCAAATGCTACAACGACACCGGAGTCGATGCGCGCCGCAAGTGAATCGCGGCGCGCCGTGAACTCCGCGGGCGAGATCTGCGCGGAGAGGCTCCCCGTCGCCGAGCAGATCATCGCAAGCGCCAGCGAGATCGCTTGCCGCACGCTAAAGCGCAGGATGCTTGTTGACGACATCGTTGTGCGTCTGCATCTGATGTGCAACCGAAAGAATCTTGTCGTCGTTGTACAATGCACCGATGATGATTCCACAAATCGGTTGCGCTTTCAGTTCAACGCGCTGCGCGTTCGGCCCGCCGCCATGTTCGGGAACGTCAAACTTGTATGGAACTACGGTGCACGGATGTCCACTCTGTGCGTTATTCGCGACGTCCCAGCCAGACTGGGCGCTGCCTACGAACATGTCCAGATCGCCAAGGAATTCGTTGTACTTGACGTTGTACAACATTCGGCGACGCTGATTGTTGAGAAACTCCCAGGCTGGAACCGTACGTCCACTCACGAAACGCGGGTTCCAGTTTGCCGGCGCCATTGGGCTCGACGTGTAGTCTTCCGGCATCGTTCCGTAAGGCGCATTCGCACCACCCGGTTTCGCCGCCGGCTGTGGCAGCGAGTTGAGGTCGATGTTGAGCTCCTTCGCTTTTCGGGACACGAAAAAGTCGAACGCCGCGGCGTACTCGATGTTGAGGCCACCACCACCGATCCCGAAATCTCGAAGAGACGGACGCGCGCCAATTTCGCGAGGCTGTGCGCCGAGCGCCTTGAGCTGATCGATCATCTCTTTGGGCGCATTTGCGTCATGTCCAATGCGAACACTGGCCATACGGATATTGCGGTCGAAGTTGAACGGCGTCGTCACCGTGCTGGCGTCTTTTGGATCGACGCCGTGGAGCACGTTGAAAACCATTGCACAGTCTTCGATGGTGCGACACATCGGCCCCACACGGTCCTGAGACCACGCTAGCACCATCCCGCCCGCTCGGCTCACTCTGCCGAATGTGGGGCGCAGGGCGCTGAGGCCATTTCGAATCGACGGCGATGTGATGGAGCCCTGGGTTTCCGTGCCGATGGCAAACCCGACGACGCCTGCCGCGGTGGCCGAGCCCGGGCCTGCGGACGATCCGCTCGAGCCTTGCACCAGATTCCACGGGTTGTTGGTGCGCCCGCGAAACCACTGATCGTTTTGCGCGAAGATTCCCGTGGCGAGTTTGGCGATGAGGATCGCGCCGGCGTCCCGCAGGCGAACCACAATCTCTGCGTCGGAATCCGGAACCCGATCCTGGAAGTCGGGTGAGCCCCAGGTGGTGGGAATTCCCTTGGTGTCGAACAGGTCCTTCACGCCGTATGGAATGCCATGCAGTGGCCCACGATATCGGCCTGCGGCAATTTCTGCGTCGGCCTTTGCTGCTTCGGCCCGGGCCAAGTCCTCGGTGATCGTCACCGCACAGAGCAGCGTCGGGTTGAGCCGTTTGAGGCGCGTGAGGTAGATGTCGGTGAGTTTAGCCGACGTGATCTTCCGCCCCTTTATGAGCGCCGAAAGTCGATGCGCGGGCAGGAAAGCGATGTCGTCGGGATTGGTGGGTACTGCACCCGTCCACGGCGCAACCGTGAAGACAGCCCGGTCGAACGCAGCCCGTCCCCTTTCCTTGGCCAGCTTTTCCATCAATGCGCCGGTGCCCGCGGGGTAT
>JBBSTN010000041.1:0-15380 GCA_038235845.1 Gemmatimonadales bacterium | reverse complement strand
TCACCACATCCTTTTCACGAAGCGCACGCACCACGCGTTCTGCATTCAGCGTCGAGAGAATTCCGAGCGCGAGCGATGGCCCGACTCCCTTCGCCACAAGCAAGCGCTGAAAAACAGCGCGCTCGAACTGGGATTCGAACGCGAAGAGCTGCCATGCATCCTCGCGCACAGAAAGATGCGTGTGCAGCGACACTGATTTTCCCTGTTCGGGCAGTGATTCGTAAACCGAGAGCGGAATCAGGCACTCGTATGCGATGCCACCCGCCGTCATGATTTCCACACGGTCGATAGCGCGATGTACCAGCGTGCCGGTCACCTGTGAGATCATCGACTGGCACCAATAACGTCGGCAAGTCGCGGCATATTAACTGACAGGCATGCGCAGAGCGCAGCGGCCACGCCATCAGATGCATCCGCAGGTTCCGGCGCGCTTCTTAAACGCAACATCCGCATCACCATGAACTGAACCTGCTCCTTGGTTGCAGCGCCGTTGCCGGTAATCGATTTCTTAACTTCCGCGGGCGGAAATTCCCGAATGGCCAAACCAGCCTGTTGAGCGGCGAGCAGAATGACGCCGCGGGCATGTCCCAAAACCACAGTAGTGCGCACGTTACGGGCGAAGAAAACATCCTCGACCGAAATCGTGTGTGGCTGATGCCGGGCAATCAAGTCAGCGACGCCCTCGTAAATGTCGTGCAACCGTTTAGCCAGCGGCTGTTTAGGTGTTGTGCGAATCACTCCACACTCTATGAGTGAAGTGACGCGACCATCGAGGGCCACCAATCCGTATCCTGTTACTGCGGTGCCCGGATCAATGCCCAGTACGATCACGTCGCCGCCGAGTCGTCTTCCATCTGCTCGTCATCCATTTCGAAATTCGCGTCAACTTTCTGTACGTCATCGAGCTCTTCGAGCGCTTCCAGCAGTCGTATCAGTTCCTGAGCCACGGCGCCCTCCACTGTGATGGTGGTTCGCGGCACCCATCCCAGTTCAGCGTCCGAGACCGTAAAGGTACTCGATTCGAGCGACTCCTTGACGGCGTGAAGCGTGGCCGGGTCGGTGGTCACCGTAAAGATACCGTCCTCACGAACAACATCTTCCGCACCAGCTTCGAGCGCTGCTTCCATCAGTGCTTTCTCGCTCGCTGTAGAAGCGTCTACAGACATCTGCCCTCGACGGTCGAAGAGGTACGCCACGGAATTGGTCGACCCCATATTGCCGCCATTCCGCGATAGTTTGTGACGGATGTCGGCAACTGTGCGAGTTGGATTATCAGTGAGTGCCTGAATCATGATGGCCACGCCGCCCGGCCCGTACGCTTCGTAGAGCACGTCCACATAGTCGACGCCCTCCATGTCGCCCGTGCCCTTCTTCACTGCGCGTTCGATGTTATCCTTGGGCATTGAGACGGCCTTTGCGTTATCGATTGCCGTCCTGAGTCGAGGATTGCCCGAGGGATCACCGCCGCCCAGTTTGGCAGCCATCATGATTTCGCGAATGAGGCGGGTGAACAGGACTCCACGCTTCTTGTCGGTGGCCGACTTCGCGCGCTTGATCGTTTTCCATTTACTATGTCCAGCCATGACATCCTCGAAGACGTTCTGTAGCTGACCGACCAGCTACTGCAGTGAAAATGCGGGGTGAAAAAGGCAATGCGATTGCTAACCGACGACCTCAACCTGCGGAATCAAACCTCGTATCTAGTGATCGAGAATATCCTCGAATCTGAGATCCGTGGGCGAGAAATACAGATCAGCGTAAGTGCGCGGCGCTTCGCGATGTTTGAGCACCAGCAGTTCGGCCGCTCCCGCGAGAGCCACGTCAGCATCATAAAGCTCCTCGCGATGGAGCCCAAGCACAACATCAGCGTGAATTCCCACTGCTCCGGCACCACAAAAGTCTGCGAGACGTGGTCGGAGATCCTTGCGAGACCGATCGAGGGCAGAAAGATGCGCGAGTGCGAGTATGACAACGTTTCGACGAAGAGCGATGCGCTTGAGTTCGAGCATGATACCAGCTGCAGCGGCGTCCAATTCGGAATCGCGGGCGAGAAGGGACTCAATGCCGTCAATCACAACCAGCGGTGCCTCGGGCGTGCGGTCGATAGCGGCTTCGACCTGCGCGACGCCGGCCTCGGTGATCGTATCGATGACGGGCCCCCACTCCTCAAGACTCGGGCTACTCATTGCGACCCGGGCGCGTTCCTCGGTCGTGAGTGTGCCAAAACGAAGTGACTCGAGCGGCACGCGCGCCAGAATTGCGAGTGCCCTCTCCCATATCCGGGCGCGGCGGTGTTCGCCGGTGAGCAGCAGAGCACGTGCCGACGCACGCAGTGCTATTCCCAGTGCAAGCGAAGAAGAACCAACCCCGGCATCGCCGCCAAGAACTGTCAGGTCGCCTCTTCGGAGGCCGCCCCCCAACGCGCGGTCGACGGACGGAAAGTGAGTGGGGACGACGTCGTCGCTCACGAACGCCTCGTCTCCGCGCTCCAGTCGAAGCAAAAATGTCTTGAGTTCGTCTTTACCCGAGGGGTTTGTCGGGGAGACCGGGCTCACGTAGCACCCGCCAGATCGTGGGCGAGCTTGTCCAGTTCGCCCACGGCACCGTCGTCGAGATGTCCACCTGCAGCAGCCATGAGGCTTCTGATTGCGCCGGCCGTCTGAAGCGCTGTTCCGCCCGTCGCATCGATCGCTCTCGCAAACGGAATGCGCGTGTTGCTTGGAAGCGCCACTGAGGCCAGCCAGACCCGCGCCGCTCCAGCGCGTGTCTTTCTATCTTCGACAGCGATTACACCCTGCGCCCGGAGAGCGCTGGCGAGTCTCGCAATGAGAAGGGAAGCGAGCGCCGCTTCGCGCCCACCGCCCAGGGGCAGTCGACCGGCGAGCGAGGCGAGGGCAGGAAAGGAAAAACAAAGCTCGCTTAATGAGTAGGGCAGCTTCTCGGTTTGCACGAGACGAATCTATCTCAGTTGACCTCGCCGTGCTGGACCGTACGCACACGCACCGGGTAACTTGCAACCGATATGGCGCAACCTCTAAAGACGATACTCTGGGTCGACGATGAAGCAGACCTTCTGGAGCCGCATCGAATTCTGTTGACCGATCGCGGATTTGCGGTCGAGATGGCCACCAATGCCGACGACGCGCTCGAACTGCTGCGTCGAAAGCCCTATGATCTTGTGCTTCTCGACGAGCAGATGCCTGGTACGCGTGGCCTTGCCGCCTTCAAGGGCATCCGCGAGATGGCGCCGACAATGCCCGTAGTGATGGTGACAAAAAGCGAAGAAGACGCGACGCTCAAGGAAGCAATTGGTGCAAATGTTCGCGAGTATCTGGTAAAGCCAGTTGCACCGCGACAGGTGCTCAGCGTGGTAACGCGAATTCTCGACGGTCCGCTCATCCGTTCACAGGCGCTTGCAAGGGCATTTGTCGAGCGATTTCGGGCGATCGAATCGGAGCGGTACCAGAGTCTCGACTGGCGAGGCTGGATCGACCGGTTTTCAGAGCTGATGCAGTGGGACGTCGATCTGGCAGATGCAGGGGAGATGGGTTTGCACGAGTCTCTGCGAGGCTTGTATCCCGACATGCATCGCGAGTTCGCTGTCTTCATGCGCGACAATTATCCGCAGTGGCTCAAGGAGCTGGACGGTGATCGGCCGCCACTATCCGTCGACGTAGTATCGGAGTTCGTGATTCCACTGATCAAACGAGATCGCAAGGCGATTTTCATCGTGGTCGATTGTCTGCGAGTCGATCAGTGGCGTGTGCTCGAGCCCTTGTTGGCACCAATGTTCGAGGTGGAGACGACCCACTACTTCAGCATTCTGCCGACCGCGACGCCGTATGCGAGAAATTCACTGTTCGCCGGACTTTTTCCAGGCGAGATTGCGGCACGATTTCCGGATTGGTGGGGTGGAAGCGAGCGGGATGACGAGTCGCTCAATTCACATGAACGCGAGTTGCTCGTGGCGCATCTCGACGAGCTCAACATCAAAGCCAACGTTCGCTATCAGAAGATCACTTCGGCAAATGACTCCGACGATCTCGACCGTCATCTGCCCGGCGCAATATCCGGCGACGGACTGCACTCGTTCGTGTTCAATTTTGTAGATCTGCTCACGCACGGCCGCAGTGAGTCGATGATCCTCTTTGAGGTGGCGCGGGACGAGATCGCCCTTCGCGCGCTCACCAAACAGTGGTTCGAACGGTCGTCACTGTTCACACTCCTGCGGGAAGCCTCGCGTCGAAACATTTCCGTTATCATCACGAGCGACCATGGTGCGCTGCACTGCAATACACCGGCAACGGTGTTTGCCAAGCGGGACGCCACAGCGAACCTCCGCTACAAGTTCGGCGACGACATCCGCGCCGAACGTCCTGAACAGGCATTACTCTTCGGCAATTCGGACGATCTACGACTCCCGCATCGGGGCTTCGGAAACAACACTCTGCTGGCCGCGGGCGACACCTTCTTCGTTTATCCCACGAAACTCCGGGAGTACCAGAGTCGGTATCGCGGGTCGTTCCTGCATGGTGGCGTAACACCAGAGGAATGTATTCTCCCGATCGCCCTGCTCACGCCGAAGCGTTGACATTTATCCCTTCCTGCGCGCCTCCTTCGCGTTCGCGACCTGCGTGACGATTCAGCAACGGCGCGACGGCTGCATATGAGCCGTCTCGATAGCACCGGAACCCATCGTGCGCCAACATCGAAATTGTGGCGCCGACTCTGGTCGTTTGTGCAACCGCACCGCGGAAAGCTGATTGCGGTTGTGATACTCAATATCCTTGCGGCAGTTTTCGATGTATTCTCGCTGGGATTGTTGATTCCGTTTTTCAACGCACTGTTCAATCAGCCGGCGCTGATTCCGGACACAGGCAATGTCTCGAAGATTCTCGACGTCACGATCGGCTTTCTGCTGGACACCAACGACAGGATGGGATCGCTCCGAAATGTGATCTTCATCGTCATGCTTGCGGTTACCCTCAAGAATCTGATGGTCTGGATAAGCGGTCAGATTGGTGTGCAGTTGCAGGAGTTCGTGGTGCGTGATCTGCGCGACGGCTTGTACGGCCATCTGCTGCGGCTTCCGCTGCCCTGGTTCACCAGGATGAAAGTTGGACAGGTCATCGCCCGTGTCATCAACGACACCGCAAACGCCAAGACGGTGGTGACGGAACTGGTGACACGCTCTCTATGGAGTGGAGCGCAGGTTGTGGCCACCGTCGTGATAATGTTTGCGGTTAGCTGGAAACTCACAATTGCGTCACTCGTGATTGCGCCGGCAATCATTGGCACCCTGCAACCGGTGCTTCGCCGTCTTCGCTCCGGACATCGACGCATGAACTACGAGCAGGGTGAGATCACCAGCATCGTCCAGGAGGCTTCGAGTGGCATTCGCCTGCTCAAATCGTATGGCGCCGAGCCGCGTGAGACTGCCCGATTCATGGAGCGCAACGCGGCATTCGCGCGCGGCTACGTGCGCATTGGTCGGTTGGCTTTTCTCTCCGGGCCGCTTACAGAGACGCTGGGAACGCTAGTCGCGGTAACCGTACTCTGGTTCGGTGCACGTCTGGTGCTCGTCGAAGGAGCGCTCGAACGCGCCGAACTGCTCGTTTACCTGATCTGGTTAATGCGTCTCCTGCAACCGCTCAAACAGCTTTCTCAGGTTCCCGCAGCAGCCACACAGTCTCTCGCCAGCGCCGAACGCGTCTTTGAAATTCTGGATGCACCAACGGAAACGAGTGTCGATCGGGGGACAATATCGCAGCCATCGTTCGAAAGCACGGTGCGCTTTGAAGATGTTTCGTTTGCCTACGACAACGATCCTGACAACGGTACCGCGGCGGATGACTCGGGAAATGCCCTCAGCAATGTTTCTTTTACAGCGAGGAAAGGACAGATTGTCGCGCTTGTTGGTGCCAGTGGTGCCGGTAAAACTACGCTAATCGATCTGCTTCCCCGTTTCATTGAGCCGACGAGGGGCCGCATACTTCTCGATGGGATTGATCTCCGCGAAATCAAGCTGGATGCGTTGCGGTCGCTCACCGGAATTGTGAGTCAGGACACTGTCCTGTTCAACGACACCGTCCGTGCAAACGTGGCGTTCGGGCGTCCCGGTGCAACTCAGGGGCACCTCGAAGAGGCTGCACGGGCCGCGAACGCCATTTCCTTCATCGAGGCTTTGCCGCAAGGTTGGGACACATCCCTGGGAGAACGCGGCACGCGTCTTTCCGGCGGACAGCGCCAGCGGCTCGCGATTGCTCGCGCGTTGCTCTCCGACCCTCCCATACTCATCCTGGACGAGGCTACTTCTGCACTCGACGCCGAAAGTGAACGCCTCGTTCAGGAGGCTATCGATCGCCTTCTCGAAGGCCGTACGGTGTTCGTGATCGCTCACCGACTGAGCACTATTCAGCATGCCGACTGCATACTTGTATTCGAGAATGGCTCTCTTATCGAAGAAGGTCGCCACGAAGAGCTGCTCCAGAACGGCGCGACATACGCACGCCTTCACGCGCTGCAATTCGATCGTCGCACTGAGTCCCCTTCGGAATCGAATGGTACCTCAGGTGAATGAATGAGAATTCTTATTCTGATCACTGAACGCGAGTTCAGAGTGAGCGCGCGTATCCAGGCGAGAATCGGTGAGACGCTGGCCGAGCGTGGTCATCTTGTGACGCTGGTATGTGTGAGCAAGAGCCAGACAGAGGCAGAACTCGCGAAAAGGTTTCCTTCACTGAAATGCAGGTCGATTGCCGGTCGTGGCGTACGTCAGTTTTGGGCCTTTCGCCGCATCGTTAAGGGAGTTCATCCGGCCGTCGTTCTGGTTCAAGGTGAAAAGAATATGATGGCGGCCGCCATCGCGACAGGACGAAAAGGGGGAGTGGTAAGACGACTTTCAGTCGGGGAGAGTGTGAAGCCGACGTGGCGTGCGACGGTCGCCAGTTCACGTTCGCGTTGTGTGGTGTTGGGGGATGACCTTAGCGCCCCGGACGAGTCAAAATCACCAATGAAAACTGCTCTTGGATGGGACGCGGCTAGTGTAAACCGTGCGCCGACAGGGCGAGTAGCCAACCGTGCGCGAAGCGAGGCGGGTCCGGTGCTCGGGATCGTCTCAGGTAATCCACGCGCGGGCGCGCAGAAATTATCCTCGAAGCCTTTCATGGAGTACTCCGCAGCAGCACTGGCACTCCGCGCGGCGTCGCGGCTGGCGACACGATATCCCGAACTCCGCGTGTTGTTGCTCGGGCAATCCGCGGCATTGCAGGCCGTACGCGTTCACGCCGCGTCGGTAGGAATGGCGTCGCGCATCACCATAGAGCCCATCGATTCGCTGATCGCCTCGGACGGGTTCCACGCGACGTTGGTGTGGGTAGCGGCACAAAGCGACGAAGGCGCGGTGAGCATAATCTCAGCGATGATGCGAGGGATTCCGGTGATTGTACCAGCCAACTTTGATACACAAGCGTTCGTGGCACCACAGATCAATGGATTCGTCGCCGTCGAGGCAGATATCTCAACTTGCGTCTCCGCAGTTGCCAACGTGCTCGCGAATCCAGAACAGCTTGCTGCAATGGGCGCTGCCGCGGAGTCGCGTGCGCGAAGGTTGCACGACTGGGACTTCTATGTGAATCGCATCATGGGAGCGATATCCAAAGTTACCGATTACCACGTTGACTCAGAGCAGAGTCCGCGATCGCTCATGGCAAAGTCCCGTCGTAAAAGGCGCAAATGAGATGACGGGTTCGACTTTGGTGAACAACACGGCGGTATCGTCGACCCGCAGGATACTTGCCGATCGGCGCGCCTGGTTTGGCTTCATTGTGGTCGCTCTACTTGTTGTGGCAGCCGTTGCAGCGCCAGCGCTTGTAACTTTTGATCCGTTGCGCATCGACCTCGCAAACTCACTCAGTCCGCCGTCCGCTGTGCACTGGCTGGGAACCGATGCGCAGGGACGAGACGTGTGGTCAAGGTTGCTTTATGGAGCGCGCGTTTCCCTGTTAGTCGGGCTTGCATCGCAGGGGCTTTCACTCGCGATTGGTATCGTGCTGGGATTGCTGGCGGGATACAAAGGCAGATGGGTGGATGAACTCGTCATGCGTCTTGCGGACGTCACGCTCGCGTTCCCTTCACTGCTGCTGTTGATAGCGATGGCTGCCGCGTTCGAGCCGTCGCTAACTGTTGTGTGCCTGGTTATCGGTTTCGTGGGGTGGGCGGGGATGGCCAGACTTGTACGCGGCCAGACGCTCGTTGTCAGAGAGCTGGAATTCGTGCAGGCAATGAGAGCGGTGGGCGCAAAAGATCGACGCATTCTTGGGCGACATATTCTCCCCAATGTCATCGCGCCTGTAGTCATTGCAGCCACACTCGGAATCGCCGGCGCAATCATGGCGGAAGCGGCGCTCTCGTTTCTTGGGCTCGGCGTTCAGCCGCCGACACCCAGCTGGGGCGCGATGATTTCCGACGGTCGGGACATTTCGCAGCTGAGGAATGCACCGTGGACATCACTTTCCCCGGGTTTGGCTATCGGTTTCGCAGTGCTGGGATTCAATTTGCTTGGCGATGCATTGAGAGACGCGCTCGATCCGCGCGATGTAGAAAGCGCGCCACGGTAGTATCACGAAGCATTCCATTACTCGTTCCCGAACAGGACATTTCAATGACGGCAAGTACGAACTTTTCGGCCAACGGTGGCGCAGGCGCGAACGCGACGTCCGCCACGCTCGACGTGAACGCGATTCGACAGGGTGAATATCCATGGATGGCGTCAGACCCTGCGATTTATTTCAACGCGGCGTCCGTCGGTCCGATGCCTCAGCGAGCAGTGGAAGTCGCGGACGAATGGGCTCGGCGACGCTCGCAGCCACATCAGATCTCGGTGGCGTCGATGGTGGACGCAGCGGCCACGGCACGATCCCAGTTTGCGGCACTTGTGGGAGCCGACGCAACCGAGATAGCGCTTATGCCGAACACTACCTACGGGCTCAATCTGGCAGCGCGCGCGTTGCCGTTGCGACCCGGTGTGATACTCACCTTTCAAGGTGAGTTCCCAAGTTGTGTTTATCCCTTTCAGGCACTGCGCTCACGGGGCATTACGCTCGACCTCATACCACTTCGCAACGGTTTGCCAGACGAGGATGCGCTCGTTACTGCGATCGCGAGGCCCGATGTGGTAGCCGTGGTGGTATCGTGGGTACAGTTCGCGAGTGGATTCGTTGCAGATCTCGAGCGTATCGGCAACGCCTGTCGGGCGAACGATGTGTTTTTCATCGTAGACGGGATTCAGGGCTGCGGCGTGCGCGAGATCGACCTGCATTCGTTGCCAGTGGATATATTCGCCAGCGGAGCGCAGAAGTGGCAGTTGAGCCCCTGGGGTACTGGTTTCGTGTATGTTCGCGACGAGCTGGTGCAGGCCATCGAACCGCACGATGTGGGTTGGGCCTGCATGAAGGTGTCGTCGGATTACAGCAAGCTCACCGACTACGAGTTCGAGTTCTGCGAGGATGCCCGTCGTTTCGAGGTAGTCACGATTGCATACCAGGACTTCGCCATCGCGAATGCTTCGACGAGTCTGTTACTCCAACATGGCGTCGGCGCGATTGCGGCGCACATTGAGTCGCTGGTTGATGTCGTCGTCGACTGGGCGAGCACAAGGAAGGATATAAAGCTGGTCACGCCCACAGCATCCTGGAGACGGGCGGGCGTGGTGTCGTTTACTCCAGATGATATCGACGGGGTGGCCGCGCGACTGCGAAGTGCAGGGGTTGTTCACGTCGTTCGGGAGAACGCAGTCAGGTTCTCGCCGCACCTGTACAACACGCATGAGGAGATCGCGGCGGCGATCGCCGAACTGGAGCGATGATCTGGTGCGCGTTCTCAAGGCTGCCGGATGAGTGGTCCGATCAGGTCGCGGCGCAGGTCGTGGGCTTCTGAGCTTGTGTCGGTGTTATGACCAATAGACGCTCTGGCGGTAAACACCTTTCCTGGGGTTGAGCTGCCAATGTCGGCTGTGAGCACCAGCGCCAGCGGTGCGGATGGCTGTGAGCTTGTAAGGAGAATATCCGTCTTCCTCCAGTCATCCACGCTATCAATGCCCAGCTTTTCACCAGCTGGGAGCCTCCAGCGACGCTGGCGCTCATGCTGATAGCCGACACTGGCAGCTCAATCTCTCGCAATCTCTCGCAATCTCCGGGAGGAATCCCCCATGGCCCTTTTGCTGCCAGGCTGCACTACCACATCCCATTGTGCTTCAATCAGGACTCCCAGATTACCTGTGAGCCATCACTGACTCATACACAACATTCTTGACAACCTCTAGGTTCCCGCCGGCACGTGAACGAGGCCGAATTCCCGCTGCCCTTTTTTCAGCAGAAGATGTCGACCGCGCAGTAACCGGTCTTCGCCAACCTGCCGGTCCGCACCCGACAGTTTCACTCCGTTCACGCTTACTCCACCCTGTTCGAGCAACCGCCTCGCCGCACCCCGCGAATCGACAAGCTTGAGCGCAGTGAGACACTCGAAAATGTCGACACCGCTATCGGCATCTCCACCTGCGGTTGAATCGGCGCTCGCATATTCCACAAACGGGATTTCGGCGCGCAGTGCCGACAGCGCAGCCTCGGACAGCTGTCCCGGATCGGCCTTCTCAAATAAGAGCGCGGATACCTCCCGAGCCACCCGCGCTACCTCGATGCCATGCACCCGCGCAGTTACGTCAGCAGCCAGCGCACGCTGAGCCATGCGATGTTCCGGTGAAGTACGAACTTCGGCGTCGAGTGCCTCGATTTCTTCTCGCGACTGAAGCGTGAAAAAGCGGAGAAATCGTGATACGTCGCGGTCGTCTGCGCCCATCCAGAATTGATAGAACTGATACGGGGATGTGCGTTCCGCGTCGAGCCAAACCGCTCCAGATTCGCTTTTGCCGAACTTTGTGCCGTTAGCATTGGTAACAAGGGGGAACGTCAGCCCGTGCGCCTCGTTTCCATTGGTGCGACGGATGAGCTCAAGGCCCGCGGTGATATTTCCCCATTGGTCACTGCCGCCAACCTGGAGGGTCACTCCCTGTCTCCGATTCAACTCGAGGAAGTCGTAAGCTTGAAGCAGCATGTACGAGAACTCGGTAAACGAGATGCCACTTTCGAGACGCGATTTCACCGAGTCCTTGGCAAGCATGTAGTTGACGGAGAAATGCTTGCCGGTGTCGCGCAGGAAATCGAGCAACGACAACGGTTGAAGCCATTCCACGTTGTCAAGCATTCTGGCGCCGTTAGGACCGTCGAAGTCGAGAAACTGTTCGAGTTGACCGCGCAAACTGGCAGCGTTGACGGCCACCGCACTTTCGTCCTGCAGCACCCGCTCCGCGCTCTTGCCACTCGGGTCGCCGATCATGCCCGTTCCACCGCCTACCAAAGCAAATGGTCGATGGCCGGAGCGCTGGAGATGTACAAGACCCATCACCGGAATGAGGTTCCCGACGTGCAGACTCGGAGCCGTAGGATCGAATCCGCAATAGGCCGAAACCACCCCATCACGCAGCGCATGCTCGAGGCCATCGGTGCTCTGCACGAGCAACTCGCGCCACGCGAGCTCGTACAAAGCTGGAGGAAGTTCACTCTGGAAGCCATTCATGAACGAAAGATATCCCTGCACCTGCACTTTGCGATGTCGGCTACTCGTCGGTAGCGTACTGTGATGAGAATATTCCTCCAGAACACCGTCGCTCTCTGATGGCGTCTACCGGCTCCACCAGGTCTCCGCGAAAACGCTCGGGTTCCGGAACGTTCGGCAAACTGCGTGGTTGGTTCCAGCGCACTTACTCGCGGTACCCGTGGCTTCCCTGGATTGCCGTCGCTGCTTTCTTCATGGGTGCAATCGGGTTGGGTATGCTGGCTGGCGCCTGGACGGTAATCTGCAGAGACGGGCGGTGTCCGCCGATCACTGCATTGGAAGACTACGTTCCAAAGCAGACGTCCAAAGTTTATGCAATCGACGGACGATTCATCACGGAACTTGGGCTCGAGCGGCGCACACTTGTGCAGCTGGATGAGATTCCCAAGCACGTTCGCGATGCATTCATTATTACCGAAGACCGGCGATTCTATTCGCACCACGGCGTCGACTACTACCGCATCGCGGGCGCTGCGCTTCGTAACGTGAAGGCAGGCTATTACGCTCAGGGGTTTTCCACCATCACCATGCAGCTTGCGCGTAATGTTTTCTCGGATCGCATCTCGAGGGAAAAGACGCTCTTGCGCAAGCTCAAGGAAGCGCGGGTGGCACGGGCCATCGAAGGTCGCTACTCGAAAAATCGAATTCTCGAGCTCTATCTCAACCAGATCTATCTCGGTAACGGTGCATACGGTATCGAGACGGCTTCGCAACGGTATTTTGGCAAGCGTGTGCGCGACCTCACCGTGGCCGAAGCTGCAACACTAGCCGGTTTGCCCAAAGGGCCCGAGCGCTACAACCCGCGTCGCTTCGCGGATCGCGCTATTCAGCGTCGAAACACGGTGCTCGAACTCATGCGGCGGCAGAACGCAATTAGCGACGCAGATGCTTCGCTTGCCAAGGCCTATCCGCTGCAGCTCGCCGAACGTGTCGAATCGGGTGACGTCGCTCCTTATTTCGTCGAATGGGTGCGGCAGCAACTGGATGAGCACTTCGGAAACAAGCTGTACGATCAGGGCTACAAGGTCTACACATCGATAGATCTCGATATGCAGGGCGCCGCCGAACGCGCGCTCGAGAATCAGATGCAAGCGATCGAGGCTGGAAAGTTTGGCGCATACAAGCATCTCACATTCGAAGCGTATCAGGCACGGGCGGCAGAAAGTGGAGAAACCGGTGCCGCCAATTCTCCTTATCTCCAGGGAGCATTCGTAGCCCTCGACCCTCGCACCGGTGCCGTCCGCGCAATGGTAGGCGGCCGCGACTTCGGTGATTCCAAATTCAATCGTGCTGTTCAGGCACTGCGTCAACCGGGATCGACATTCAAGCCGGTGATGTATGCCGCGGCCATTCACGAAGGCCTTAATCCGGCGACGATGGTTGATGATTCCCCCATCTCGATGGATCAGCTCACCGGCGAGCAGTGGGAGCCGCAGAATTACGATTTCAAGTTCATGGGAGAGATTCCTCTCAGAAGAGCGTTATACATGTCGCGAAATCTTGCGGCAATCCGGACCGGTCTGACGATTGGAACAGGGCCGGTTATTCGTATGGCGCGCAGATTTGGAATCACCACTCCCGTTCCACCGTATCCGTCGATTTTCATCGGCTCGGCGGATGTCTATCCAATTCAGATGATTGGTGCGTATGCGGTGTTTGCAAATCTTGGACTGCGCACCACACCACATGCCATTCTCCGCGTCGAAAACGCTCAGGGGCAGCTCGTGTGGACGCCTGAAAACGTGCGGGAGCCCGTATTGTCGCCGGAAGAATCATGGCTCATCGTAAGCATGATGAAGGACGTCGTGATGCGTGGAACGGCAGCCAGAATCTGGAGCTCCGGCTTCAAGGTGCCAGCTGGTGGCAAGACGGGCACGACGAACGACGGAGCGGATGTCTGGTTCATCGGCTACACTGCCGATCTCGTTGCCGGTGTCTGGATGGGATTTGACAGGCCGACGAAGATCAAATCCAACGCTCAGGGTGGGGAACTGGCAGCGCCAGCATGGACCTCTTTCATGACGGAAGTCTATCGCCGCAAGCCCGAACCCCCCGATTGGCCTCGCCCGGACGGAGTTATCGCCCGCGAAATCGATTCAAAAACCGGCCTGCTTCCAAACGGCGCATGTATCGACGCAATCGTGACAGAATTTTTTATCGAGGGTATGGAGCCCAATACCTATTGCACTGACTCGCCGCTTCGGAATCCGTTTGCGATTCCCGATTCGACAATGCAGCGTCAAAAGCCGCGCCCGGCCATAAAAGATACCTCTAACCCGTTTCGCATCCCGCCCAGGTGACGAGCGAGCGCACAGCGTACAAGAGTCGTTGGGTTTTGCCGGTTGTTTCGGAAGCGATTGAAAACGGTGTGGTGGTTGTACACGGATCAACCATCGAGTTGGTAGGGCGTGAGACCGACGACGCGGTGCTCGCTTCACTACCGGGCGCGCGAGTTGTGGATCTTGGCAACTGCGCACTGATGCCGGGGCTGGTAAACACTCACACCCATCTCGAGCTAACTGCATTCCGCGGCTTTCTCGAGGGGCTTGCATTTCGTGACTGGCTCGTGATGCTCACTGCGGCCCGGCGAGAGCTGCTTGATGAGGCCTCACTGCTGCTTTCGGCGCAAGCGGGCATTCACGAGGCGCTCCGCAATGGTGTTACCACGTGTGCCGACACGAGCGATTCCGCCGCTCCACTGCAAGCTATGCGAGAAGCAGGAATTCGCGGCACTTGTTACGTCGAAGTGTTCGGACCCGATCCGCGACAGTGCAACGACGCGATTAAAGGTTTGCGAACTCGCGTGGAAAGGTGTCGGCAGCTCGACACGCATCTCGTTTCGACTGGCGTATCGCCACATGCGCCGTATACCGTTTCACCCGAACTGTTCAAGGCTGTTGCACGCTATGCGATCGACGACGGCCTGCCCGTGGCCGTACATATCGCCGAGAGTGCGGACGAAGTGAGGTTTGTGTTCGATGGGTCGGGTGTTTTCGCCGACGCACTTCGGGCGCGCAACATCGGGGTTACAGCGCGCAACTTATCGCCAATTGGCCTGCTCCAGGAATGTGAGATTCTCGAAACGAGGCCGCTGCTCATTCATGCGGTCCACGTTACTGCAGACGACGTTAACCTCGTTGCCGCTGCAGGTGCATCGATCGCTCATTGCCCGATTTCGAATGCCAAGCTCGGTCACGGCATTGCACCGCTGCAGCTCATGCTCGATGCGGGCATCGCCGTTGGCATTGGAACCGATTCCGTCGCCAGTAACGATCGACTCGATATGCTGGGCGAGGCACGACAGGCGTCGTTGATGGCGGCGCTGAGTTCATCCACTCCCGATGGGTTGTCGGCGGCGTCGGCGCTCAGGCTGGCCACGTTGGGCGGCGCGGAAGCGCTGGGGCTTGCAGACCGCATTGGATCACTCGAAGCCGGTAAAGAAGCGGACATGGCTGCGTTTTCGCTGGAAATTGAGGACGCGGGCGCTGTATTCGATCCGTCAGTAGCACTTGTCCACGTATTGGCGGGCAAAACAAGTGCGCGAATGGTGACGGTTGGAGGACGCGAACTTGTTGTCAACGGGGTATTGAATGGTGCGGACGACTCAGTGAGCGATGAAATGTTGCAGATCGGGGCGCGACTGCTTGAGTGGCGCAAAAGACAACCCGGTGGGTGGCGTATCGGCTGACACCGAATGTATCCTTCGCTGC
>JBBSTN010000040.1:0-15497 GCA_038235845.1 Gemmatimonadales bacterium | reverse complement strand
CGACACCCTGGCGAGCAGCTTTCCGGTGGACGGATCCTGCACCTCGAGACTCGCCGACCTGTCAAAGTTTGTCCACTTGCCTGCGATGTAGTGTCCAAAGACCGCGCCGCGTGCTTCCAACCACTCACGCGCACGGGCATCACTTTCCGGCGCGGGCCCATAAGACATTTCGTCGAACAATCTTCGCACTTGGCTGCCGCTGTCCTTCGCGGATTCCGGCTCAAGAGTTGTCGTCATTGAATCATACCTTGCGTCATACCATTGGTTGCCGATGGGCCGCAGAATAACGCCCGGTAACAAAATGCTCGAGCTGACGCTCGATATCCGTGAGCAACCCACTTGCTCCAATGCGGAACAAGCCCCGCCTTAGCCAACGGTCGCCCAACTCCTCTTTCATAAGGACAAGCCAGTCGAGAGACTGCTTTGCAGTTCGTATACCTCCCGCCGGCTTGAACCCGACTTCGTGCCCATATCGATCGCCAAATTCACGAATCATTCGTGTCATAACGAGACCGACGGGCAACGTCGCATTAGTCGTCTCTTTCCCGGTGCTTGTCTTGATGAAGTCGGACCCCGCCATCATCGCGACGAGACTTGCTCTTGCAACATTGGTAAGTGTCGCAAGCTCACCCACACCCAAGATTGTCTTTAGATGCGCGTTTCCACAGGCCGCGCGAAACGCCGCCACTTCATCGTAGAGCGCTTCCCAGTTGCCGGTGAGCACATGGGCCCGAGTAATAACGACGTCGATTTCCCTCGCGCCCGCATTGACCGATGCCGCGATCTCTCCAATTCTCTGTTCGAGGGGAGACAATCCGGCCGGGAACCCGGTAGATACGGCAGCCACTGGAATGTCGGTGCCGCTCAAGGCCTGTACCGCGGTAGATACGTATCGGTGATATACACATGCCGCACCTACTGTGATGTTCAGGTCGGCCACACCCAGCGCCTCTGCGATATCGCTCCGAATGGGCCTCCGTGCCTTTGCGCAGAGCCTGATCACGTTGCCGGGAGTATCGTCGCCCGACAGGGTGGTGAGATCGATGAGGGTGACGGCTCTGAGCAACCACGCCGCCTGCCATTCTTTTTTCACCGTCCGACGGCCCGTTAGAGAACTCGCACGACGCTCGGCAGCACTCCGGTTAACCCGGGTGCTCCGAACAATGTCAAGATCGAGCGCGACGCCCGGATTTCTGGCCGGAAGGTCATCTACCGTGCGGGGGTTCGACCGGTCCTGCCGTCGGGACGGGTCTGAATCTGAGTGCAGGCTGACTGAGCGGGCACTGTGGAGTGGAGTAACTGTCATTGGCTCACAATCTACGATTTTGCCGGATGATGCGCCTCCCTTTCCTTCATATCTGGCTCAAGTCGACGGGGCCGAGGGTCGAAACTCGCATTGGTAATGAAACCCTCCCACCGTCACTGCTTGGGCTCTATGCATCAGACCAATCCACGACTTCTCCTCGCTGCGCTACTCGTCTCGATTCCAACCCTCCTCGCCTTTCCGGGTTGCACCGAAACCGTGGAGGTGCCAACGGCCGCGCGCATCACGATTGTGCAGGGTCATGGGCAGGTGGGAGCAATTGGTACTCAGCTTCCGACCTCAGTGATTCTTCGGGCCTATGGAGCGGACAACGCACCGATTGCAAAGATCCCGATCAGCTTCAACGTGCTTCAGGGCGGTGGTACCGTGGAACCCGGCACAGTAATGAGCGATGCTAACGGCGAAGTGAAAGTGAAGTGGACGCTTGGCTCGCTCGGCACAGTGCAAACGGTGGCGGCGGGCGCGCCGGGAGTCGATCCGGTTTTGCTGGGAGCGACCGGAATAGCTCCCAGCGAACTCATAATTGCCCAGGGAAACAATCAGATCGGCAAGATTAACACGGCCCTTCCTGTCCAGTTGGTCATTCGAATCACCGGCGGAAACAATGTACCGATTCCGGGAATGATGGTCGCAATGGCGATCACTGCGGGAGGCGGAAGCATCTCTCCACAATCGGGTGTAACGAATGCGCTTGGCGAGGTCACCGTGCGTTGGACGCTTGGTTCTCAGGCTGGTCTTCAGAACGCCACCGTCACCGCAGGAACGCTCGGGCCGATCCTGATCAACGCGATGGCCAACTAGCGGCGAGTAGAACTGCGAATTGACGTGCCGGGTGTCGCCCGGTGAATGTTCGGAATGAAAGATTCGCAGCCAGATGCAAACCGTGATGCAGGAACTGGTCAGACACACCAGCCGACGACGCGTTGACGGTCCCATTCCCCTTCGCTGGGAAAACTGTCGTCGTTACCGGCGCAACCGACGGTATCGGACTCGCGGCCTCGCGCAGATTTGCGGAGTTGGGCGCGAATCTGGTGATGGTGGGCCGAAACGAATCGAAAACTGCCGCTGAGACGCGTAGGCTGGACCTCGTCGCGCGTAAAGTGGGCGCCGGAAGTGTGAGCTATTCAATCGCCGATTTATCGCTTCAGAAATCGGTAGTAGCGCTTGCGTCAACGCTCCGCGCGCGACATCAGAAAATCGATATCCTGGTAAATAACGTGGGCGCGCTATTCCTTGATCGCGAACTCACCGATGAGGGATTGGAACGAACGTTTGCGCTCAACCATTTGAGCTACTTCACACTAACTTTGTTGCTGCTCGATCGGATTGTCTCAGATCCCGACTCCGGCGAAGACGGCGGCAATCCCGGCAGAATCATCTCGGTGTCCAGCCGAGCGCATCGGAATGCCCGGTTCGATCTCGACGATCTGCAGGGAGCGGACAGATTTCAGGGAATGCGAGCTTACGCCAATTCCAAGTTGTGCAACATTCTGTTCGCTCGCGCTCTTGCGCGGCGAATCGAGCGTGATCGAGCAGTAGTGCATGCGCTTCACCCCGGCGTAGTGTCCACCAGCTTTGCGCTCGACAATGGGTTCTTCGGCCGAATTCTCAGACGATTGATGGACTTTGTTTCTGTCACGCCCGACGAGGGAGCAGATACGGTGGTGTGGCTTTCGCGATCCGACGAGGCGCTTGCGTGCACGGGCGAGTACTGGGTGAAGCGGGAGCGCAAAAAACCATCCAAAGAAGCGCTCGATGATGACGTCGCAGAAACACTCTGGCAACGTAGCGCGAAACTCTCCGGCATCGACGCGGACCAACTCGTGCGTACCGCGATCTCCGGTTCGCGAGTTTCTGCAGGGTGAGGATGAGAAACGGTCGAGCGCGTGCTTAACAAGGTGTTTACACGAATCAAGGATGGATGGCGCCTTCTGGAAGTCGTGGCGCGTTTGCTACCGCTCATTGTCTCGGTGCGCCGGGACTACCGGAGATGGCTGCGCTGGGGCGATCCTGTGCCAAGAAGTGACGCCTTCCACCAAATGCGCGCCGGCGCCATCGTCGATTCGCTGGCCGTGCTTGGTCCGACATTCGTAAAACTTGCGCAGATACTGGCTTCGCGCTCAGATCTTATCGCCGAACCGTATCTGTCCGCGCTTGGCACCCTTACCGATCAGGTTCCAGCCATACCGTGGAGTGTGATTGAAGATGCGTTAACCGTTGCGTGGTCGGCGCCACCAGAGTCGGTGTTGCAAGACCTCGATCGCACTCTGCTCGCAGCGGGCTCACTCGGCCAGGTGCATCGAGCGCGCTATCAGGGTCGCGACGTCGTCGTGAAAGTTCTACGCCCTGGGGTGGAAGAGGTTGTGGCACGCGACGTACGTATTGCGCGCAGGATCGTTGACTACGTCTATCGCCGCTTTCCGCATCATCATGTGCTTGGATTTCGCGTTGTACTCGACGAGTTCGCGACTCACGTGGTGGAAGAGATGGACTTCGAACGCGAAGCGATGCAGTGCGAACTTATGCGTAAGCGGTTTCTCGACGAGCCGCGGCTACGCATTCCACGTGTCGAATCAGAGCTGACCCGTCACAGTGTTATCGTACTGGAATATCTTCGCGGCACGCGAATAGACCGGCTGCATGACAGGGTCGCGAGTGGCGAGATATCGCCAGTACGGATCGTCGAAACACTCATCGAAATCTACGCCAGAATGATGATGCGAGATGGTGTGTTTCACGCTGACCCGCATCCTGGAAACCTTCTCGTCGACAACGAAGGGCGCATCATTCTTCTCGACTTCGGGATGGTTATTGATGTGAACACAGACACCAGGCGCGCGCTGTTTCAGACAATTCTTGCGGCGGTGCGTCGCGATCCAGAGGCAACCGCGAATGGCTTCTTCGAGCTTCGCATGGTTGCTCCCGGAACCACTCATGAAACGATGGAAGAGCTCGTTAAGGTACTACTCGATATTGCTTACGCTCAGACGGCGATGAACGAGCGCGCACGCATGATGGCGGAGCGCGTAATGAAGGAGCTGTTCGCGTGGCCGATCGTATTGCCGGGAGAACTCGTCTATTTTGCGCGGACCGCGGCGCTGATTGAGGGTGTAGGCGCGCGCTACGACCGCGACTTCAACAGCATTCGTGTAGCGTCACCGGTAGTGATTCGGCTACGCCGAGAGTTGATGCGAATACTTTTTGGTGAAGATATCGACAGCAGCCCACTCGTGTCCTGGGCTGCTACGCTCGGCGCGCTCACGGGCGGCGCGACGGCGTTGTTTGCGTCCGGAACGCGAAAGCTGGCCGACCTTATCCGCAGCGAAGTTCGCGATTAACTGGCAAGGGAGGGGCGATGGGTTCTGTATCTCGACAGCCGTGCGGCGAACTGCCCGCCGTAACCCGTGCGTCTCAGAAGATCCACTCGCGAAACAGATCGAATCCATACTGAAGCCTGCTGAACGCGCTTCCGCCCAGCTGAGTGCACGGTGCCGAGCCCGGGTCCGCTCCTATCTGGGCCGACAATCCGGCAGCGATTCGATACTCGATGGCCACGCCGAGATAGGGCGAAGTGCCTCGACTGGCGCTTTCAGCCGAGCCGCGACAGACGCCGGTGTTTATACGCAGATATGTTCGTCTGTTCAGCTGGACGCCCGCTGTAATACTCAAATTGTCCAGCACAGAAAGCAATGAAAGATCGTCCTGCCCCTGTCCTCCTGCGGTGTTCAGCTGAACCGTATTGAAAACCGGAAGGAGGCGCTGGAGCGTGCCTTGAAAGGCGTTTCCAATAGTGGGAAGTAGAACGCCGGTTACTGTGCTTACCGTGCGCTGTCGGTCGCTGTCTAATGCAAATGTAGGCGCACCAAAAATGAGTAGAGAAATGATCTCGGACTCCGGAGCATTTGCATACAACTGGGACGCGCTGGACAATGCGAGCACGGGTTGCTCCAGCGTGCCACCGATATGAACGCGTATGGGGATTTCCTCTCCATTGGCGACACGCACAATATTTGTCGCGCTGATATCGAGGGTGGGTTCGATGTCCGGATTTCCGTAGAATCGAATTCTTCCTGAATCGATCGTGAAGCTACGTTGAACCACGGAAAGATCGAGCAGATACTGACCTCGGTTCGCATTAACTTCGCCCTCTAAAGCTAGGCGATCTCCGGAACTCGTTATGGCAAGTCCACCCGTAACCTGTACACTGGCCTCCGGCGTTCGAACCCACACCTCATCGCCGAGATTCACTCTCGCGTTCGATACGCTTAGGAAACGACCAAGCTCCGCAAAAGATCTCGAAGAGATATTCGCCAACTCGAGTTCCTTCGGACTGAGCAGTTCGCGGGTGCCGGCGCTGTTCAGATCGAGCGCCGTCGTCGCACCCAATGGATCGATAACAACATTCGCATTCGGAACGAACGCAGAACCAGTCAATACTGGCTGGCGAAGCGGACCTCGCAAATCGAGATTTGCACTCAGATCTACTTTCGTACCATCCCGCTGCCGCGCAATTGCTGCGTTGTTGGCAAACATGCGAGCTTTAATGGTCGCGGGTTCACCAGAGGCAAAGCGCATCGCACCGGTCATGGACACGGTATCGGACGTGTTTCCACTCTGAAATCGAAAGCGTTCGAGAATCAGGGAATCCTGCGCAGCGCGTACCGCAAGAAATCCATTCACGGGCCGGATTCCAAGCGCATCAAGCTTTGCAGTGAGCCCACTGAGCGACATCGAACCAGTAGCCACCGGTCGCTCGAAGGTGCCCTGAACTGCGAGACGTCCGTTCAGAGTGCCACGAGCATCACTTACGCCACTAATGGCGAATCCCAGCGCTCCCAGTCGAAGTGAATCGGAGGTAATCTCGGCGTCGAGATCATCGCTGAGCATCCGCTTGTCGACACCGTCCAGCGATAGGTCAATCGGGACGCGTGCAACCGCTCGCATCGAGCCGCCCAGTGTGTCGGCAAGCAATGCATTTGCGACGAGTTTCTTTTCGGCATAGGCGCCATCAGTTGTAATCCGCGGTAGGAATGTACCATTCATCCCGAGCGAGTCGGCGCGGATCTTCCAGTCCAGCAGTGGAGATACTCGAGTTCCAGCCAACGCGATGTCACCCGTAATCGAGCCGGCAAAAAGCGGTGTTCCAAGAGTGAAAGCCGTGGCCGTACCGATTGGAAATTGTTCGAGATGCATCGCCCCGCGTATCTCACCCTCGACGGGGATGTCGGCCGCGAGCGCAAACCGGCCTCGGCGCGACGAAAGAATGTTCAGGGAATCCACGTGAACACCGGTCGCGTCGCTCGCAATTCTTATTGAATTGCTGTTTCGCCAGGTTGCATCCCCGGATTGAAATCGCAGAGAATCCATGGTGACCGCGAACGCATCACCAGTTCTCGCATACGAACCGCGGATCACGAGGTGGGAGGTATCCTGCGCCGTAACGTCCAGTACGAGACGCCCACTGTCGGGGCTCGCCTGCTGCACACGAAAACCGGCCGTCGAAACGCGTATGGCTCCGATTCCATTGATCTCGTCCGCCGTGGCAGCCGCTTCGAAAAACGGCCGATTGAAGATGTCGGTTGCTCGCACTGATCCGAACACGCGTCCTACTTTGATGGAGCCAACCTGCACGTCACGCGCACCGAGTGTCAATGTGCCGTCTAGATACTGAAGCGAACCAAATAAGGGACCGGCGATGGAGAAATCGCCCATCAACGTATCAGCGCCAAGATTGCGAACGGATTTTGCAATCGAGGAATCAACAGGTTGAAGCATCAACGCAAGTCGGTTGAGTTGGGGCCGCAGCTCCGTGAGCGAGTCGGCTCGAGCTGAGATTGACAGGGTGTCGGTCAGACTCGAGTCGAGAGCAACTGCGCCGCGTGCGTCTAGTATCACGCCGCCCATGCGTGCGGTCGCCGAGTCGAGTACCAGTCTGGCAGGCGTGGTCATCCCGCTGGCAACAAGGTTGAATTCGGGTAACGCCCGGTCGGGTAGCTGGGTGAGCGCGACCGACGCCCTACCCGTATCGAGAACAATCGCTCCACCCTTCGTGCGAGTGCCAAAAGCCGTGATGTTCACAGTTCCGTCGAGTGATGTTACAGGAGAGCCTGCGACACCAAACCAGCTCTGAACATCGAACGCGGAAATTGAGCCTGCTCCCGACACACTCCAGTTGTCGGCGACAAGGGATGCATCGCCGGTGAGCGCGATCCCACCACTCGAGTTGGCGGCAAGCGCGGCCTTCCATTGAAGTTGAGATAGACTTCCGGTCGCCTGAAGGCGGCCTGCCAACGTACTTCGCAGAGCAATGCTCGAATCGATTCGAGCGATTGCAGGCATCGAGAGCGGATCGAATATCAGATCGACATCGACGACCGGCGACGCGGTCCCATACCCAATCCTTGCATCTCCTCGCACTGTCGAAATATTGCTATCGGCATCCACCCAGGTGAGATCAATCGACTTCATATTTGCCGAGCGCAAATCGGCAGATGCAATCTGCATTGAACCGGTTAGCCGACCATCGACTGCGAGTGAGTCCGACAACAGCGATCGCAAGCTCCGGAGATCAATGTTGATATTCTCAATTCGTGCGCCGCTTGCAGAAGGGCGTGCACCGATGGCTACAGTTCCCGCCATTCGGAGGGTGGAAACCGCGCCTGGTATGTTCGCATCGGCGAAGCGCGCATCTAGCCTGTCGATTCTGAAATCGCCGAGCGATCCACCCCGCTTAGCAAGGAGAGCGCCGGTGAACACACCATCCACGTTTACGGGGAGAGCTCCATAGGAAAGGCGGCGCAATAGCTCGCTATCAAGCGGCTTGAACGAGAGATCAACGTTCTGCAAGAGCAGATCGGCCGGACGGGTTACAATAGTTATGTCACCCGTCACCCGCGACTTCATCGCCGATACGTCGAGGTCCGACAGCACGTATTCGGCGTCGTCAGCGTCAGCAAGCGTACGCATTCGAACCATTGCGGAACCTTTGCCGGTTTCCGGCAGCGCGTCCCAGATCCATCCAAGATCCGACATGCCGGCCTTTGCGTCGATACGGATGTCATAACGAAGCGGCCCGGGCACATTCCACGCGATGGTACCATCTGCCGCTCCTGTCGAGGCAGGCAGCTGGATCGCAGGTATCGAAAGCTGAAGAGAATCTCCAGTCCATCTTAGCACTCCGCTGGCATTCACGACTGTAACAGGCGGATCCGACACCGTGCCACGTAGCGTATCTAATTGCAGCGATGCAGGCGTCTTAGCCGGATCAGTAATAATTACGTCGTGGGCAACAACGCGATCAAGCGTGACCACGCGTCTCTGAAACATTCCAGCTGGAGTGTGAATTATGTCGTGGAGACCGTCACGAACTGCGATGACGCTGTCGCGAGCGCTGCCCTTGAACATTTCGTGCGGAGCCCACGGCGATATCATCGTCAACTTTGCATCGTTGAGACGCAGCGTTCCAATTCGGATGTCGTCGCCAAAACCCGGGCCGGTTGACGGCCCTTTGGTGGTGTCTCCGGAAATGATGTATGCAATATTGAACGGGCCCGTGAAGTTCTGTTTGAACTCCATCGTTACTTCGCTGAGAGTCAGCGTGCCGATATGGATCGATTTGTCATACAACCCTCGCATATCGAGCGTACCGGTCAGGTACTTGGCGTGAACCACCGGCACACCAGCTGTATCAACCAGCGCGACGTTTTCTGCGACGACATGTCCAAACCCTATTTCCGTCAGCTTACCCACAGTTATGGTGCCGCGACCGTTGAACAGACCCGCAGCGCGTGTGATCACTGCATCGAGCAGCCATGCCCGACCGGCGCTCGTTCTCACCGCAAGCAGATACAGCGACGTCGTCAGCAACGCCGCGATTACAAGCCCTGCAACGATCTTGCCCCATCGAGATCCCGGCATCAGAAAGCCTGTCCAAGACCAAAATGAAATACGAGCCTCGATAGCGCGCCATTTGCGCGCGCTGGCCGGTAGCTCCCCGGGCAATCGAAGATGTTCGAACCGCCTATTCCCCGATAGTCAACCTTATTTCCCGGGCTCGCGCAGAAGATTCCGCCGTCCGCGCCCGGCGTGAAGAAGAGCGCCCGACCGGCACGTGGAGGATAGGGTTGATATCCGACGTCAAGGCGGAAGGGGCCCAGTGGTGTGCCCAGCCTTATACCAAAGCCGGGAGTGGCGCGGATATCCTCAGCCCTGAATCGATCGGTGTTTGTTTCCCACACGTTACCGGCGTCTACGAACAGCGCGAGTTGGACATTATCCGAGACGAAAGGAATCTTGTGTCTATACTCCAAGTTGGCGACAAGCAACGCCGTCCCGCCGCGCGGAACTACTCTCGTGGGCAACGTGCCTTCTTGAACTTCGATAACGTGTTCGCCGGTCGACCGAATAACCGTGTCAACCTCCGATACCACGTAAATCACAGGACCGAGGAGGTTCTGCTGAAATCCACGAACTGAGTTCTGCCCACCGGCGTACAAGCGCTCCTGCTGTGGCAGCAGCGGAGACCCATCCACCAGCTGCGCGCCCGGCGCGAACGCTTGCGAATATTGCAGACGCGTCGCCAGCACACCTCCGGCCAGTGGCCTGTATACTGTTCCTTCGACAGTGGCTCGATAGAATCGCAGCGAAGAAACGATCTCGGAGAAAGTCTGACCCGCTCTACCTTCCAATCGACCGCGCAATCCATTTCTTGGATTAATTGGATCGGTGGTGCGATCGTAAAGAACCGAGCTGCTGACAAGCCCAACGCCGCGACCAAATCTTGACAACGCAAAGTCTTCGGGACGACACTGGCCGAATCGTGAGCAGGATACGACCGGGTCTGTAATTGTGCGGCCGTTTTCGTACTGAAACCCCGCAGCTCCAATCGTTCTCCGCGAAAGCTGGCGCGTGAGTTCAAGCACCGTTCCAATATCAGTTTCGCGAAGGTAGGTTCGCGGTTCGCTACGTCGCTCGCTGTAAATGGTGAAGACGGGAATGATATTGGTTCCGAACAGTCGTGTGTCCGACAGGGACAAGCCGGCAAAGTAGTTGAGCTTGAAACTCGTCACTGTGTCGGTTTTGACGCTGTTCGAGCAAAGGCCCGGTGCGAAATCCGCTGGGGCGCCCCGCCCTATCTTCGATGCGCGGAGGTTGAGCTCTGCTCTACGCCCCACTCCCAGAAATCCCCGGTCGGTGAGTCGGCCCTGCACGCGAATGCAGTCCTGGGTCGCCCATCCCAGACCGGCGCGCGCGTAACGTGTTTTAGCCTCAGCGACGCTAACGTGAATGTCGATGGTCGAGTCGGACTTTCCCGCTACTGGAGTTTGCGTGTCAATCACAACAAATCGAAATGCTTCGCTCCGGTATAAGGCCCGCTGCGCATCGAGGATGGCCGAGGCGCGATAGAGTTGACCGCTGCGTAGCCCAAGCAGTCGAAGCACGCCTGCCGAGTCAATGGACGCGGCGTCGTCTCCAATGCCCTGCACTTCGATGTCAACATTGCCAATCGTAACCGGATTTCCGGGCTCGAATGCAAGGTCCATGGCGACCTTGGCGGAAGCCGTGTCAATTGCTATCTGATTGTTGCCACGCACAGCGCGGGCGTATCCCGCATTGTGCAGTGCCGCCAACACCCGATCGATTTCCACAAGTATTCGATTGCGATCGAAGCGTTCTCCTTCAAGCGCCTTGAGGCCTCGATCAAATGATCGCCCAGCTTCCGCGACGGTCGGCAGGCCGGTAATTCGCAGTGAATCGAGTATTGCGACCGGGCCCGGATTAACGTCAAACAGAATCTTCGCTTCGCCATCCCTCTCGTTCACACGCGCCGTAACTTCTGCGATGAACCACCCGGCCTGACGATGAAGCACTGCAATTCGCAGTGCATCGCGTTGAATTTCGACGGAATCCGCGCACGGGGCTGACCCGATGTGGAGGACCCTGTTCCAGAACGATGGAGTACGTGTCGCAATCGTTGCCAGCAGGGTGTCGCTATCAAAAGACGGACTTCCTGCGAACTCCACACTCTCCACCCGTAGCCCGCTGGCACAGCTACCCTGGGCTTGAAGTGAAGCAGCTATGGGTTGAGATAACGCCATCAGCATCAGTGCACACACGATTTTCCCCAGCGACCTCAATGTGTGCTCTCCCCGTTTCCCGTTTCACCGTCTTCGCCGAATTCGAAACTAGTGCAACCCTCCACTGTGCGCCGAGTTTCCCCATGCGCCAACAGCCATAGCAAATTGGGATCGAGCAGAAACTCGTCCCAGATCTGCCGTGTTAATCGGGGCGGTTCCGACATCAGTTCTTCCGCCAGACGATACGTCCCCCAGTGCACGCCGAGCATGGGCGGCGCATCCAATTCAAACAACGACAGCTGGGCGGCCGCGAGCGTGCGTCCACTGAAGTGCTGCGCCGGTACGGCGACAATGCTAATCTTTTCACGCGAGGCAGATGAATCCGATGTTTGCGGTTGAGAATCAAACTGTGCCTGCTCCCACCACTCGAAGTCGGTAACGAGCTTGACCCCGCAACCTCGGACCGCCTTCTCGAGGCCTGGCGGCACACACCAACGAGACCCCGGATTTAGCCGCGCGATTTCGCTCGTGGCTGCACGGTCGAAATGATCGTAGTGATTGTGCGACAACAGCACGAGGTCTATCGGTGGCAGGCCTGTGATGGGCAGCGTCGCGGCAACCCAGCGCTCCGGCCCTGCAAAACTGAAAGGAGAAACGCGTTTGGCCCAGACCGGGTCGGTCAGCAGCGTCGCCCCGCCCATCCTGATGAGAACCGTGGAATGGCCCAACCATGTCGCACTCACCCCAGTCTGCTCGATCGAACGTGGGCATAGTTCCGGTATGCATCGTGGCAGGCCGACCGCAAGGCCAGGGTTGGGACGTGACGTATTCCATCTCCGGACAATCCATTGCAGCAAGTCGCGTATGCACTCACCACCCACCGTCGGCCACGGATTCCTGAATCCACCCCGGGAACAGTGATGAGGCGGCGAGCCTTTGCTGGCGTTGGAGAGCATTCTGTAGTCTATGCAGTGGACGTCACAGGGGGGATAGTCGAGCCGACGTGTTAGTCAGGTACCTGCAATAGCTTCAGTATCCAGCGCGCGAAATGCAGACCGTGATCCGGTCACACCCTTCTTTTCCAACTACATGATACCCGTTTCCTATATGGTTGCCGCCACGACCCTGTCGCTGATAGGAATGCGTCCGTCGCCACCAGCTGGAGCTGTGATCAGGGACACCGTCCCGATTGTTGCCTACGAGACTGTTGGCTTCGGGGCTCGCACTGAAGATTCGCTCTCGCTTCTATCTATCGCAGCCAGTCAGGACACCGTCACCCGACGTCGCTCAAAGGCGTACGATTACAGCGCGGGTTACACGCTGCGGAACTCGATTCATAAAACTGCCAGCTGGGCGATGTTGCCATTGTTTGCGCTTTCGTACGCGTCTGGCGATCAAATACTGTCTAAAGGTTCTGACGCCCCATCGTGGGCCCGTTCTCTGCACCGCCCGTCCGCAACCGCAACAGCCGCGCTCTTTACCATCAACGGCGTTACCGGCGGATGGAATCTCTGGGAAGGGAGGCATGACCCCAATGGACGCACCAAGCGAATATTGCACAGCGCATTGTTCACCGTCGCCAGCGCCGGTTTCGTATATGCTGGAAGTACTCTCGCGGATCAGGCGGAGCGTTCACAGAGCAAACGTCTCGAACACCGCAATATTAACATCGCTTCTATGAGTGTTTCGACTGTCAGTTGGCTCATCATGTTGATTCACTGAACTCGCTCACCGCCACAGAAGAATGCTTGATGCGCTGGTCGCGTTTACTGAACCGTGGGCCAATCTGTTCGCCAACAATACGATTATCGCCACTGCGGTAACTGTGCTGCACGTACTGGCAATCTTTACCGGCGGCGGCCTGGCAATCGCCGCCGACCGACGTCTGTTACGAACTCAGCTCGATGAGTCGATCAACTCGGACGACATTCGCCTGGTTGCGACAGAACTTGCGACGGCGCATCGACTCGTACTCGTCGGGCTCGCGTCAGCACTGGTAACAGGGTTGCTGCTTCTGGCATCCGACATCGGCACCTTTGCCGTGTCTCAGGTATTCTGGATCAAGATGTCGATGATCGTTCTGCTGCTTGCCAATGGCCTGCGAATGCGTATCGGCGAGCGCCGGGTTCTCGGCCATAATCCGCAGCTGGAGGGAACCGCGCTGTTGTCATCGTGGAAATCGCTGCGTCAGAGTGCAGTTGCGAGTTTCATCGCATGGCTCGTCATTGTCTCACTTGGTGTAGTGCTGGTAAACATCTAGCTCACATGCCACTCACAAGCAATCTGATGAAAGATAGCAACTTCGACCCAGGTGAATTGACCGGAGTTGACTCTCCGTGTGGCGGCTGCAGCGGAAGGCGGGAGTTTATCGTCAGTTCGGTAGGCTCCATCGTCGCACTTACGTCGCTCTCAATGCTCGTTCCCGTGTCTGAAATCGTAGCACTTTCACCGAGTGCGTCGCGAGCAACGACTGGCGTCAGTCGAGATGAAGAGGCGGCGACCGTGCGCTACACCATTCCGTCTGCCGACGCTGTTTCGACTGACAAAACTCACGACCTCATGATTTGCCGAAGTGGTGATTCCGTGTTTGCGTTTGCACTCTCCTGCCCGCATCAGAACACCGCGCTGCGCGCTCTGCCCCGCGCTGCGGGCTTCCAGTGTCCGCGGCACAAGTCGAAGTACCAGCCGAACGGGACATTCGTGTCGGGACGCGCAACACGAAACATGGATCGCCTTCCGATCAGGCGCGACGGCGACAGCTTGGAGGTGAACGTTGATGTAGCCATAAGAAGCGATTCAGAACCCCAGAAATGGGCTGCGGCTGTCGTCAAACTTTAAGGCGTTGAAAGTCAAACCAATTACCAGAAATCAGCTCAATGAGATCGCTTCCTATCAACAGTCAGGCAATCGACCAGAGCGAAAGCGTCCACTCGCCCCACTCTGTAGATCGTCGTTCATTTGTAATCAGCTCGGGTCTTGGAGCGGTTGCGGCCATTCTTTTCTCTGCATGCGGAGATGGACAACTCGGCGACTCGGTCACGGGGCCGGGCAGCGTTTCGGGTAGTTCGTCGGTCACCGTAAATCCAGCGGACTACCCAGCGCTGTCCGCCATCGGAGGAATTGCCCGTGTCAACGGAACCCAGCGGCCAGTTGCGCTCGTCCGCTCCTCGTCGACCACCTATCGCGCCTTCTCAATGGTCTGTCCGCATCAGGGAACAACGATCAACGTTGTAAACAACGCGACATCGTTCCGCTGTCCCAACCATGGAACACTATTTTCTTCTAGTGGAACATGGACAGGGGGTCAACGCACCTCGAACCTTTCCGAGTTGACAGTCACCGCATCAGCAGCTGGCGAAAGCTTCGTGATACGGGTGTAATGTGGGTTGGTGGAGGCCCAGCCTGTACCGATTGCCGAGGTTGCGGTTATTATCGGAGATGACAAAGACCTTTCTCGGAGCCATTACCATTTCCTTGCTTTCCGCCACTTTCTCTCCTTCAGCCAGACTGGCGGCACAGGTGAATGCCCGATCTCGGGTCGACGCGAAGGCATCGATGAACGCCGTCGTGAAGATGCCCGCAGTGCAGAAAGCACGATCTGCTCTCGAGGCAGAGAACGCGTGGACCATCGAACAGCAAGTGGCACTCTGCGAGATCCCCTCGCCGCCGTTTGGGGAGGCCGCGCGTGCTGCGGAGTATCAGTCGCGACTCGCGGCAATCGGCGTGAGCAACACGCGCATTGACCAGGAAGGCAATGTCATTGGTGAAATTCGCGGCTCACGCCCAGGGCCCACGATCCTGTTGAGCGGCCATCTCGACACTGTATTCCCCGAAGGAACCGATGTCAAAGTTCGCCGGGAAGGCACCAAGCTATTTGGCCCGGGTATCGGCGATGACTGTCGAGGCCTCGCCGTCAACCTCGCAGTCGCAAGACAAATCATCCAGTCAAAAGTTCAGTTCTCCGGGACTCTGCTGGTTGTCGGCACGGTCGGTGAAGAGGGTGCAGGTAACCTCCGGGGCGTGCGCGCGCTCTTCAACAGCCCGCTCAAGGATTCGATCGATGTATTTCTATCGGTCGACGGCACGGGCTTTGGAAT
>JBBSTN010000039.1:0-15543 GCA_038235845.1 Gemmatimonadales bacterium | reverse complement strand
TGTCGCCGAAATGAAGGGAGTGCTGCTGTCGCACAGTCCCAATGTTCCCATTCTCGACATGACGCACGATGTTCCACCTCAGGATGTCGAGTTCGCTCGATTGACACTTGCGCGCTATTGGAGAACGTTTCCGCCCGGCACCGTTCACCTGGTAGTCGTGGATCCGACAGTTGGATCTTCGCGAGCTGCAATTGCTGTCGAAAGCAGTCAGCGGTTTCTGGTCGGCCCGGACAATGGCGTTTTGTCTCCGGCCCTGTTCGATCATACGGCGCGAGTTATTGAACTTCCGGTGCTGGGCGCAGCATCGCACACATTTCACGGACGGGATGTATTTGCGCCGGCGGCGTCAGCGCTCGCGAATAACCTTCTGCTGGAAAGTCTGGGACAGGAGTTTCACTCGGCGGAAGTGCATCGAACTCCTCCTTGTGTGCGCGGTGCAGATGGAAGCGTTCGAGGACAGATAATTACGGTCGACCGCTTTGGAAATGCGGTAACAAACATTATTTCCCGCAGTGCGCAAAGTGTGGTGGTCGATTACAACGGTGCGGAGCGCAGGCTTCGAATTGTGAAGTGTTATGCAGACGCCGACTTCGGTGAGCCCGTGGCGCTGATGGGATCGCTGGGTTTTCTGGAAATTGCAATCAGAAACGATGACGCGGCGCGGTTGCTGTCTCTCGAACGCGGAGCTCCTGTGACGGCCGCAATGGCTGGTTAACCACGCGACAGTCAACCGTAACCAGGTTACGCAAGCGCTAGTCGTCTAAGTTCCTAAGCGTCGGGTCAGGCGGTGGGATCGGCGTCGGAGACAGCGGACGTCGTGCTGCGACGACTCCGGCAACAGGAGTGGGCGTTTGCCAGGAGGGCGCGGCGATTTCCGAGGTAATCTCCACCCGCGGGCGTACGATACCAGCACGCGATTTGGCCACTGCACCGAGACCAACGGTGGCCGCCGCCCACGACAGCGCCACAGCGATAAGACGCGACAGGGCGCCTAGAATCCTGAATTCTGAGAGCAGAGCAGCCACAAACCACACGAGACTGAATGCCAGCAATCCGAAAACCAGACTTCGGAGCGCTACGCCGCGGGAGCTCCGGCCCTGACCTCGGCCCGCAAGCGCGCGTCCGGTCAACATTGCAACTGCCGTAAGACCAAGTGTAATCGCACCGGCGAAGGCGAGAGCCCAGCCCAGCACGACAAGCGGAGTGATGAAGATGCCTACGATCGTGATCACACACGCCAGAAGCAGAACGACGAGCAGAGGCACGGCTAGAACCTGCCAGAGTACTCCGAGCCAGAAAGCACCGGAAATATCCTTGGCTGCCGCTTTAGCGACAGCGGTGAGCGATTCTTCAGCGTTTACTAGCACTACGAGCCCGATAATCGCACCGATGCCGAAGACACCTGCAACGGGCAGAAGCTCATTGAAAGCCACGTGGACTATCGCTTCCGGCTTGATGCCGTGGCGAGTGCTCGCAGACCGGTTACGCCCAGTCCTACGATGGCAACGAAACCCCCAGCCGTGAGCGCCGCTAACTCAGGCGAGCCACTCTGGATCGCCGCAATGCCATGCGGGCCGAGTACTGTCGCGATAATATCGCTGAACGCAGCGCCGGCCTGATCACGAAATCTCTCAAGCCCAACCTGAGCTAGAAGAACGCCGATATCGGCGCGGGCGACGCCCCACGTGAGAGCCGCAGTAAGAGCGCCGCCGGAGAGAGCAGCGCCAACGCCAGCCGCGACTCGCCCCGAATGAGTGGACGGAACGAATCTTCGAACAGTACCAATCGCGGCCGCGTGCCATGGTTCGAAGACCTGCACGTCCGACATTACCCTGTCGGCGAATCCTGTCCGCGGAGAAAAGTCGGGAAGAGTATCGAGCATGGCCAGTACATGCGAGGCACGCTCGAGCTCGACGGCACAGGGAACGCAGTTGCGGACGTGTGCGCGAAGTGGCGCAACGCCAAAGCCCTCCCCGCTGTCGAGAAGGAGATCGAATTCGTCGGGTCTCAAATGTTTTTCGTGCACAAATGCCTCCGTAAAGCTTTACGCCGCCGGCCGCCGCCGGGTTTCAGATCTTTCAATGCTGCAAAAATTGTCATTCGCGGGTCGGTTCCAGGATCTGCCGCAGCTCGTGACGAGCGCGGTGTATATAAGTTTTGACAGTTCCAAGTGGCAAATCGAGCGTTGCGGCAATTTCCTCATACGATCGGCCCTCTACATGACGCAGCATGATGCAAGCTCGATACTCAGGGCGCAGGGTTCCTATCGCATCCTCGATCTCCGAGCCCAATTCTCGCGCGACAAGTTCGTCGAGCGCACTCTCCTGGTCGATGGGAAGGTTTAGCGCGCTGGATTGTGCCTCCGTTGGGGAGGTCGCGAAGGGCGATCCATCGAGACTGATAGTGTCGAGCTTTCTTCGTCGCAAATGATCGATGGCGACGTTATTCGCAATTTTGAACAGCCAGCTGGAGAACTTGAACTCGGGACTGTAACGATCGATATGATTGAGAACCTTGACGAACGCATCCTGCGACAGATCTTCGGCGAGCTCCCGGTCCCGAACCATCCGATACACCAGCGAGAATACAGGACGTTCATATCGCCGAACAAGCTCGCGAAAGGCTGGTTCGCGACCTCGCTGAGCGTGTTTGACGACATCGGCGTCCGGAAGTGTTGTCAGCTCTTCAGTTTGGGACATTCTTTACGTGCTTGCCCGCCCGAAGGCACAGTTCGATGTTTCAACGATGGTTACAGATAATGAGGAAGCTGCCCCCTCCAGCTCCGCGACTGCAGCACGCGCGGCGATGGGATATGACAAACGTAGCTATGTGCAGGGAATGTTTTCAGATATCGCGCCTCGCTACGACTTTCTCAATCACGTACTCTCGCTCAACATAGATCGCGGTTGGCGGCGCGAGGCGCTCGAAGCACTCGATTGGAAGGCCGCAAGCCATGGCACCTATCTGGACCTCTGTGCAGGAACACTCGATGTTGGTGCAGCGTTGACAGCTGAAAGCAACTTTCGCGGATTTGTGGTAGGTGCAGATTTCGCACTTCCGATGCTCCAGGCAGGAGTTGGAAAAGCCTCCGCAGAGAGACTTGCTCCGGTAGGTGCCGACGCGCTTGCACTGCCGTTCGCTGATTCAACCATGGATGGAGCTATCGTGGCCTCGGCATCAGGAACGTTGCCGATCTCGACGCAGGCCTTCGTGAAGTAAGACGGGTGCTAAAACCCAGAGCCCGTTTCGTCATACTGGAATTTTCGACGCCACCAAATATTCTCATGCGCACCATCTACCAATCGTACTTCAAATACATTCTCCCGATCGTGGGACGGGTCGTAAGCGGGCACAAATCCGCCTACAGCTATCTTCCCCTTTCCGTCGCACAGTTTCCTACCGAAGAACGTTTTGCCGATGCTCTCCGATCGGCGGGTTTCGCAGCCGTTGAGTGGAGAAGACTGACGTTCGGGATCGCCGCGCTGCATGTCGCGCAGGCGAGCTAGGACCGTATCTCGATGGCTATCGACAGTCTTACGGATTTCATCGACGCAATAGAGAACGCAGGCGAGTTGCATCGTATCTCAGCGCCCGTTCGGGTTCAACTCGAGATTACCGAGATCGCGGATAGAGTGTCCAAACAACCGGGTGGTGGAAAGGCCCTGTTATTTGAACACCCGGTAATGGCTGATGGTACACGGTCACCATACCCAGTAGCCATCAATTTATTCGGGTCGATGCGCCGCATGTCGATCGCCCTCGGTGTCGACGATCTCGATGCCATCGGCGGAAGGATCGAAGAGCTGCTCGATCTCCGGGTTCCGGAAGGCCTGCTGGGAAAGTTGTCTCTGGTACCGCGACTGCTGGAAGTAGCAAAATATCCGCCGCGGGTAAAGTCGGGAAAAGCGCCTTGTCAGGAGTTCGTGCTGACAGGTGACGATATCAACCTGGACTCGCTACCGTTTCTCACATGCTGGCCGGAAGACGGCGGGCCGTACATCACGCTCACGATGGTCATTTCGAAAGATCCTGTCCGCTCTGTCCGGAACGTCGGCATGTACAGGGTTCAGCAAATTGACAAGCGATCGGTTGCCATGCACTGGCAGCGTCACAAGACCGGTGCAGAACATATGCGGAAAATGGCGGAACGGAGGGAGCGCATGCCAGTGTGCATCGTCGTAGGCGCTGATCCCGCCAGCATCTACTCGGCCTCAGCGCCGTTACCCCCCGGCATCGACGAATTTATCTTCGCCGGATTTCTTCGGCGCGAGCCGGTGAGACTGACGAAGGCAGTGACATGTGACCTCGAAGTGCCGTCCGATGCGGAGTTCGTGCTTGAAGGGTATATCGATCCGGCCGAGGATCTCGTGATGGAAGGACCATTTGGCGATCACACCGGATATTACTCTGAAGCCGATTTGTATCCCCGGGTGCACATTACTGCGGTAACGACACGACGAAATGCGATTTACGCAACGACAATCGTGGGCAAACCTCCAATGGAAGACTTCTACCTTGGCCACGCCACCGAGAGAATCTTTCTGCCGCTTCTTCGGTTCACAACGCCGGAAGTGGTCGACTATCACATGCCGGTTGAGGGCGGTTTTCACAATCTTGTGTTCGTTTCAATCGACAAGAAGTATCCCGGTCACGCCGACAAGGTGATGCACGCCTTGTGGGGCCAGGGGCTTATGTCGCTGGCGAAAGTGATCGTCGTGCTGGACAAAGATGTAAATGTCCGCAACACGACCGAGGCCTGGTGGGCAACCCTCAACAACATCGACCCCGAACGCGATGTTCGATTCACCATGGGGCCGGTTGACGTATTGGATCATGCGAGTAGAGCGTTTACCTACGGCAGTAAGATGGGAATTGACGCTACCCGGAAGTGGCCAGAGGAAGGTTTTTCACGAGCGTGGCCCAAGATGATCGAGATGGACAAGGCAACCAAAGAGCACGTCGACAAGCTGTGGCCTTCACTGGGCTTCAAGTGAGGGTGCAGGAGCTTCCTCCAGGCGTCAGGGACGGTCAGCTGATTAAGGGTGATTCGCTGATGGTTCGTCTCGCGAATTTCGTAAAGCTTCCGCACACAGTTTTCGCCATGCCATTCACGCTGGTGGGTGTATTGCTGGCCAGTGCCCGTCATAGCGTCACGCTACGAAGTATCGGATGGATTCTACTTGCGTTCACTGCCGCAAGATTTGCAGCGATGGGATTCAACCGGATTGTCGACCGCGATTTTGATGCACTGAATCCACGCACCGCCATGCGAGAACTTCCGCGCGGAGCTCTTACGTTGTTTCAGGCGCGGTTTTCTGTAGTAGTTGCCTCGCTTCTTTTCATCGTCGCATCCTGGCAGTTGAACACGTTATGTCTGTTGCTGTCACCCTTCGCGTTGGCGTGGATACTTGGCTACAGCTACAGCAAGCGATTTACCCGATTATCGCACCTCTGGCTTGGGCTGGGACTTTCAATTGCGCCGGTGGCTGGGTATCTGGCGATTGCGGGCAAATGGAGTGATCCCTGGTGGCTGCTTTGCGCACTTGCACTGGCCGTGCTCACGTGGTCTGGTGGGTTCGACATTCTGTACGCGCTTCAGGACGCACAATTCGATCGTGACAATAAACTGTACTCGATACCGTCCACTCTCGGCGTTACTGGTGCGATCAAGCTGTCCCGCATGCTACACGCAGTTTCAGTTGTTTGCCTGTCTCTTCTGGTACTCGCCGATCCGCTGGGCGTTCGCGCTGTTGTTTCGACATCCAGTCTTCATTCGGTGGCAACAGCCGTCCAGGCCATCCTTGCGAGCGGAGTGGTATTGGTTGCGGCGATGCTGCTGTGGGAGCACCGATTGGTTCGAAGCGACAGTCTGGAAAAGCTCGATGCAGCGTTCTTCACGATGAACGGGTTGATTTCAATCGGATTTCTGCTCGTCGTACTCTCTGCGCGTATCGTCGCGCAGCCGTTGCTTTCATGAACGCCAGCACGCCGGTGGCGCGAGAACGACATCCGCTCGTAGTTGCAATCACCGGCGCCTCCGGCGCGCCCTACGCACTGCGACTTATTCATCAGCTTGTGCGTTCGCGGGTGCCGACCTGGCTTATTGTGTCGTCGCATGGATTGCGACTGCTGCAAACCGAAACCGACATAACGAGCGTGGAGGCTCTGCGTGAGCATTGTGACCCCGAAGCGTTCGACGCCTGCGTGACGTTGTTTGATGACGCCGATCGCGGAGCGTTGCCGGCGTCGGGGTCTGCGCGAAGCAGCGGCATGGTGATCTGTCCCTGCTCTATGGGAACGGTAAGCGCAATCGCACACGGTTCATCGCGGTCACTGGTGGAACGTTCGGCGGACGTGGCGTTAAAGGAACGGCGGCCGCTGTTGCTGGTTCCCCGTGAAACACCGTTGTCCATCATTCACCTCGAAAATCTGACAGCGGTAACCCGCGCTGGCGCAGTTGTTTTGCCGGCGTCGCCGGGCTTTTATCATCGCCCTTCAACGGTCGAGGACCTGGTGGATTTTGTCGTCGCGCGTGTGCTCGATCAACTGAATGTCGAGCACACACTTGGAAAGAGATGGGGAGACAGCGGTGAATAAACCGTCACAGGAAAGAGTGGTGATCGGCCTCATCTCCGACACGCACGGGCTGCTACGGCCGGAGGTGTTCGATGCATTCAAAGGAGTTTCGAGAATCTTTCATGCGGGCGACGTTGGCCCTCCCGACATACTCACCGAATTGGAAACGATCGCGCCGGTAAAAGCCGTGTGGGGAAACACCGATGCGCCCGGACGTACCGACCTCGTCGAACGGATCGAAGAAACAATTGGCGGATTGAAAATAGTCGTCACGCATGGCCACGAACTCGGAAGCCCGAAGCCGCCGGGGCTTGTGGGTCGCTATCCCGATGCGGATATCATTGTTTATGGCCACACACATCAGCAGTTGGTGACGCAAGCTGCGCGACGAACAGTGGTCAATCCTGGCGCTGCAGGGGCGCAGCGATTCAAGCTGCTGCCCAGCGTCGCGAGATTATACATTTTCAATCGCCAGGTCCGGGTGGAGATTGTGCCACTCGGCGAAGGCGATTTACAGAGCGACGAAGAGCCACCGTCGCTGTTGCCTGAGTTTTAATCCTCGCACTATCGGCTGCTTCGGCAGATCAAAAGCGCAAACGGAAGGTACGCAGCCTGTTTTAGCAGCCCACAGCAGTGCGGGCCAGTGCGGCAACCGCAAGCGCAACCGTTGGTGCTGCAAACTCGCGTTCTTCGGGATGCGCGCGAAACCACTGCTCGATCATCAACAATTCATCCAGTCGATCCGCGGCGGTTGTTCTGGGCTTGGCCGCGCTGACTGTTCCGCGAAGTTCAAGCCTATCTAGACCCTCGGCGTCCGAACATTGTGCTTCGTCCGCCACGCACCCGTTTCGAATGAGATAGAGGCGATGATGACCCTCGATGCCGCGGGCTGCATACACACAGTCCGGGCGCGAAATTGCCTGCCGCATGCGTGAAAGATGCTCGTCGAGTACTTCCAACGCCGATAAACGATCGCGAATCCAGCCCGCACGTTCGTAGTGCATGTCAGCACTCGATACTGCCATATCGTGCAGCAGATCACGCTGCAACGCGCTGTTTTCACCTTCGAACACTGCGCGGGCCCGACTAATTTGAGTGTTGTACTCGAACGTCGAACAGGCTCCAACGCATGGCCCGAGACAACGGTTGGTCTCGTATCGGTGGCACGCCGCCTGCCTTCCCGGCGGGGTTGAGCCAACACTCTCGAACAGATCTACGCTTTCGTTCATTTGCATCGAAACACGATCGGGGCAATCGCGAAGTCCAAACGCGTCATTGATAACGCGCAACGCGTTCACTACCGGGGCGCGACTTGCGAAAGGCCCAACAATTGTCTGTCGGCGATTGGCGTTTGCAGCCTGACTTGCTCGCTGTACGCGAAGACGCGGCGCGGGGCCGTCGTCCACCGTGACAACCCACCACTTGTCGAGAGGACGTGCCGAACGAACGTTGAATCGCGGGAGAAGATGGCGAATGTGGCGTATTTCGAGCAGCAACGCCGCAAACTCATTTGGCGTCTCCTCCCACTCGATTCGCGACGTTTCGCGAAGCATCACCGCGTGCCGATGCTCCGGCCACGCCAATCGAAAGTAGGAAAGAAGTCTTGTGCGCAGCCTTGTGCTCTTTCCAACGTAAAGTGTTTCGCCGTGCGCGTTGAGCATGAAGTAAACACCCGGAACGTTCTTCGCATTGCAGCGAACATGCTCACGAAGAATTGCTACGTCCCGTGCTTCTGCTTCGAGTCTGAGGTCGAGTTGAGCTTCCGACTTCCGCTTTGCTTTACGTCTGACAGATGTAGCAGAATGTTGTACTTCGCCCGTCGATGGCGTGCGTACCGATAAGGGTCTTCCCGCATCGCCTGCACGCTTCACCGGCTCGGCCATATGCTTTGAGCTGTTCGACAAATTTACCGCGCTCTCCGCGCGCGTCCCGATAGTCTCGAAAGCTGGTGCCTCTGGCCGCGATTGACGCGGTAAGAACCTCGCTCAGCGCTTCCCTCAATCTCACGGAATCGTCGAAGGTGAGCTTGCCGGCCTCGCGCGATGGATCTATCTGTGCCATCCATAAAGCTTCGTTCGCGTAGATGTTGCCAATGCCTGCGAGAGTTGGCTGGTGCATGAGCCGCTGTTTGATCGAAACTCTCGAGGCCCGAATAAGAGCCGAAAACTGCTCGTCGTTTACAGCGTCGTCAAGAGGTTCGACACCAAGCGCCCCTTCGTATTCTGCCCAGCGCGCCGCGGACATGAGCGCAACGGTGCCGAGTCTGCGCACATCCCGATAGTGCAGTTTCCTCCCGTCCCGGAGCTCGAAGGTAACTGCGACATAGCGAAGCTCGGTCGCTGCAAGGGTACCGTCATCAACCAGAACCCCTCCGGTAAAGCGTGGTTGAATCACAACCTTCCACGCCTCGGGACCTCCTTTGCCGGGGCCGGCGACTGCTTCGCCGCCGCGGTTTCCGGCGGCAGGGCTGTTTACCGCCTGCTCAACGGCAGGGGACGGGGGTGCAACGTCAAACACTACCAGCTTGGCTCGTCGCCACACCCGAGAAATCGCTGCACCGACAAGCACTCGCGCGAAGGTCTGTTGGTCACACTCTCGCAATACATCGGGCTTTGCTACGAGGAATCCGGTAAAGACTGCGCCACGAACCATCTCGTCAAGGTCGCGAGCTATGGTCTCCGTCTCGGGTAACTCAGGCACGTTCGAGCATTACGAACGTTTTCATCGGCGACGCTCCGCCTCCCGCCATCCGATATCTTTGCGAAAAAACGCGCCTTCAAAACCAATCTGCCCCGCAGCGTCTCTGCTGCGCTGTTGCGCTGTTTCGAAGTCATTTGCGCGTGCCGTTACCGCAAACACTCTTCCGCCCGAAGTAACGAGCGACCCGTCTCCCGCGCGACTCGTTCCCGCGTGAAAAACCGATATGTCGTCGCCGAAGGAAGGCAGATCGATGTGAGCGCCGGATACTGGTGCTTCAGGATAGCCCGGCGCGGCAACAACCGTGATAACCGCCGAGCCCGCGCGCCACGCAAACGGCGCCATTCCGTGGATACTCGCTCCCCGCGCAACGCTCATCATCGGGTCGAGAAGACTGCTGTCGAGCAGTGGCAGTATAGCCTGCGTCTCCGGGTCGCCGAATCTGCAATTGTACTCCACCACCCGGGGCCCTTCTTCGGTGAGCATGAGGCCCGCGTACAACAAGCCGGAGAACGGAGCGTCACGCTTCCGCATCGCGTGAAGCGTCGGCAACAAAATCCGTTCGGTGATGTCGTCAAGAAGTGCAGCGCTCGCGATCGAAACAGGCGCATACGCACCCATTCCGCCGGTGTTCGGACCGTCGTCTCCATCCAGCAACCGTTTGTGGTCCTGAGCCGGTAGCATCGGCAACACGTTTTTACCGTCGCAAAAGGCGAAAAGCGAGAGCTCCTCGCCCGCCATGAATTCTTCAATCAGACATTCATTTCCGGCCTCGCCAAAATCGCGATCGCCGAGGATGCGGTCGATTGCCTTAAGTGCCTCGGCGATGGTGTGGCAGACGAACACACCTTTGCCGGCTGCAAGCCCGCTGGCCTTCACGACCACTGGCACTCCGAAGCGAGACTTGACCGCTTCCCGGGCGTCGGACGCGACACGGTGAGTTTCCGCGTGAGCCGTGGGAATGGCCGCCGCAAGCATCATGCTCTTGGAGTCCGCCTTGGACGTTTCGATGCGCGCTGCGGCTCGGGTCGGACCAAAGACAGGAATGCGCTGAAGTTGGAGCTGATCTGCGATGCCTTCGGCCAGAGGCGCCTCCGGCCCAATCACAACGAGATCTACATCCTCCTTCTCAGCCAGCCTGCAGAGGTCGGCAACATCCGAACTCTGCACCGGCGCCGTACGCGCGAAGTCGGCGATACCGGGATTTCCGGGTGCAACCAGCAGATCGACCGAAGTGTTCTCTCTTGCGAGAGCGGAGACGATCGCATGTTCGCGACCGCCTCCGCCAACTACCATGATCTTCATTAGCTATTTGCTGTGGATTTTAGAGCGGCGTTGGCACTCAAGTTAATCCACAGATTCGCCAGATGGTTCGTTGATGCTACGGACTCCGGAGAGGCTAGAAGTCTGCGGTACCGGCGCCCGACGAACCGGTTGCAGTACCAGCGGGCTCGGAGGCGGCCGCACGCGCCGTCCGGAAGGCGTCGCGGAATGCATCGGCCGCACGGTTCAGAACATCCTCAACAGACTCGGCCGCCGCACGCGCCTGGTCGGCGTAGTAGTCGGTGGCGTCGCGGACATCGTCGCCAAGCGGGCGCGCGTCGCGTGCCCCGCGTGTGGTGTATGCGCCAGCGACGATACTCGCATAGGCGCCAGACTGCTCCCACCGGTGCAATTCTGCAACTCGGACCGTGTGAAGGGGATGCTCGCGCAAGACCGTATTGAGTGCTTTGAGAACGCTGTCCCAGCCGGAGCCCGCAGTCTCGTACTCCGAGGCCTGGGAGAGATACGAATCAAGGTCGATTGCGTCTCCGTGGCTCTTGCCACCGGCGAGCTTGAGAAATGCCATCATGCTAGCCCGAGGATCCTGAGTGCCCAGCAGTCCAGCGCGGTCGGCTGAGAACTCCGACTTACGATACCATTCCAGAAGACCCAGCTGAAATGGAAGGATTGCCATCGCGCCGAAGAACGGAAGTACCGTGGCCCCAAAGTAGACGAGGATCGTGGCCAGGGTGCGGTACGTCATGTGATCGCTCATAATGTGGCCGAGCTCGTGCGCCAGAATAAATCGTTGCTCGTCGGGGTTGAGCAGATCCAGCGTGCCGGAGCTCATCACAATGAACGGGTTTTCGAAGCCTATCGCGGCAGCGCTGACCAATGGCGACTGCGTTACATACAGCTGAGGCACCGGCTTTCCGGCGTCCGGCCAGTCGAGCGAAGCGAGAACGTCCTGAAAAAGGCTGTGCAATTGTGGACGCTGGCGGGCTCCCACCAGCACGGCGTCCCCGAGAAAAAGATTCCTTACTGTTCTCTCACCCGTTAGCGTAGCAACGCGTCGCACCACTGTGTCGAAGCCGGGAAGCGACCTGAGCGAGTGCAGCGCCGCACGATCGGCGGGGTGCTCCCAGGAAACCGAGGAAATCTGGGTTAGCGCCGTACGCGACCCTGGAGTTTGCGGAGCTGATTGTGGCGCAGTCATGGGCAGTCTCGAGATTGTGGACGAGAACCGGAACGCGGAATTAGGAAGCGGCCGCGGGAGAAATTACAATCTCCCTACGGCCGCATCCACGTTCAGGTTCCGAAATAGCTCTAATCTCCGCAATATCCGCAATATCCGCAATTTCGGTGATCAATCAATACACTGCATGTCGCGCCCTGCCTCGCCAGTTGGCCGCACGGAAACCACGCGGGTTTACCCGGGTTTACGCGGGTTTACGCGGGCAGAGCGCCCTCGAGATCAGCGATCAGGTCTTCGACGTCTTCCACGCCACAGGAGAGTCGCACCATGCCCTCGGTGAGCCCAAGCGCGGCTCTGCGCTCGGGTTCGACCGAGGCGTGTGTCATGCTTGCCGGATGGCTTATAAGGCTCTCCACGCCCCCCAAAGACTCTGCAAGGGCAAATATCTTCACACCCTCGAGAAGCTTTCGCGCTCGCTCGGTCGTACCCAGCTCGAGTGTTATCATGCCGCCAAATCCGGACATTTGACGTTTGGCGAGTTCGTGCTGAGGGTGATTTGGCAACCCCGGATAGATAACGTTGCCGTGTCCAAGTTTTTCGGCGAGGAATGCCGATATCCGACGCCCTGCGATGTCGTGTTGCTTCATGCGGAGCGCCAGAGTTTTGGTGCCTCGCAGAGCCAACCAGCAGTCGAATGGCCCCGGCACCGCGCCGGCGGCGTTGAGGATGAACTGGAGGCGGGTTGCGAGCTCGTCCTCAAGAACGACGGCCACGCCGCCGATCATATCAGAGTGACCGTTCAGGTACTTGGTCACGGAGTGCCAAACGATGTCGGCACCCAGTTCAAGCGGCCGTTGAAAGACGGGCGTAGCGAAGGTGTTGTCTACAATCAGCAGTGCCTGGTGCCGTTTGGCGATGTCGCTCATGGCGCTCAGGTCGGTGAGTCGCATGAGAGGATTCGTCGGGGTTTCCACGAGCAGCGCGCGAGTGGCCGGCGTAAACGCATCTTCGACTAGCTGAGGATCCCGTGAATCCACATAGGTGAACGACAGCCCCAGATGCTGCAGAATCTTGTCGAAAAGTCGAAACGTGCCGCCGTACACATTTTCTCCGCAGATGATATGATCACCTGCACGAAAGAGCTTCATAATGGAGTCGAGGCAGCCCATTCCGCTCGAAAAGGCGAACCCGTGTCGCCCACGCTCGAGAGTGGCGATGTTACGCTCAAGCGCCTCCCGTGTGGGGTTCTTACCCCGGGCGTATTCGTATCCTTTATTGACTCCGAATCCGTCCTGGACATAGGTGGACGTGAGGTACACCGGCGTCATTATGGCGCCGGCAAGGGGTTCCGGACGCTGTCCGGCGTGAATGGCGCGCGTGGAAACGCCGCCAGCGAGGTCTTCGTCGTAAATGCGAGTCATGGTCTCCGTCTGGTTCGTTCGATCGCGAATAGTAGCGAGAGCGCAGAGCCGGAGCGAGCGAAAGCCCGGATTAGCGTGCTGAACCCGGCGTTGAAAGCGATATCGACAGGGACGAGGCGGCTAAAGCTGACGGATCCGTTCGATCCCCGACCGGCGGCCTGAGGACGATGCATACCCAACATAGCAAGACAATAACAAGTCACTGTCTCATACTCCGAAGCCCGTCGATAAACCCAGATGAGCTGAGGACCTCGCTCACACAGTCGGGCTTCGTCTGCATCGAAACTGCGAATCGTGGCGAAGCCATGGCCATTCTGGCGGCGGTTGGGATTTCGCTGCTCGTAGTTGAATGCGACGACGCGCATCAGGAGTCAGTCGAACTTATTCGCACCGTCCGCAGCAAATGGCCGAAGACTGCAATCGTGGTGTTGACATGCGCTGGAAAGCTGCCGCTAGCCGCGCGCTTTATCAACGAAGGAGCGCTCGACTATCTGCTTCTTCCGATCGTCCCGGAAGACGTTGCTGCACGCGTTTCGGTGGCGCTCGAAAAACACCGCATGATCGCCGAGAATAACGTCTATCGCACGCAGTTGGATGAGCGGGTAATGATTCAGACCCGCAAGTACGAAGATCTATTCCTGGCAGCACTTCAGGCGCTTGCCGACGCGCTGGAAGTCAAGGATTCGTACACATGGGGGCACAGCACCCGCGTGTCGCGCTACGCGATGGCGATCGCAGGGGAGATGGGACTTCATCAATCCGTGATGGAACAGCTGGACATCGGCAGTCGACTACATGATATCGGAAAGATCGGTGTGCGCGAGACGGTGTTGAACAAGGAAGGACCGCTCACCAATGAAGAGTATGAACATGTCATGGAACATCCAGTAATCGGATGGCGTCTTCTGGCGCCGCTGATGAGAGACATGCCTCACGCGCTGGCCGTAGTGCGTTCGCATCACGAGCGCGTGGACGGCAACGGCACTCCCGACCGATTGTGCGGGCAGGAGATTCCTATCGAAGCGCGCATAACTGCCGTTGCTGACTCGTTCGACGCGATGACGAGCGGGAGACCTTACCGCGCTGGCATCAGCATAGACGAAGCTGTTGCTGAGTTGCGCCGATGCGCCGGCACGCAGTTCTGTATCGAATGCGTGGCAGCGTTTGAACGGGCACTCGACGATGCGAGCTTTCCGCGACCTGACTGGAATGTGCAACGTCCGACAAGAGGTATGCAGATCGTGGCCTGAGAGCGCTTGTGCAGCGAGTTCTCAATCGCCACCTGAACGAACCCGTATTATGCCCGGTTGTTTGTAGTCGCTGAGATGCAATTCGCACCACGCCCGGACGTCGTCTTCATCGACGCGGCCGACAACGTCGACAACGATTTCGTTCTCACGCATAGTGTCCGGAGATGCGGATACTTCAACGCTTTCCACACCGGGCAGGTTTTCGATGACTCGTTCGAGTTCGCGCGGGTAGATGTTGAAACCGTTGCGCGTAAACATGCGTTTTAGCAGCCCGTGAAAAGTAACGCTTCCATCCGCACTCCTGCTTCCGGCGTCGCCGCTATGCAACCATCCGTCGACCAGGCGAAGGCCATCGGAGGCGTTGTTTACATAGCCGTGAAAAACATTATCGCCCCGAACGCAGATCTCGCCGATTACTTCGTTATCGCAAGGCTGGTTAGAGAGTTTATCACGAATTGAGACTTCCACGTCGGGAAAAGGAGTGCCTAGCCGTTCCCTTTGATTCGGACGCGAAACATCATTGAATAGCGCAACCGGCCCGGTTTCGGTCAAACCGTATCCTTGTCGCAGTTCGACGCCCGTCACTTCCCAAAACCTGTCTTGAAGGTCGGGTGACAACGGCGCGCCACCGCAGATGCAGACGCGGAGCTGATGATCGAAAAGATTCCTTCCCTTTCGCTCGATGGCTTGTACCAATGCATGAAAAATCGCCGGCACTCCGACGAGAAAAGTCGCGCCTCCAGTTTGAATAGTCTCGATTGCCCTAACGGGATTGAACCGACTGATCGTCGTCACGCGTGCACCTGCAAGCAGGGGCGCGATAGCCGAGACCACAAGTCCGAACAGGTGCGAGAAGGGCAGCATGGCGAGGACGTGATCGTCGCTTGTAATGGCCGCAGCAGCAATCGTCGAGCGGGCATTTGAAAGCAGGTTGCGGTGAGTCAGAATGGCGCCACGTGCCCAGCCTTCCATGGCTGATGTGTACACAATCACGGAGGGATCATCAGATCCGCGGACGTCTGGATCTCCGATCAAGGGCAGCCCGTGATGCGAGCCCAGGTCGATTCGCACGCGTTTGCCACCTTCGATTACCGTGGCGGTATGGGGCGCGTCGTCGAGAAGTACAACAGTTCGCTCTCTC